>NZ_JBEZHO010000022.1:0-132749 GCF_040650615.1 Streptomyces sp. NPDC048643
GTCGCGCCGCCGTTCAAGCAGGCCGAGTTCGACATCCTGTACGGGCACGGCATCAGCCGCGAGGGCGGCCTGATCGACATGGGCGTGGAGCACGGTTTCGTCCGCAAGGCCGGCGCCTGGTACACGTACGAGGGCGACCAGCTCGGCCAGGGCAAGGAGAACGCGCGTAACTTCCTGAAGGACAACCCCGACCTCGCCGACGAGATCGAGAAGAAGATCCTCGAGAAGCTGGGCGTCGGTGTGAAGAAGACCGAGGAGCCCACCGTCGTGCCGGGCGCGGACGCCGCGGTCTCGGCTGCCCCGGACGACGCCGCGAAGGCGGTGCCCGCTCCGGCCGCCAAGGCCACCAAGGCCCGGGCCACGGCGGCCAAGAGCTAGTCCATGACACGGCGAACCGACTGGGCCGAGTACGCCTCCCCTGCCACCCCCACGGGGCCGGGGCAGGGGTACGGCGGGGGCGACGGCGGCCCGGACGGAGACGGGGACGGGGCGTACGGCGGTGCCGGGGGGTACGGCGGCCGTTCGTACGGCTCCGCCGACGACAGGCTCGACGGCGGGGACGGCTTCTTCGGCGACGATCCGGGCGACGGTGATCCGGACGGCGGCGGGGCGCCGGCCTTCGGCGCGCGGCGGAGTGACGGCCCGCCGGGCGAAGGCTCCCGGCGTGGCGATGGCGCCGGCCGCGGTGCGGGCGGAGCGCGAGGTGGACGAGGGCGTCGGAGGCGTGGCGGTTTCGGTGAGCCGTCCGACGACCCGCAGGACGGAGGCACCCCCTCCTCGTCGAGGGCCGAGAAGCGGGAGGCCCCGAGGGACCCGGCCGAGCAGGCGCGCGCGATCTGTCTGCGTCTGCTCACCGGGACCGCGCGTACGCGGAAGCAACTCGCGGACGCGTTGCGCAAGCGCGAGATCCCGGACGAGATGGCGGACGAGGTCCTGTCACGGTTCGAGGAGGTCGGGCTGATCAACGACAGCGCCTTCGCGGAAGCCTGGGTCGAGTCCCGGCACCACGGCCGGGGACTGGCCAGACGAGCCCTCGCCCAGGAGCTGCGGACCAAGGGCGTCGAGCCGACGCTGATCGACGAGGCCGTCGGACAGCTCGACTCCGACCAGGAGGAGGCGACCGCGCGGGAGCTGGTCGCCCGCAAGCTGCGCTCCACACGCGGACTCGACCGCGACAAGCGACTGCGGCGCCTCGCGGGCATGCTCGCCCGCAAGGGCTACTCCCAGGGCATGGCCCTGCGGGTGGTCCGGCAGGCGTTGGAGGAAGAGGGCGAGGACACGGAAGGGCTCGCGGACGAGGGGTTCTGAGTCCGCGGGGTCCTGATCCCTCGCCGGAGCAGCAGCACACGGTGTCCCGCAACCACGGGCGCGCCGTCGTCCGGTCACGGGCTCCGAACACGGTGGACGCGCGGGGGCGCCGATCGCGTTCGGGGCCCGGACGCATGTGTGGGTGAGTACGGGTCCACGGGGGCGTAGGAGCTGCGGCCCTGGTGCGCCTGTCTGCTGCGACGGCAACTTGTCCCGGGTGGGGTGGGGTTAACCCCCGAGAGAAGACGCCTGGTCACCGCAGTGCACAGGCATCTGTGCACAGACGACTGTGTACGCATGGCACAGGAACCCGGCACACAGGAGGCAGCACCCGCGCAGGCGCCGCATGTCTCCACGGAACTCTCCGACCTCGCCACGCTCAAGGCCCTCGCGCAGCCCCGGCGGCAGCGCGTCCTCCAGCACCTCACCCTGCACGGCCCGGCGACCTCGGCGAGCCTGGCCCGCGAGCTCGGCCTGAACACCGGAGCCACCAGCTACCACCTGCGTGAACTCGCCCGGTACGGCTTCGTCGAGGAGCAGCCGGAGGCGCACGGTCACGGCCGGGAGCGTTGGTGGCGGGCGGTGCCCGGTGACCGGCGTTTCCCGCCACGCAGCCGGCAGAGCGCCGAGATGCGGCTCGTCATGGACGAACTGAACCACCACGCCTACGCCGCCGACCTCGAACTCTTCGAGAAGGCGCAGGCCCAGACGCAGGTGCGGACCGGCGCGGACGAGGACCCGTGGGCCGACGCCTTCCCGTACTCGCGCGGCCGCATCCGGCTCACGCTGCCCGAACTGCACGCGTTCTTCGAGGAGTACATCGCGCTCCTCCACCGCTACAAGCGCCCTGACGCCGACACTCCCGTCGGCGCGCGCACCGTCCTCACCCGGTTCCTCGCCCATCCGGCCCCGGACAAGGACACCGGAGCCGAGAGCGATCCGGCGCCCCACGACAGCGCAGCAGTCGACACCCAGGCGGCCCACAACAGGACAGAGAGCGAACCGACATGATGCTGCGCTACGCGGTGAAGACCGTCCGCGCCCGCAAGGGCGGCTTCCTCGGTCCCTTCGTCGCCCTGATGTGCGCGGCGGCCCTCATCACCGCCTGCGGCACTCTCCTGGAGACCGGCCTGCGCGGCACGATCCGCACCGAGCGCTACGCCGCGGCGCCGATCGTGGTCTCCGCCGACCAGAACGTCCACCGGACGACCGTCAAGCACAAGAAGGGCAAGACCAAGGTCAAGCACAAGGCGAAGCCGATCGCCGAACGGGCCTGGCTCGCGGACGGCCTCGCCACACGGCTGCGCCATCTCCCCGGAGTGCGCCGAGTCGTCCCCGAACTGACCTTCCTGGCGCAGCCGTTGACCGCCGACTCCGCCGTCGGGAAGGACCGGCCCGCCTACGGGCACGCCTGGGACTCCGCCGCGCTGACTCCGTACCGGCTCACCGCCGGTCGCGCACCCGGCGCGGACACCGACCTCGTCGTCGACCGGCACTTCGCCGAGCGCGCTCACCTGGAGCCCGGCGACCGCCTCACCGTCCAGTCGACGCAGTCACCCCGCACCTACCGCGTCACCGGAATCGCCGTGCCCACCTCCGACGTCAGCCACCAGACCTCCCTCTTCTTCTCCACCGCCGAGGCCACGCGGCTGGCCGCGCACCCCGGGCAGGTCAGCGTCATCGGCGTGCTGCCCGACAACGGTGCCGACGTCCAGGCGGTCAAGAGGGCCGTGGCCGAGGCACTGAACGGCACCACCGCTCAGGTCCGTTCGGGCGACGAACGAGGCCCGGTCGAGTTCCTGGACGCGGCCGCCGCGCGCATCCGGCTGGTCAGCATGGGCGGCGCGATGGGCGGCACCTCCTTGCTCGTGGCCGTGCTGGTGGTCGTGGGCACCTTCGCCCTGTCGGTCCAGCAGCGTCACCGCGAACTCGCCCTGCTGCGCGCCGTCGGCGCCACCCAGGGCCAGATCCGCAGACTGCTCGGACGCGAGGCCCTGATCGTGGGAGCGGCCGCCGGTGTCAGCGGAGCCCTCGTGGGCCTGCCACTGGGCCGTTGGCTGTACAGCCGCTTCGTCGATCTGGGCGCCCTCCCGTCCACGCTTCAGCACACCGTCAGCGTCTTCCCCCTGTTCGCCGCCGTGGGCGCCACGCTGTTCGGCGCCTGGGCCGCCGCCCGTATCTCGTCCCGCCGCGTCGTTCGCATCCGCCCGGCCGAGGCCCTCGCCGAAGCACGGGTCGAGCGCACGCGCCCGGCATGGGGCCGGCTGCTCGCCGGTCTCGTGCTCCTCGCGGGCGGAGCCGTGCTCGTCGTCGTGCTCAGCACGCTGCGCACCGAGCCCGCGTCGACGCCGGTGACCTTCCTGGCCGTCGTGGTCCTCGCCACCGCCGTCTCCCTGCTCGGACCGCTGCTGGTCCGGGCTGCCGCCGCCGTGCTCGCCGGTCCGCTGCGGATGAGCGGCCCCGCGGGACGCCTCGCCCGGGCCAACCTCCGCGGCAACGCGGCCCGTATGGCCTCCGTCGTCACTCCGCTCACCCTCCTCGTCGGGATGACCTGCACCGTGCTCTTCGTCCAGCCCACGCTCGGGAACGCGGCCCGTGCCCAGGCGCGCGACGGTGTCCGCGCCGACTGGGTGCTCGCCGCTCAGGGCCCCGGTGTTCCGGCGGCGGCGGCCCAGGCTCTGCGCGCGCGGCACGACGTCGTCACCGAAGTGGTCCGCACGACCGTCCGCGTGGGCCTCGACAAGTACGCGGCACAGGGCGTCACACCGGCCGGTCTGTCCCGCACCTGGGACCCGGACGTCACGGCGGGCACCCTGAACGACCTCGACAGCGGAGCGGTCGCGGTCAGCGAACTGGCCGCGGACCAGCTCCACCTGAAGCCCGGAGACCGGCTGCGTCTCACCCTCGGTGACGGAACGCCCGTCCGGCTCACGGTCGCCGCCGTCTACGCCAGGGGCCTTGGCTTCGGGGATCTGACCTTCGCCCATGACCTGGTCGTCCGGCATGTCGACAACCCACTCGCCACCTCCGTCCTGGTCGGTACAGCCCGCACACAGACACAACTCGCGACCACGCTCCGTGAGTTCCCGGCCGTGCGGGTGCTCGCCCCGGCCGAGGCGGACACGGTCCAGGTCGAGCGGCAGCAGGCGAACGCCGAGGTGAACCATCTCGCCATGGGGCTGGTGCTGGCCTTCACCGCCATCGCCGTCGTCAACACCCTCGCCATGTCGGTCTCCGAGCGGATCCGCGAGTTCGCGATGCTCCGCCTCGCCGGTGCGACCCGCCGTCAGGTGCTGCGGATGCTGCGGACCGAGGCACTGTCGGTCCTGCTGCTCGCCACGGCCCTCGGCAGCGGGATCGCGCTCGCCGTCCTCACGGCCTTCAGCGTCGGCATGACGGGCGGCGCTGCCCCCGCGGTCACTCCGCTCGTGTACCTGACGGTCGTCGCGGTCGCCGGGCTGCTGGTCCTGGTGGCTACCGCGCTGCCAGGACGCGTCGCCCTGAGGACGCGCCCCGTCCTGGTGGCCACGGCCACGGAGTGAGCCGGCGGCCGATGAGCGGGACGCACCGTCGATGAGTGAGTGTCACGACCGAAACGGTGGCCCAGGAGGGCGGCTGTAAGAGGCGGTGCACAAGGGCGGGCGCCCCTTACCCGAGGGGCGCCCGCCCTCGTACGCGTCGGGGACGAATCACGGTTCCGCGTGCACCTGCGGTCGGACGCTCACTTCTCCTCGTCGGCGCTCGTGACCGGCAGGCCGGCCGCCCTCCACGCCTGGAAGCCGCCGACCAGGTCGGTCGCCCGGTGCAGCCCCAACTGGCGCAGGGACGCGGCGGCGAGGCTCGACGCGTACCCCTCGTTGCAGAACACCACGACCTTCAGGTCATGGCTCGTGGCTTCCGCAGCGCGGTGGCTGCCGGCGGGGTCCAGCCGCCATTCCAGTTCGTTGCGCTCGACGACGAGGGCGCCGGGCACCAGGCCGTCGCGGTCACGCAGGGCCGCGTAGCGGGTGTCGACGAGGAGGGCCTCGCCGGCCTGCGCGGCCGCGTACGCCTCCTCGGGTTCCACGCGGTCGAGGCCCGCGCGGACCTTCTCCAGCAGTTCGTCGATGCCGACGGGGTCAGGGGTGCTCACTGCCAGTCCTCCGGGCGTTCGACGTGCTCCAGGCGCAGCACCTGGCCGGTGCGGCTGTAGCGGCGGATCTGCGGAAGCGGCGGGTAGTAGGCGTGGACCGAGATCGCGTGCTCCTCGGCGGACTCGTTGAGGACCTCGTGCACGTGATGGCGGCCGAAGGCGCGGCCGGTACCGGCGGACAGCGTGCGGTGCCGGTCGATGTCCTCGGTGAGTTCGAGGGTCTTCCAGCCGTCGGCGGGCAGCCGCGCGGCGAGCGAGTGTTCCTTGAGCTCACCGGACGCGGTGAGGAAGGCGCCGACCGACTCGGCGTGGTCGTGCCAGCCGGTGCCGGTGCCGGGTGGCCAGCCGATCAGCCAGGCCTCGCTGCCGCCGGGGCCTTCGAGCCGCACCCAGGTGCGGCCTTCGGGGTCGAGGGGGAGCGAGGCGATCAGCTCGGCGTCGGCGGCCGTACGGCGGACGAAGGCGAGCAGATCGGCCTGGGTGGGGGTGCCGGAGGCAGCGGGGAGAGCGGGGGACGCGGAGACAGCGGGTGACACAGACACTCGGACCGTCCTGAGGGTTCGCGAGAGGGGCGCGCGAGGGCACGAAGCGGCGCGCGGGAGATAAGGATGCGAAGTCAGAAGGACGGGCGACACACGCAGCCCGCATAGCGGAGGAGGTCCATATGGACCCTCCGCCACAGGCGCACACAGGTGTCGGTCACGATCCGGAGTACACCATGGCGGTGCAGGCGGGTCAACTCACTGTCACTATGTGGACCACTACGGGCCCACGGCATCGGATCGTCCCAGCTCGGGTGGTCACGGAGCGTTCAACTCCGGCCGGCGGTCGCCTCCGCGGCGGGCTCTGCCGTCGCCGGTCCGCCGAGGGCCGCCTCGGCCGCCTCGTACAGGTCGGCCGGCCGGACCCCGCTCAGCGCGGTGACCAGATGGCCGTCGGGGCGGACGAGGAGCACGGTGTGTGCTGCCGCGCCCGGATAGCTCTCCGCGACGAGCAGCTCGGCGGGGTGCGGCAGCGCGGTCACGGCGGCGGCGAGCCGGGGCATGATGCCGGCCGTCACCCAGTGCTTGCGTTCCCACACTCCGGTGCCCGGCGCGATCAGCACGACGAGCAGGACGCCGCGCCCGAGCCGTTCGCGCAGCGGTACGAACGAGCCGTCCTCCGCGGTCACCCGTACATCGGTGACCGGAGCGCCGGGCTCGGTGGCGACAGGGGCCTGCGCCTCGACGGGCGGGGGTGCGAGCGGGGAGTCGGCGTACGCCCCCGGCGTGCCGAGCGGGCCGCGCCCGAGGTGGCCGTCCGTGAGGAGCGCGTCGTGGCCGCGCGCGGATCCCGGGACGTAGGCCCGCAGTCCGCCGCCACCCCGCAGGACGGGCAGTGCCTGGTCGGCGGCGCGCAGCCGGGCGGCGACCACGGCCCGCCGCTCCGTCTGGTAGCTGTCGAGCAGGGCCTCGTGCCGGCCGTGGTGCCAGGCGAGCGCCAGCTTCCAGGCGAGGTTGTCGGCGTCCCGCAGCCCTTCGTCCAGCCCCTGGGTACCGAGGGCGCCGAGCAGGTGGGCCGCGTCCCCGGCGAGGAAGACCCGCCCGACGCGCCACCGCCGGGCGAGCCGGTGGTGCACGGTGTGGACGCCGGTGTCGAGCAGCTCGTACGCGGGGGTGGCGCCGCCGCTCCAGCCGCCGAGGGTCTCCCTGATGCGGGCGACCAGCAGGTCGGGCGTGACCAGGTCCTTGCCCGGGGGCAGCAGCCAGTCCAGCCGCCACACGTCCTCCGCGAGCGGGCGCGCGGTCACCTCACCGACGGAGGGTCCCGACGTGCGCCACGGCGGCAGCCGGTGCAGCAACGCTTCTCCGGGCCAGGGGAGTTCGGCGCGCAGGGCCGCCACGGCGTGCCGCTCGACGGCGGTACGCCCCGGAAAGCGGATGTCCTGGAGCTTGCGCACCGTCGAGCGGGGTCCGTCGCAGCCGACGAGATAACTGCCGCGCCACCAGGTTCCGTTGGATCCACGGGTGTGCGCCGTGACGCCGGACGTCTCCTGTTCGAGGGAGTCGAGACGGCTGTCGGCGGCGACCTTGACGAGCCGCTCATGGACGATCGCCTCGCGCAGGGCGCCGGTCAGTTCGTGCTGGGCGATGTGCAGCGGAGCGCTGAACTCCTCGGCCTCCGACGGGCTTTCCGTACCCCTGGAGGTACCCGTGCCCCGGGCGGTGACGGCCCCCCGAGGGCCGTCACCGCGGGACAACCCGGTGTCCCGGGGGCCGGTGGCGCTCCGCGCTCCGATCCCGCTCGCCTGTTCGGGAAAGGCGACCTCGCGCATCACCTGCTTGCGCCGCATCGACCGCCATCCGGCCCAACGGAAGCCGATGTCGTCGAGCGGGAGGCCCGTGAGCCTGCCGACCAGCGCGGCCGTGTCCTCGCGCAGCACCACACTCCGCGCGAGCCGCTGTTCGTCCTTGCCCGGCCCCTCGTCCAGGACCACGGAGGGGACCTCCTGGCGGGCCAGCGCAAGGGCCAGCGTGAGCCCGACGGGCCCTGCTCCGACGATGATCACCGGGTCCACGACGCGGTGCCCCCTGCCCGGAGCGGTGTCCTGAGAGACGTACGGGAACAGGCAGGTGGAGCGGGGTGCACGATCACAGAACGTATGCAACCCATTGCCGGTGCTTGCGTCAAGTGACGAGGGCAGTGGCGATCATGCCACTGCCCTCACCGGTCACGCGGATTGACTGCTTGTCAGATACCGCCGCCGCCGGCGTTCGTGCCCGTGATCCCGGCGATCGCGGCGTCGTCCGCCGGGAGCACCGCACCGGTCGACTTCTTGCCGCGCCGCAGCCGCGCCTCCAGCCAGGAGGCGAAGCTGGTGATCGCGAAGTTCACGATGATGAAGATGACGGCGACCACGATGAAGCTCTGGA
This sequence comes from Streptomyces sp. NPDC048643, assembly GCF_040650615.1. Lineage (NCBI taxonomy): Bacteria > Bacillati > Actinomycetota > Actinomycetes > Kitasatosporales > Streptomycetaceae > Streptomyces > Streptomyces sp. NPDC048643. Next base: position 8,353 of record NZ_JBEZHO010000022.1, read on the forward strand.
CCACGTTGGCGTAGTTGGCCGCGAGGGTGCTGCGCGCGGTGAGCAGCTCCTGGTAGCCGATCATCACGCCGCCCAGCGCGGTGTCCTTCACGATGACCACGAGCTGGCCGACGATCGCGGGCAGCATGACGGTGACCGCCTGCGGCAGCAGGATGCTGCCCATCGTCTGGCCCTTGCGCAGGCCGATCGCGTACGCCGCCTCCGTCTGTCCCTTGGGGAGGGCGAGGATGCCGGCCCGGACGACCTCGGCGAGGACCGAGGCGTTGTAGAGGACCAGGCCGGTGACGACGGCGTAGAACGGGCGGTCCTCACTGGCGATGCCCGCGGAGCGCGCGTACAGCTCGTTCGCGAACAGCATCAGCAGCAGGACCGGGATCGACCGGAAGAACTCGACCACGGCGCCGGCCGGAATGCGCACCCAGCGGTGGTCGGAGAGCCGGGCGATGCCGAAGACGGCGCCCAGCGGGAGGGCGATCACCATGCTGAGCGCGGCGGCCTTCAGTGTGCCGAGAAGCCCCGGCCACAGATAGGTGCTCCAGGCGTTCGCCGTGGTGAACGGCTCCCAAAGGGCCCACTTCAGCTGGTTCTTGTCGTCCATCACCGTCCAGATCCACCACAGGAACAGGGCGAGCAGGACGACGAAGACGACCGAGAGGACCACATTGCGGCGCTTGGCCCGGGGGGCGGGGGCGTCGTAGAGAACGGAGGTCATCGCTTTACCGCCAGTCGCTTGCCCAGCCAGCCGAGGATGAGGCCGGTGGGGAGGGTCAGGACCACGAACCCGAAGGCGAAGACGGCGGCGATGGGGACCGTCTGCGCCTCGGCCTCGATCATCGTCTTCATGAGGGTGGCGGCCTCGGCCACGCCGATGGCGGCGGCCACGGTCGTGTTCTTGGTCAGCGCGATCAGGACGTTCGCCAGCGGGACGATGACGGAGCGGAACGCCTGCGGCAGCACGATGAGCCGGAGAGTCTGGCTGAAGCTCAGCCCGATCGCGCGGGCCGCCTCCGCCTGCCCGACGGGCACGGTGTTGATGCCGGAGCGCAGTGCCTCACAGACGAAGGCCGCGGTGTAGCCGACGAGGCTGAGCACGGCGAGCCGGAAGCCCTGGAGATCGAAGTTGTCCGGCGCGCCCATCGTGACGCCGAAGATGTCGGCGAGACCGAGCGAGCTGAAGACGATGATGACCGTGAGCGGGATGTTCCGGACGATGTTCACGTAGGCGGTGCCGAACCCGCGCATGAGCGGGACGGGGCTGACCCGCATCGCGGCCAGAAGGGTGCCCAGGATCAGGGAGCCGAGGGCGGAGTAGACGGTGAGCTTCACCGTCGTCCAGAACGCCCCTAGGACGTCATAACCTTGAAGAAAGTCGAACACGATCTCCCGCGCTTCCGGGTGGTGGCGTACGTGGCGGACGCGGTGCGCCGCCGCCGTGATCGCGGCGGGCGGCGGCGCACCAGCGGAACCCCGCGTGAACCGCGGATTCCTGCGTTACCTGAAGGTCCCTGCGTTACCTGGTGACTTCGGACTACTTGACGATCACGCCGACCTTCGGGGCCGGCTCGTTCTTGTAGCTCGTGCCGAAGTTCTTCTTGACCGCCGCGTCCCAGGCCTTGTCGCTGACCATCTTGGTGAGAGCGGCGTTGATCTTCTTCTCGAGGGCGGCGTCGCCCTTCTTGATGCCGACGCCGTAGTTCTCGTTGCTCAGCTTGAGGCCGGCGAGCTTGAACTGACCCTTGTACTTGTCCTGTGCGGCGAAGCCCGCGAGGATCGAGTCGTCCGTGGTCACCGCGTCGACGGCACCGCTCTGCAGACCCGCGATGCACTCCGAGTAGCCGCTGTACTTACGCAGGTTGGCCTTCGGGGCGATGGTGTTCTTGACGTTCTCCGCCGACGTCGAGCCGGTGACGGAACACAGCTTCTTGCCGTTGAGGTCCGTGCCCTTGGAGATGTTCGAGTCGGCCTTGACGAGCAGGTCCTGGTGGGCCAGCAGGTAGGGGCCGGCGAAGTCGACCTTCTGCTTGCGCTCGTCGGTGATCGAGTAGGTGGCCGCGATGAACTTCACGTCGCCGCGGGCGAGCGCGTTCTCACGGTCGGCGCTCTTCGTCTCGACGAACTCGATCTGGCTCGGCTTGTAACCGAGCTCCTTGGCGACGTAGGTCGCGACGTCCACGTCGAAGCCGGCGAAGGAGCCGTCCGGCTGCTTCAGGCCGAGACCGGGCTGGTCGTACTTGATGCCGACCTTGATCTTGCCGCCGCCCGAGGAGCCGCTGTCGTCCTTGTCGTCCGAACCGCACGCGGTGGCGGTGGCGGTGAGGGCGAGCACGGCGGCCGAGGCGGCGACGACCTTGGAGAGCTTCATGGAGAACATCCTTTGCGTGGAGAAAGAGGTACGGGCCGTCGAAGGGCGGTTCGCGCGCTCGGAGCCCCGCGCGCGAGGAGTGACGTCAGGGACGACGGGAGTTGTCAGTGGTGCAGGATCTTCGACAGGAAGTCCTTGGCACGGTCGCTGCGCGGGTTGCTGAAGAACTGGTCCGGCACCGCCTCTTCGACGATGCGGCCGTCGGCCATGAACACGACGCGGTTGGCGGCCGAACGGGCGAAGCCCATCTCGTGGGTGACGACGATCATGGTCATGCCGTCGCGGGCGAGCTGCTGCATGACTTCGAGGACCTCGTTGATCATCTCGGGGTCCAGCGCCGAGGTCGGCTCGTCGAAGAGCATGACCTTCGGGTCCATCGCCAGTGCCCGCGCGATCGCGACACGCTGCTGCTGGCCGCCCGAGAGCTGCGCCGGGTACTTGTCGGCCTGCGTGCCGACGCCGACGCGGTCGAGGAGCGCGCGGGCCTTCTCCGCCGCCGCCTTCTTGTCGGTCTTGCGGACCTTGATCTGGCCCAGCATCACGTTCTCGAGCACGGTCTTGTGCGCGAAGAGGTTGAAGGACTGGAAGACCATGCCCACGTCGGCCCGGAGCCGGGCGAGCCCCTTGCCCTCCTGGGGCAGCGGCTTGCCGTCGATCGAGATGTCACCCGAATCGATGGTCTCCAGGCGGTTGATCGTGCGGCAGAGTGTGGACTTCCCGGACCCGGACGGTCCGATGACCACGACGACCTCACCCCGTGTGATCGTCAGGTCGATGTCCTGGAGTACGTGCAACGCGCCGAAGTGCTTGTTGACGCTCTTCAGGACGACCAGTTCGTCGGTCCCGGCCAGGTCGTCCTTGGCCACCGATACTTCGGTCATCGCTTTGGGGCTCCGTCCTCCTCGGTTTCGGAGGACAGTAGTGACCCCGTACGACCAGCGTCATTACATCTGAGGGGAACTTGAGCATCACGATCCGGTAGCAATCGGACACGTGTCGTAATGGCCGGCGCGAAGGCGCGTACCGGCTGGGTAACGGAAGCCGCAGGCAACCCGAAGGCCCTTGACTCCGTCCTTGTCCATCGGCGTGACTTCCTTGTTGGCGCACGCGTGCGCGCACCATGCCACAGTGCACGCGCCGAGACCGTACGACAGTGCACGCGCCGAGACCGTACGACCGATGAACCGGAGGGGGCCGGAATGAGACTGCTGCTCGTCGAGGACGACAACCACGTCGCCGCGGCCCTGTCCGCCGTGCTCGCACGGCACGGCTTCGACGTCACGCACGCCCGCAGCGGCGAGGAGGCCCTGCAGGCCCTCGTCCCGGAGAGCGACGGGTTCGGGGTCGTCCTCCTCGACCTCGGACTGCCCGACCAGGACGGCTACGAGGTCTGCGGCAAGATCCGCAAGCGGACCGCAACCCCGGTGATCATGGTCACCGCGCGCGCGGACGTGCGGTCCCGCATCCACGGCCTCAACCTCGGCGCCGACGACTACGTCGTGAAGCCGTACGACACCGGGGAACTGCTCGCCCGCATCCACGCCGTGGCGCGGCGCACCGCCCACGACGACGCCGCGTCCCCCGGTGAGGCCGCGCTGGTCCTCGGCCCCGTCCGCATCGAACTGCCCAACCGGCAGGTCACCGTCGGCGGCACGACCGTCCAGCTGACCCGCAAGGAGTTCGACCTGCTCGCACTCCTCGCCCAGCGCCCCGGCGTCGTGTTCCGCCGCGAGCAGATCATCAGCGAGGTGTGGCGCACCAGCTGGGAGGGGACCGGACGCACCCTGGAGGTGCACGTCGCCTCGCTGCGGTCCAAGCTGCGCATGCCGGCGCTGATCGAGACCGTGCGCGGCGTCGGGTACCGGCTCGTCGCCCCGGCCGGGTAGCGGGCACGGGTGCGCACGCGTCTCCTCCCGCTGCTCATCGTCCTGATGGCGGCCGTCCTGCTCGCCCTCGGCGTCCCGCTCGCCGTCAGCGTCGCGGCGGCCCGGCAGCAGCGTGTCGTCGTCGACCGCATCGACGACACCGCCCGCTTCTCCGCCCTCGCGCAGTACGTCACCGAACCGCCGAGCGGCACCCAGGGCGGTTTCCCCGACGAACGCGCCGAGACGCTGCGCACCGAGCTGGCCCGCTACTACGAGGTGTACGGCATCCGTGCCGGCGTCTTCTACCGCAACCTCAAGCCCATGGCCAACGCCCCGGACGACTGGGGTCTGCCCCGGACGGGGGTGGCCCGCGACGCCTTCAACGAGGCGCTGGTCAGCCGCCGCAGTCACGACCCGCAGCAGGTCTGGCCCTGGCAGCGCCACCGACTCGTCGTCGCCTCCCCGGTCATCAAGGACGGCGACGTCATCGCCGTCGTCGTCACCGACTCGCCGACCGGGCAGATGCGGTCCGCGACCCTGCACGGCTGGCTGATCATCGGAGCGGGCGAGATCGCCGCGATGCTCCTCGCGGTCGGAGCCGCGCTGCGGCTGACCGGCTGGGTGCTGCGCCCCGTACGCGTCCTCGACGCCACCACCCACGACATCGCGACCGGGCGCCTCAAGTCCCGCGTCGCGGCGGCCGGCGGGCCACCGGAACTCCAGCGGCTGGCCCGGTCGTTCAACGAGATGGCCGACAACGTCGAGGACGTGCTGGAACAGCAGCGCGCCTTCGTCGCCGACGCCTCGCACCAGTTGCGCAACCCGCTCTCCGCACTGCTGCTGCGCATCGAGCTGCTCGCCCTCGAACTGCCCGAGGGCAACGAGGAGATCGCCTCCGTCCGCACCGAGGGCAAGCGCCTGGCCCAGGTCCTGGACGACCTGCTCGACCTGGCGCTCGCCGAGCACGCGGAGGCCGACGTGTGCCTCACGGACATCGGCGCGCTCACCGCCGAGCGGGTCGCCTCCTGGCAGCCGGTCGCCGAGAGCCGGGGCGTACGACTGGTGGGGAGCTGCCCGGCCACCACCGCCTGGGCCGACCCGGTCACCCTGTCGAGCGCCCTGGACGCGGTGATCGACAACGCGGTCAAGTTCACGCCCGAGGACGGATGCGTCGAGGTGACGGTCGCGTCCAACGGCCAGACGTCGACCGTCGTGGTAACCGACTGCGGTCCCGGCCTCACGGACGAGGACCTGACGCGCATCGGGGACCGGTTCTGGCGCAGCGCCGTCCACCAGAACGTCAAGGGCTCGGGCCTCGGCCTCTCCATCTCGCGGGCCCTCCTGGAGGCGGGCGGCGGGTCCATCGCGTACGACCACCAGGAGCCGCAGGGTCTGCGCGTGACGGTGACGGTGCCGAGGTCGGAACCCGGGCGGGTGACGTGAGCGGCGTACGTCCCGTGCGGTCGGCTACGGCTTGATCGACCGGTAGTAGCGCCGTGCGCCCTCGTGGAGGGGCAGCGGGTCCGTGTAGATCGCGGTGCGCAGGTCCACGAGCTGGGCCGCGTGCACCTTCTGGCCGATGCGGTCGCGGCTGCCGATCACCGTGCGGGTGAGGTCCTCGGTCAGGTTCGCGTCCGCGTCGTCCCGCGTGATCAGGAAGTTGGCCACGGCCAGCGTCTGCACGGCCGCGCCGCGCTGTGCCTTCGGATAGGCGTCGGCGGGCATCACCGCGGCCCGGTAGTAGCGCGAGGCACCGCCCTGCTCGTGCAGCTTCTTGACGAGGTCGCTGCCGATCGGCACCAGACGGATGTCGTCGGTCTCGGAGAGCCCGAGCACGGCGCTCGTCGGCAGGCCACCGGACCAGAAAAAGGCGTCGATCTTGTGGTCCTTGAGCATCTCCGGCATGTCCGCGATGCCGTTGTCGAGGGGCTCGATGTCGTCGGCGGCGTCCAGTCCCGCCGCCTGGAGCACGTGGTTCGCGATCAGCCGTACCCCGGAACCGGTCGGACCGACGGCGACCTTCCTGTCCCTCAGGTCCGCCACCGACCGTATGGACGACGAGCGCCGCACCACCAGGTGCACGTAGTCGTCGTACAGCCGCGAGCAGCCGCGCAGCCGGCCCGAGCCCGGCTTGTTCTGCAGGATGTACGTCTCCACGGCGTCGGCCGCCGCGATGCTGAAGTCGGCCTCACCCGTGGCCACGCGCCGGACGTTCTCCTGCGACCCGTCGCTGTTCAGCAGCTTGACGTCGACATCGGGCATGTCCTTGGCCATGGCTCCCTGCAGGAGCGTGCCGTACTTCTGGTAGACCCCGGTCGGGGTGCCCGCGCTGAAGGTGATCGTCCCGCGCGGGGACTCCTCGCCGAGGGGCAGCAGCCACCACAGCAGCAGCCCGACGACCGCGAGGACGGCCGCCGAGCCGAACAGCGCGCGGCGTCTGCCGATACGGGGGAGTGCCTGGAACATGCGCGCGATCCTGCCAGCCCGAGGGCGGTCCTGACCAGGCCGGGACGACGGAGAGGGGGTCCGGCGGATCGATAGGCTCGGCCCATGCAGCCGTCTTTCCCGTCGCAGGACCCTTGTCCCGCAGCTCAAGCAGCTTCCGCGGTGGCGTCTCCGGACGCTTCGGAGGGCGCTTCCGTCCTTGCCGATCCGGCCGCCGCACCCTCGCCCGACGCTCCTCCCTCTCCGGCCTCGCTGGTCCGGGAGTTCCACCGGGCGTTCGGCCTGGAAGCCCGCAGCGTCCCGACCGAGGTCTCGCCGGGGCTGGCCGCGCACCGCGGGGAGCTGCTGGCCGAGGAGGCCGCGGAAGTGGCGGAGGTCTCGGCCGAGGGCCCCCTCGACCGGCTGGCGCACGAGCTCGCCGACGTCGTGTACGTGGCGTACGGCACGGCACTCGTCCACGGGATCGACCTCGACGCGGTGGTCGCCGAGATCCACCGGGCCAACATGACGAAGATCGGCCCCGACGGCCACGTCGCCCGTCGGGCCGACGGCAAGGTCCTCAAGGGCGAGCACTACCGGGCCCCGGACGTCGCGGAGGTCCTGCGCCGCCAGGGATGGAGCGCGCCGGACGCCTAGGGGCGTTGCGGGGGCGGGCTTGTGGCGCTCCGGCCGCCCGGGTCCGGGCTCAGCCCGGTGGTGTTCCGGCCGTCCGGCGCCGAGATGGTCCCGACGGCTCCTCTCGCGCCGGGCCCGGACGTGCGCGCGCACCTCTTCCACGGCTTCGGGCCCGCTTGTTAACTTCGCTCAGCGGCGCCTTGCGACGTCGCTGAGCGAACCGGCCGGCGATGTCGCCCGGCCGCCGGGACGAGCAGGAGGAGCGCATGGACGAGCCGGCCGAACTCGATCTGCCCGTCGAGGGCGGAACCCTGCGGGTCCTGCGGTTCGGCGACGGGCCGCGGACCGCGCTCGCCGCCCACGGCATCACCGCGTCCGGCATGGCGTTCGGCGCCCTCGCCCGCCACCTCCCCGACGAGTGGAGCCTGTTCGCGCCCGACCTGCGGGGACGCGGCGGCAGTACCGACACCCCGGGTCCGTACGGCCTCGACCGGCACGCCGGCGACCTGTGCCGACTCGCGGAAGGCCTCGGTGCGGGCGCCCCGGTCGCGCTGACCGGGCACTCGATGGGCGCGTACGTCGCGCTGCTCGCCGCCGCGCGCCGGCCCGAACTGTTCGACCGGCTCCTGCTCGTCGACGGAGGGCTGCCCCTGCCGGTGCCGCCCGGCGCCGATCTCGACGGCATCCTCGACGTGACGCTCGGGCCCGCGATAGTGCGGCTCGGCCGGACGTACGAGACCGACCAGGAGTACGTCGACTTCTTCCGCGCGCACCCGGCGCTCGGCCCGGACTGGAACGCCGACGTCGAGACGTACGTCCGCTACGACCTCACGGGTCCCGAGGGCGCCCGCCGGTCCACGGCGCGCGAGGAGGCCGTACGACAGGACGGGCGCGATCTGCTGGCCTCCGGGGACCGGTTCGCCGCGGACCTGGAGCGGCTGTCCGTCCCGGCGCTGCTGCTGCACGCGCCGCTCGGGCTGCTCGGCCAGGAGCCGCCGATGCTGCCCGCCACCGTGGTCGAGCGCTGGACCGGCGGTTCGGTGGACCTGCCCACCGAACTGGTCGAGGACTCCAACCACTACACGATCCTGCTGGGCGCCGCCGCGAAGACGGTCGCGGAACGGTTCACCGACCTCGTCTGACAGCGGATCGGCGGGCGGTCGGCGGTCGGTCGGCGGACGCGGCGATCCGGTCCAGCCACTCCTCCATGAGCCCGCGCTCCGGCGCGGTCAGGGCGTCGGTCCGGGGGAGGACCGCGCGCAGGGTGACGGCCGCGGTGACCGGCGCGTCCGTGGTGATCGCCGCGAGAACGGCCTCACGGGCGGTGCGGGAGAGTTCGGGGTCGCGGTGCTCCTCGGGCGTGGCGATGAGCGTGAGGGTCGTACCGGAGCCGGCCGCCCTTCACCTCCCTGCGCAACGGCTTCTACGCCGGCTCCGCCGCGATGCTGCTGGGGGCGGCCGTCGAGACGGGGGAACTGCTCGCCCCGGAGGACGGGCCGGTCGCCTGGACCGCCCACACCGACCTCGCCGAGGCGGCGGCGCTCGCCCTCGTGGGCGACACGGACGAGTTCGACGGGTTCACGCCGGCGCTGACCGCCGCGGAGACCGTCGACATGGCGGGCGTCGCGGAGATCGCCTCGCGGATCTCGGGCCGCACGATCCGCCGGGTCGTCGTCTCCGACGGGGACTACCGGGCCGGTCTGGTCGGCCACGGCGTCCCCGAGTCGGCGGCCGACCTCCTCGTCGGGCAGTTCGCCGCGAGCCGCCAGGGCGCGTTCGCCCCCGCGGACCCCGCGCTCGCCCGGCTGCTGGGCCGGCCGACGGTAGCGGTGGAGGACGTCCTGCGGGCCACGATCACGGCGTGACCCCGGACACCCCGCGCGGCACGGCGACAGCCTGCGCGTGACCGGGAGCGGCACGGACCTGAGGGCTGGCCACGGCCGTGCCCGCGGGGGCCCGGACCCGGCCGGCCCGTGCGGCGTCCCGGCCGTGGGGCGCCTGCGTCCTGACGCACTCCGGCAACCGCCTACCCTTGTCACATGAGCAGCGGCGACCGGAGTCAGGCAGTGGACGTTCAGGAATCCAAGACGTACGAAGTGCGCACCTACGGGTGTCAGATGAACGTCCATGACTCCGAGCGGCTCTCCGGGCTCCTGGAGGACGCCGGTTACGTGCGGGCCCCCGCGGGCTCGGACGGCGACGCGGACGTCGTCGTCTTCAACACCTGCGCCGTCCGCGAGAACGCCGACAACAAGCTCTACGGCAACCTCGGCCGCCTCGCCCCCATGAAGACGAAGCGCCCCGGCATGCAGATCGCCGTCGGCGGCTGCCTCGCCCAGAAGGACCGCGACACCATCGTGAAGCGGGCGCCCTGGGTGGACGTCGTCTTCGGCACGCACAACATCGGCAAGCTGCCGGTCCTGCTGGAGCGCGCCCGCGTCCAGGAGGAGGCGCAGGTCGAGATCGCCGAGTCGCTCGAGGCGTTCCCCTCCACACTGCCGACCCGCCGCGAGAGCGCCTACGCGGCCTGGGTGTCGATCTCCGTCGGCTGCAACAACACCTGCACCTTCTGCATCGTCCCGGCGCTGCGCGGCAAGGAGAAGGACCGCAGGACCGGCGACATCCTCGCCGAGATCGAGGCCCTGGTCGGCGAGGGCGTCTCCGAGATCACGCTCCTCGGCCAGAACGTCAACGCGTACGGCAGCGACATCGGCGACCGCGAGGCCTTCAGCAAGCTGCTGCGCGCCTGCGGAGAGATCGAGGGACTGGAGCGCGTCCGCTTCACCTCGCCGCACCCGCGCGACTTCACCGACGACGTGATCGCCGCCATGGCCGAGACGCCGAACGTGATGCCGCAGCTGCACATGCCGATGCAGTCCGGCTCGGACACGGTCCTGAAGGCCATGCGCCGTTCGTACCGTCAGGAGCGGTTCCTCGGGATCATCGACAAGGTCCGGGCCGCCATCCCGCACGCGGCGATCACCACCGACATCATCGTGGGCTTCCCCGGCGAGACGGAGGAGGACTTCGAGCAGACCCTCCACGCCGTCCGCGCGGCCCGCTTCTCGCAGGCCTTCACCTTCCAGTACTCCAAGCGCCCCGGCACCCCGGCGGCCACCATGGAGGGGCAGATCCCCAAGGAGGTCGTCCAGGCGCGCTACGAGCGTCTCGTCGCCCTCCAGGAGGAGATCTCCTGGGAGGAGAACAAGCGGCAGGTCGGCCGCACGCTGGAGCTGATGGTCGCCGAGGGTGAGGGCCGCAAGGACGGCGCCACCCACCGGCTCTCCGGCCGCGCCCCCGACAACCGCCTGGTCCACTTCACCAAGCCCGAGGCGGAGGTCCGTCCCGGTGACGTGGTCACCGTCGAGATCACGTACGCCGCCCCGCACCATCTCCTCGCCGAGGGCGCCGTCCTGGACGTGCGGCGCACGCGCGCGGGAGACGCCTGGGAGAAGCGCAACGCCGCCGCGGCCGCCAAGCCGGCGGGCGTCATGCTCGGCCTGCCGAGGATCGGTGCCCCCGAGCCCCTGCCGGTCGCCGCAGGCGCCGGCAGCGGCTGCGGCTGCGACTGAGCCGCGTCCGACGGGGCCCGGCGACGGGGCACCCCGCCACGGGGCCTCGGTGTTCAGGCCGTTGCCGGGGTGGCTGAGGGCCCGTTCCCGCGCGTCCGGCCCCGGGCAGCCTCCGGGCGACACCGTTACGCTGCGGATCATGCTTGTAGCCGCCGCAGTCTGCCCCTGCCCCCCGCTGCTCGTCCCCGATGTCGCCGCCGGCGCGGCATCCGAGCTGGACGCCGCGCGCGCGGCGTGCACGGACGCGCTGGGCGTGCTCGCCGCGTCCCGCCCCGACCTGCTGGTGGTCGTCGGCCCCGCCGAGCAGAGCGGCCGCGGACCGCACCCGGAGGGAACGCGCGGCTCCTTCGCCGGCTTCGGGGTCGACCTCGCCGTCCGCCTCGGCCGAGAGAGCGCGCCCGACACGGGCTCCGACACCGCGGACCGTCAGCTCCCGGCCTCCCTGGCCGTCGCCGCCTGGCTGCTGGAGCGCACCGGCTGGTCCGACGCCCCCGTCGAGGGAGTCGGCGTGGGCGAGCCTCTGGAAGCCGAGCGGTGCCTCCGGACGGGGGCTCAGCTCGGCGCGCGCGCCGAGCGCGTAGCGCTGCTCGTGATGGGCGACGCCAGCGCGTGCCGGACGCTCAAGGCGCCTGGCTATCTCGACGAACGCGCGGTGGGCTTCGACGCGGAGGCCGCCCGCGCCCTCGGAACAGCGGACGTCGAGGCGCTCAAGGCGCTGGACGCGGAACTGGCCCAGGAGTTGAAGGTCGCCGGGCGCGCCCCCTGGCAGGTCCTCGCGGGCGCCGCGGAGGGCGCGGGTCTGGCCGGCGCCCTGCTCTACGACGACGCGCCCTACGGAGTCGGATACATCGTGGCGGCCTGGTCCTGAGGGCGCGCCGGGCTTCGGCGGTCCGGGGCGGGCCCGTCGACCCGGTCCGGCGGCTCTGGTTGTCCCGACCGGGAGTCCGTGGCGGGGACTCCGTGACGTACGCCGTACCCGGGATGCGGTAGCGGCGACTGCCGTGCTCGCTCCCGGCGACGCCGCTGCGGCGTGCTCGGCCGGGTTGCCCCGTTCCTCGCTCCCAGCCTGTCGACGCGGACGGTCCGGGCCGGCCCGGACCTCCGGCGAGAACAGTGAAACCGGCGACCCGGCGACCCGGCGACTCGGTGACTCGGTGACCAGGGCCGGTGCGCCCGGGGATCACGGCATCCCCGATCCGTCGCCGGCATCCCCGATCCGCCGTCGCGAAGCCGTCCGCGGAAACGGCGGACGGCCGGAAGCACGGGGCTTCGCGGCCGTCCGCCGATGTGCGCGTCGATCAGGGTGCCTGAGGCGGCGTCGGCATGTCCGGCGGTGTCGCCGGGCCGTCGCCCTCCTTCGCCGCGAGGCGGTCCATGGCGTCCTTCGCCTTGCCGGTGCCCGTCCGGATCGTGTCGCTGTACTTGTGCTTGGTCTTCTCGTCCACGACCTTGGCGGCCTTCTCCAGGCCGGAGTTGACCTTGTGCCCGTGCTGCTGCGCGAGCCCCGAGACCTTGTCCTTGGCCGGCTCCAGCTTGGCTTTCAGATTGTCCATCAGACCCATGGTTCGCCTTCCCTCGCGGGGCAGTTACCTGCGGGCGCTCTCACCGGCTTCGTTGTCGGCGGCCTGGTCGGCGGTCTGCTGCCTCGGGATGTCGACGTCCTCCGCGGTGCCGGCCTCGGCGGTTCCCGCCGTCGCCCCGCCCGCGCTCCCGGACGAACCCTCCGCGTCCACCGCCACCTTCGCCTCGGCGCCGACCGGCCCTGCGGGGGCCTGCGCCTCGGCGGTTGACGCCTCCTCCGTCGCCTTCGACCTCCGGAGAAGCCGTGCAAATACGCCCATATCCGCTCCATACGTTACTCGTGAGGGCGAAATTCCGCGTTGCCCGGTGCGTCCGATTGCGTCGCCCGGGTCACCGGCTCTCGACGCCGGCGGGTGGAACCTCGCAACAGGCAACGAACCCGGACCGGGCCCGTCACGTAGCTCGTTAGGGGAGAGGCCCCGGGGTTTGCGAGACTGGGACCGTGAGCAGCGCACCCCCCGCCCCCCGGGTCATCGCCGTCGTCGGACCGACCGCGGCAGGAAAGTCCGATCTGGGCGTTTTCCTCGCCAAGAGCCTCGGCGGCGAGGTCGTCAACGCCGACTCCATGCAGTTGTACCGAGGGATGGACATCGGCACCGCCAAGCTGACGGCCGAGGAACGCGGCGGAGTTCCGCACCATCTGCTCGACATCTGGGACGTGACCGTCACGGCCAGCGTCGCCGAGTACCAGCGCCTCGCCCGCGCCCGTATCGACGCCCTGCTCGCCGAGGGCCGCTGGCCGGTCCTGGTGGGCGGCTCCGGACTGTACGTGCGCGGGGCCGTCGACAACCTGGAGTTCCCCGGCACCGACCCCGAGGTGCGCGCCCGCCTGGAGGAGGAGCTGACCCTGCGCGGCTCCGGCGCCCTGCACGCCCGGCTCGCCATGGCGGACCCCGAGGCCGCGCACGCGATCCTGCCCAGCAACGGCCGCCGTATCGTCCGCGCCCTCGAAGTCATCGAGATCACCGGCAAGCCCTTCACCGCCAACCTCCCCGGCCACGACTCCGTGTACGACACCGTGCAGATCGGCGTCGACGTGGCGCGCCCCGAGCTGGACGAGCGCATCGCCCGCCGGGTCGACCGCATGTGGGACGCCGGGCTCGTCGACGAGGTGCGCACCCTGGAGGCGCACGGCCTGCGCGAGGGGCGCACGGCGGCACGCGCGCTCGGATACCAGCAGGTGCTCACGGCGCTCGCCGGGGAGTGCACCGAGGACGAGGCGCGCGCGGAGACCGTCCGTGCCACCAAGCGCTTCGCGCGCCGTCAGGATTCATGGTTCCGGCGCGACCCCCGGGTGCATTGGCTCAGTGGGGCTGCGGCGGATCTCACAGAACTTCCCGAGCTCGCACTGGCGTTGGTCGAACGACCGGTCACAGCCTGATCACGTCATGGCATCGGGACGCTCCGGCCGTCATCGGGGCCTCCGGCGGCGTGCCATCATCGAGCTTCGATCGACCAGTGAAGTCCGAGTTGGGAGGGCGCGTGGCGATGGAGGCCGGCCCTCGCGACACTGCACGAGGCACTGAGCACGGTGCCCTTCCGGACGGAGACGGTCTGAGCATCGACCCGGACGCCGATCGCGGCGTCGAGCCCGAGCTGGGCGGGGAACCCCTCAGCTCGGACGGACCCGACGACATCCCGGCCGGGGTGATCGCCGACGGGCCCGAGCCCGGCGCGATGTCCCCCGAGCCCGAGGTCGAGGTCGAGCTGCGCCCGCAGCGCCGGCTGCGCATCTGGCAGCTCGCGCCCATCGTGGCGCTGGCCGCCACCGGCTCCCTGATGTTCGCCTTCCCGCTGGCCTTCGAGTTCGGTGACGGCGGTGCCGTGGTCGCCATGCTCGGCCTGCTGATCTGCTCGTGCGCCGCCGGCTGGGGCATGATGGCCGCCCGCCGCGTCGGCTACGCCCTGCCCGGCTTCCCCGCGCGCGGCTCCGGCCACCGCCCGGACTGGCGCGTGGTGATCGCCTACGTCGTGGCCGTCGCCGCGGTGGCGGTGCTCGCCGTGTGGCGCGTGGCGCGACTGCGCTGACCCGGGCGCCGGACCGCGACGCCCGGATCCGACCCCGTACGATCGAGGGATGAGCACGCGGATCGCCTTCCTCAAGGGACACGGGACCGAGAACGACTTCGTGATCGTCCCCGACCCGGAGAACGCCATCGACCTCCCTCCGGCCGCTGTCGCCGCCCTGTGCGACCGCCGTGCGGGCATCGGCGGCGACGGTCTGCTGCACGTCGTGCGCTCCGCGGCCCACCCGGAGGCCCGGGCGATGGCCGCCGACGCGGAGTGGTTCATGGACTACCGCAACGGCGACGGCTCGGTCGCCGAGATGTGCGGCAACGGAGTGCGGGTGTTCGCCCGCTACCTCCAGCGCGCCGGACACGTGGCCGAGGGCGACCTCACGGTCGCCACGCGCGGTGGCGTCAAGACCGTGCACCTCGCCAAGAACGGTGACGTCACCGTCGGCATGGGCAAGGCCCTCCTCCCCGAAGCACAGGTCACGGTCGCCGTCGGAGAGCGCAGCTGGCCCGCGCGCAACGTGAACATGGGCAACCCGCACGCCGTCGCCTTCGTGGACGACCTCGCGGACGCCGGCGACCTCTACACGCCGCCGCCGTTCACCCCGGCCTCGGTGTACCCGGACGGGGTCAACGTCGAGTTCGTGGTCGACCGCGGGCCGCGCCACGTCGCCCTGCGGGTCCACGAGCGCGGCTCCGGCGAGACCCGCTCGTGCGGCACCGGCGCGTGTGCCGTCGCTGTCGCCGCCGCCCGCCGTGACGGCGCCGACCCGGCCGTGACCGGTACCCCGGCGACCTACACCGTCGACGTGCCCGGCGGACGCCTGGTCATCACCGAGCGGGCCGACGGCGAGATCGAGATGACGGGCCCCGCGGTGATCGTCGCCGAGGGCGAGATCGACGCGGACTGGCCGGCCGGCGCCCTGAGCTGAACGACCCGAGGGCCGGCCGGGTGCCGCGCGGTCCCGTTGGACACGCGGGAGTGCCTCCGCACCGCTTCCTGCCGTACGTCCGTGCCGCCCCTTCCAGAAGTTCGAAACTGTAAACCCCCGGACAGTCGCTCGAATGGGTGATCCGTTTCACGCTCGGCGAGAGGCGGTCAACCGGGCGTGGTGGGCTCGGTAGCATCAAGCACCGGCCCGGACGGGGGACCGACACCATCCCCTGAGCCGAGTACGCCCTGGGGCACCCGTCCGCCGGTCTTACGCAGCCGGAGGTGCCCATGAGTGCGGAGGCGACGAATCCCGCGACGCCAGGCCCCGCAACGCCCGCCCCGCAGCGCACGGCCCCGCTCGAACCCGGAGTGGCCCCGGCGCACCGCAGGAAGGGGCGTCCGCGCATCGACCTGCGGCGACTGGGCCGGGCCGCGCTGCTGGGACCCACCGCGCGCGACCGGCTGCCGGACGCGATCGGGCATGTGGCGGAGGCCCACCGCGCCCACCATCCCGACGCCAAACTGGAACCCCTGCGCCGGGCGTGGGTGCTCGCGGAGTCCTCGCACCGCGGTCAGATGCGCAAGAGCGGCGAACCCTACATCACGCACCCGCTCGCCGTGACCCTCATCCTCGCCGAACTCGGCGCCGAGACCACGACGCTGACGGCCTCCCTGCTCCACGACACCGTCGAGGACACGGAAGTGACGCTGGATCAGGTCCGCGAGGAGTTCGGCGACGAGGTCTGCTACCTGGTCGACGGCGTCACCAAGCTGGAGAAGGTCGACTACGGCGCCGCCGCCGAACCGGAGACCTTCCGCAAGATGCTGGTCGCGACCGGCAACGACGTCCGCGTGATGTCGATCAAACTCGCCGACCGGCTGCACAACATGCGGACCCTCGGCGTGATGCGCCCGGAGAAACAGGCGCGCATCGCCAAGGTGACCCGCGACGTGCTGATCCCCCTCGCCGAGCGTCTCGGCGTCCAGGCGCTCAAGACCGAACTGGAAGACCTCGTCTTCGCGATCCTGCACCCCGAGGAGTACGAGCACACCCGGGAGCTGATCGTCGACAACGCGAGCCGCGCCGACGACCCGCTCGCGGAGATCGCCGAGGAGGTGCGGGTGGTCCTGCGCGACGCCGGCATCCAGGCCGAAGTCCTCATAAGGCCACGGCACTTCGTCTCCGTGCACCGCGTGTCGCGCAAGCGCGGTCCGATGCGCGGCGCCGACTTCGGCCGGCTCCTCGTCCTCGTGAACGAGGACGCCGACTGCTACGGCGTGCTCGGCGAACTCCACACCTGTCTCACCCCGGTGGTCTCGGAGTTCAAGGACTTCATCGCCGTCCCCAAGTTCAACCTGTACCAGTCGCTCCACACGGCGGTCACCCGGGGCGACGGCCAGGTCGCCGAAGTCCTCATCCGCACCCACCAGATGCACAAGGTCGCCGAAGCCGGCGTCATCGCGCTCGGCAACCCCTACGCCGTCCCGTCCGAGGACCAGCCCGACGGAGGCGGCGACCGACCCTTCGAGGGCGAGCGCGCCGACCCCACCCGCCCCGGCTGGCTCTCCCGCCTCCTTGACTGGCAGCAGGGCGCCCCCGACCCCGACACCTTCTGGTCGACGCTGCGCGAAGACCTGGCCCAGGACCGCGAGATCACCGTGTTCCGTGCCGACGGCGGCTCACTGGGCCTTCCGGAGGGGGCAAGTTGCGTCGACGCCGCGTACGCGCAGTACGGGGAAGACGCGCACGCCTGCATCGGCGCCCGCGTCAACGGCCGCCTGGCGACGCTGAGTACGGTCCTCAAGGACGGCGACACCGTTCAGCTCCTCATGGGCCAGGACCCCGCCTCCGAGCCCTCCAGGGAGTGGCTGGAGCACGCGCACACGGCCGCCGCCCGGATCGCCATCCAGCGCTGGATGGCCACCCACCCCGCACCCGGCGCCGAGGAGGCCGCCGCCACGGGCCCCAGGCCGCCCGCCGAGACCCCGCCGACGCGTCCCACGGCCGCACACGTCACCCGCCCCGCCAACGCCCTCGTGGACCAGCCGGGCGCCTCCGTACGCATGGCCGGCTGCTGTACGCCCGTACCGCCCGACGAGGTCACCGGCTTCGCCGTGCGCGGGGGAGTGGTGACCGTGCACCGCGTGGAGTGTCCCGGAGCGGCACGGATGAAGGGCGACGGGCGCCCGGAGGTCGGTGTGCGCTGGGGCGCCACCACCGAGTGCCGCGTCACGCTGGTCGCGGAGTCCTTCGGTCGGCCGCACCTGCTGGCCGACCTCACCGAGGCCATCGCCGGGGAAGGCGTCGCCATCGTGTCGGCGACCGTCGAACCCCCCAGCCAGCAGCGCGTACGCCACACCTACACCCTCCAACTCCCGGACGCGGCACGCCTCCAGGGCCTGATGCGCGCCATGCGCAACGTGCCCGGAGTGTTCGACGTGAGCCGGGCCCAGCATCCGGCGGCCGCCCAGTAGCCCCCCGGCCCCCGACGGCCGCGCTCGCCCGATGAGCCTCCGGAGGGACACGTTCGGGTGGGCCGGTCGCGCGTCGCCACCATCGCCCCGGCGCGCGCTGGTAGCGGTGGTCCATGCCGCTCGAAGCCGCCCCCGCCCCTGCCCCCGTTCCCAGCCGCCCGAGGAGCCGCCGCGTCCAGGCGGCCCTGCTCGCCTCGGCCGTCTCCGTCTGCCTGATCGCCGCGAGCGCCCCCTCCCCGGGCACGGCCCTCGGCATCGGCGACCGGCTCTTCCCCACCCTCGGCAACCCCGGCTACGACGTCGAGTCGTACGACCTCGCCTTCACCTACTCCGGCGCCAACGACAAGCCGCTCACGGCCGTCACCACCATCGACGCCCTCACGACCGCCCGACTGGACCGCGTCAACCTCGACTACGCCCACGGAACCGTGCGGTCGGTCGAGGTCAACGGTTCGCCCGCCGACTTCGCGAGCGCGGGCGACGACCTGGTGGTGACCCCGGCCAGGACGGTGCCCGCCGGGAGTCCGCTGCACATCACCGTGCGCCACACCAGCGACCCGGTCCCCGCCAAGGACCAGGACGGCGGCTGGGTCCGCACGAAGGACGGCCTCGCGATGGCCAACCAGGCCGACGCCGCGCACCTGGTCTTCCCGTGCAACGACCATCCCTCCGACAAGGCGATGTTCACCTTCCACGTCACGGCCCCCGAGGGCTACACGGCGGTGGCCAACGGTCTGCCGGCGGGCACCGACCGGGCCCGCGGGGCCACCACCTGGTCGTACCGCACCGAACACCCCATGGCCACCGAGCTGGCCCAGGTCTCCATCGGCCGCTCCAGCGTGCTGCACCGCACCGGACCGCACGGCCTGCCCGTCCGCGACGTCGTCCCCACCCAGGACCGCGCCGCGCTCGAACCGTGGCTCGCCAAGACCCCCGACCAGATCGCCTGGATGGAGAGCAAGGTCGGGCGGTACCCCTTCGAGACGTACGGCCTGCTGATGGCCCAGGCGCAGACCGGCTTCGAACTGGAGACACAGACGCTCTCCCTGTTCGAGAAGGACCTCTTCACCGAGCCCGCCTACCCGAAGTGGTACGTCGAGTCGATCATGGTGCACGAGCTGTCCCACCAGTGGTTCGGCGACAGCGTCAGCCCCCGCACCTGGTCCGACCTGTGGCTGAACGAGGGACACGCCACCTGGTACGAGGCCCTGTACGCCGAGGAGAAGGCGAACCGGCCCATGGAGAAGCGGATGAAGGCGGCCTACGGCATGTCCGACGCGTGGCGCGCCGCCGGCGGGCCGCCCGCGGCGCCCAAGGGACCGAAGCCCGGCCACAAGATCAGCATCTTCCGGCCGAACGTCTACGACGGCGCGGCCCTCGCTCTGTACGCGCTGCGCCAGGAGATCGGCCGCCCGGCCTTCGAGCGCCTGGAGCGGACCTGGGTCACGGTCAACCACGACGGGGTCGCCTCCACGGCCGACTTCGTGGACCTGGCGTCCGCCATGGCGGGCCGCGACCTGAGCGGCTTCTTCAAGGCGTGGCTCTCCGGCGAGAAGACACCCCCGATGCCGGGTCACCCCGACTGGAAGAGCGACGCCCCGCAGGCCCGCAAGGGTGCGTGAGACAGCGGGGACCGCGCGCGCGTGCGGCCACGGAACGGGTCCGGCCGCCGCGCCGCGGACCGGTGGCACCGGCACGACGGGGTGTGGTGGCGCGGCGACGGCGCGTGGCCGGCGCCGGTCGAGGAGCGCGTCGGAGCACCCCGAGTGGGCATGTCCGCAGGTGCGCGGCGGTGCCCGTTAAGCGCGTGACGAGACGGCCCGTACCGTGCGACCATCTTCGAGCCGACGGAGCAGCCCCCTCACCGGGGGCGACCCGGCGGTGAACGGGAATCTCCCGGCGGCCCCGGGCGTTGTTCCCTGTGACGGACGACATCTGTCGGCCTTCCGCTCTCCCCTCTACGTAAGGATCCAATGACCTCCTCTTCTTCCCCTTCCCAGGACGCGCAGAGCCCCGCGCAGAACTACCCCGAAGGTCTTCGGGCCGATGCCCTGATGGAAGAGGACGTCGCCTGGAGCCAAGAGATCGACGGAGACCGGGACGGCGACCAGCTCGACCGCTCCGAGCGCGCGGCCCTGCGCCGCGTGGCGGGCCTCTCCACCGAGCTCGAGGACGTCACCGAGGTCGAGTACCGACAGCTCCGTCTGGAGCGCGTCGTCCTCGTCGGTGTCTGGACCACGGGGACCGTTCGGGACGCGGACAACTCGCTGGCAGAGCTGGCCGCCCTCGCGGAGACCGCGGGAGCGCTCGTGCTCGACGGCGTCGTCCAGCGCCGCGACAAGCCCGACGCGGCCACGTACATCGGTTCCGGCAAGGCCAACGAACTCCGGGACATCGTCATCGAGACCGGCGCGGACACGGTGATCTGCGACGGTGAGCTGAGCCCGGGCCAGCTGATCCACCTCGAAGACGTCGTCAAGGTCAAGGTCATCGACCGTACGGCCCTGATCCTCGACATCTTCGCCCAGCACGCCAAGTCCCGAGAGGGCAAGGCGCAGGTCGCGCTCGCGCAGATGCAGTACATGCTGCCGAGGCTCCGCGGCTGGGGTCAGTCGCTGTCCCGTCAGATGGGCGGCGGCTCGGGCGGCGGTCTCGCCACCCGTGGTCCCGGTGAGACCAAGATCGAGACGGACCGGCGTCGTATCCGCGAGAAGATGGCGAAGATGCGCCGGGAGATCGCGGACATGAAGACGGGCCGCGACATCAAGCGCCAGGAGCGCCGTCGCCACAAGGTGCCCTCGGTCGCGATCGCCGGTTACACCAACGCCGGCAAGTCGTCCCTGCTCAACCGCCTCACGGGCGCGGGCGTCCTCGTCGAGAACGCGCTGTTCGCGACCCTCGACCCGACCGTGCGCCGGGCCGAGACCCCGAGCGGCCGGCTGTACACGCTGGTCGATACGGTCGGTTTCGTCCGGCACCTGCCGCACCACCTGGTCGAGGCGTTCCGCTCCACGATGGAGGAGGTCGGCGACTCCGACCTGATTCTGCACGTGGTGGACGGATCGCACCCCGACCCGGAGGAGCAGCTGGCCGCCGTGCGCGAGGTCGTCCGGGACGTCGGCGCGACGAAGGTGCCCGAGATCGTCGTGATCAACAAGGCGGACGCGGCGGACCCGTTGGTGCTCCAGCGGCTGCTGCGGATCGAGAAGCGCTCCATCGCCGTCTCGGCCCGTACCGGCCAGGGCATCGCCGAACTGCTCGCCCTGATCGACAACGAGCTGCCCCGCCCCTCGGTCGAGATCGAGGCGCTCGTGCCGTACACGCAGGGCCAGTTGGTCGCGCGTGCGCACACCGAGGGCGAGGTGATCTCCGAGGAGCACACCGCGGAGGGCACCCTGCTCAAGCTGCGGGTGCACGAGGAACTGGCCGCGGACCTCGCTCCGTACGTCGCGGAGCCCGCGCTCCGCTAGACATCCGCGTCGTGCACGACGAAGTCCCGCCCCCTCCACGAGGGGGCGGGACTTCGTCGTGGAGCGGCTCCGGTCGACGTGCTCGCGGCTACCGGCCGCCGTACTCCTTGCTCATCTGCTCGTACAGCGCTCGCGCGCCGCGCCCCAGCCGCGGGCCCGCGAGCCAGGTGTTGCCGGCCGGGCCGATCGACGTGTTCGACACGAGCTCGGTCCTGCCGTCGACGACGCGGAACCAGCCGCCGCCGGACGAGCCACCGGTCATGGTGCAGCCGATGCGGTACATCGTCGGCAGGGCCGGGTCCAGCGAGAGGCGCCCCGGCCTGTCGACGCACTTGAACATCTTCAGGCCGTTGTACGGCGGCGCGGCCGGGTAGCCCCAGGCGCCCATCGCGCCGACCTCCCGCGTGGACGGCGCGGAGAAGTCCACGGCCAGCGCGTTGCCGACCGTCTCCTCCAGGGACTTGCCGCCCTGCTCCGGCTTCACGTGCAGCAGGGCGTAGTCGTACGGCGCGCCCGCTCCGCCCGTCTCGTCGCCGCCCGAGATCCACTCCTGGGACGTCGAGGCCCAGTCCGCCCACCACTGGCCGTAGGGCGCGACCTCCGAGGCCGTCGCGGTGCCGAGCTGGGCCTCGGACTTCCCCTGGTCGTTGTACGACGGCACGAAGGCGATGTTGCGGTACCAGCCGCCGTCCCCGCCCGCGTGCACACAGTGGCCCGCGGTCCACACGAGGTTGGACTTCCCCGGGTGGTTCACGTCCTTGACGACCGTGCCCGAGCAGACCATCGAGCCCTTGGGGGAGTCGAAGAAGACCTTGCCGACGGGCGCCGCGTGCTCGTGGTACGGGGTCTTCTCCGCCTGCGCCCGCACCGGATCGGGCTCCGGGTCGCTGACGCCTTGGTCCGCCGTCGCGTCCTTCGCGGAGATCGTCTTGTCGGGATCCTCGGCGGACGTCATCCGCTCCGGCTTCCACAGGCCGTCGATCACCGGGTTGACGAAGTCCTCGGCCTCACCGAGCCACTTGTCCCGGTCCCAGTTCTTCCAGGCGCCGTGCTTCCACTGGTCGACATCGATGCCGTGCTGCTTGAGCTTGTCCCTGATGTCGTCCGGGACCTTGATCTTGTCGTCGCCGCTCGCGGAACCCGGCGAGGCGGACACGGTGGACCCGCCGCTCGCCCTGTCGTCGCCGGATTCGCAGGCGGTCGCGGTGAGCGCCAGCGCGGCCACCAGGCCGGTGGCGGCGAGGACCGTACGACGCCGTCTTGAAGAACGCATGCTGCGGTAACCCCCGTTGAAGCTCTGTGCCCTGTGTCCGTCGTGCGCCGGGGCGGCCCCTCATGGGACCCGCCCGGACGTGACACCCCACTATGCATGGGCAGTTGGGGACGAACGGCGGTGGGCCGGTGAACGTTCTTCCGCACCGGCCCACCGTGTTGAAAGGCGACGTGTCACGTCGCCCGCCGTCACTGCCCGGCGAACTTCCCGCTCACCGAGTCGTACACGCCCTTGGCCACCGGGCCCAGCCGCGGGCCCGCCAGCCAGCCGGACTTGACCGGGCCGATCGAGGTGTTGGAGACCAGGGCCGGCTTGCCGTCCGAGCCCGCGGCCACCCAGCCGCCGCCCGAGGAACCGCCGGTCATGGTGCAGCCGATGCGGTACATCGTCGGGTCCGCCTGCGCGACCGACAGCCGTCCCGGCTTGTCCGTGCACTGGAACATCTGCTGGCCCTCGAACGGCGGCGCGGCCGGGTAGCCCGTCGCCGTGATGCTCGACACCTTCGTCACGGCGGGTGCGTTGAAGTTCACCGGCAGGGCCGAACCCACCTTCTCCTCCAGTGACTTGCCGTCACTGCCCTTCTCCGGTGTCACATGCAGCACGGCGTAGTCGTACGAGGCTCCCTGCCCGCCGGTCGAGCCGCCCTGCTCGATCCACTGGTCCGAGGTCTGCGCCCAGTCGCTCCACCACACCCCGTAGGGGGCGACCTCCTCGCGCGGCGCGTTCTGCAGCTGCGCGGCGGTCTTGCCGGCGTCGTTGTACGAGGGCACGAAGGCGATGTTGCGGTACCAGCCGCCCTTCTTGCCCGCGTGCACGCAATGGCCCGCCGTCCAGACGAGGTTGGACTTGCCCGGGTGAGCCGGGTCCTCGACCACCGTCGCCGAGCAGACCATCGTGCCCTCGGGCGAGTCGAAGAACACCTTGCCCGCCTCGGGCACCCCGGCGTGGTACGCCGGTTTCACGGCGCGCGCCGTGACCGGAGCCGGCTCCGGGTCGGTGACGCCCTGGTCACCGGTGAGGTCCGCGTCGTCGACGCCCTTGTTCTGGTCCGGGTCGTCGGCCCCGCGCATCCGCTCGGGGTCCCACAGGCCCTTGATGATCGGGTTGATGAAGTCGTCGGCCTCGCGCAGCCAGTCGTCCCGGTCCCAGTTCTTCCAGGCGCCGTCCTTCCACTTGTCGACGTCGAAGCCGTGCTCCTTGAGCTTGTCCTTGAGGTCGTCGGGGATCTTGATCTTCCCGTCGCTGCTCGCGGACGCGGAGGCGCTGGACTTGGCGTCGGCGTTGTCGTCGCCCGAGTTGCAGGCGGTGGCGGTCAGCGCCAGCGCCGCGGTGAGGCCGACCGCGGCCAGAACGGGGGACGTTCCGCGGCGCGCGCCCCTCCCTCGGCGTGCGGCGAAGGGCGGGCGTATGGATCGCATGGTGCAACTCCCCCTGGGCGTCTGTGAACTGGTCAGGATCCGTCGGTCCGGAACCCGTTGGTACGGGACGTGCGGGACGCACGGGACCGGTTGGTGCCGATCGGCCGGCCGTGACCGGCGATCGTTCGGTATCGCTGAACGGCACCACACACTATGCGCTCGCTGTGGGGGACATCCGACGGAACGGCAACGGTTCCGTCACGGCAAGGATCTTCGATCCACCCGCTTCCCAACGCCCCTGGCGTCGTTGATACGTACGGGGGGCCTGAGGCCTGCGTTCAGAACCCCTCGCCAACTCGCCTCTGGACAGCGGGAGGACCTGAAGTCGTGGCCGTGACCGAATCAGCGGTGGTGCCGTCGGAGGCCCCTGGTGAAGCCGAAGAAGCGCGCGACGGCGCTTCCGCAGCGACCGAGGGAGCGCGCGCGGCGCACGAGGGGATCCTGCGACGCCAGTCGGCGCGCGAGTCCGCGGCCCGCACCTATGCGCGCGCCCTGCCGATCGTTCCGGTGCGGGCGCGCGGCCTGACCATCGAGGGCGCCGACGGCCGCCGCTACCTCGACTGCCTCTCCGGCGCCGGGACGCTGGCCCTCGGGCACAACCACCCCGTCGTCCTGGAGGCGATCAGGAAGGTCCTGGACTCGGGTGCGCCGCTGCACGTCCTCGACCTCGCGACCCCGGTCAAGGACGCCTTCACCACCGAGCTGTTCCGCACGCTGCCCCCGCGGTTCGCGGAGCGGGCGCGCATCCAGTTCTGCGGCCCGGCCGGCACGGACGCCGTGGAGGCCGCGTTCAAGCTCGTGCGCGCCGCCACCGGGCGCACCGGCCTCCTCGCGTTCACCGGCGCGTACCACGGCATGACCGCGGGGGCGCTCGAAGCCTCCGGGGGCGCGACCGACGTCCGGGTCGCGCGCCTGCCCTACCCGCAGGACTACCGCTGCCCGTTCGGCGTCGGTGGCGAGCGCGGCGCCGAACTCGGCGCGCGGTGGACGGAGTCGCTTCTCGACGACACCAAGTCGGGGGTGCCCCTCCCCGCGGGGATGATCCTCGAACCCGTCCAGGGGGAAGGCGGCGTGATGCCGGCGCCCGACACCTGGACGCGGCGGATGCGGGAGATCACGGCGGCGCGGTCCATCCCGCTCATCGCGGACGAGGTCCAGACCGGAGTGGGCCGGACCGGCGCCTTCTGGGCCGTCGAGCACAGCGGGATCACCCCCGACGTGATGGTCCTGTCCAAGGCCATCGGAGGCAGCCTGCCGCTGGCCGTCGTCGTCTACCGCGACGACCTCGACGTGTGGGAACCCGGCGCCCACGCGGGCACGTTCCGCGGCAACCAGCTCGCCATGGCCGCCGGCACGGCCACCCTCGCGTACGTCCGTGAGAACGGCCTGGCCCAGCGCGCGGCCACCGTCGGAGCCCGCATGCTGACCGAACTCAGCTCGCTGGCAGCGGAGTTCCCCATCATCGGGGACGTGCGCGGCAGAGGCCTGATGATCGGCCTCGAATGCGTGGACCCGGAAGCACCCGTGGCCCCCGCGCCCGGCGGTCCCCGGCCGGCCGCTCCCGAACTGGCCGCAGCCGTCCAGCGGGAATGCCTGCACCGGGGCCTGATCGTGGAGCTTGGCGGCCGCCGGTCGAGCGTCGTCCGCCTGCTCCCCCCACTGACGATCAGCGACGAACAGACGACCGCCGTCCTCGACCGGCTCGCGGACGCGGTGCGGGCGGTGGCCCGCGAGGACCGGCGTCCCGGACGGGACGGGACGCGGGGCGCCGACCGTCCCCGGTGACGGTCCGTAGCCGTCCCGAGCCCGACGCATCCCCCAGCACTCCGGTGTGTCGCCGCGCCCACCCGAACGACCTCCAAGGAATACCCGTGAACACCACCCCCGTACCCGACCACCGCCCCCTCGCACACGAGGGAGCAGCAGGGGAACCGCCCCTGCGACGCTCCGTGGCGGAATCGGTTCCCCGGCAGAAGGCCGGCCGCCGGGAGTCCGAGTGGCTGCGCGGGTGCACCGCCGACCCGCTGGAGCAACCCGACACCCGAACTGCCGCCCAGGCCGCGGCAGTCGAGAACCTGCTGCGCTGCTGGGTACGGGAGAACGACCTGGCCGCCCCGGACCACGGCACCCTCCGCATCCCGCTCCCCGCCAGCGGCGCGATCCTGCTGGTCCCCGTCCACTACTGGTCCGCCACCGGCTGGCACCGCTTCGGCCTCCCGCACCTCGCCTACGCTCCCGAAGGCGCACCTCCCGCGGACGCGGTGACCGTGGCCGCACTCCTCGCACGAGAGGCGGTCGCCTCCGGCGCGCCGACCGCGGCCGACCGGGCCGCCGACGGCGGCCGACCCGCGCCCGCCGGGGCCGTCGACGTCGGCGAGGACACCGCTGACGAGGCACTCTCCGACGAGCTGTCCACCGTCTCGCTCTCGCTCGTCGCGTCGCCCCGTACCGATCAGCCCCTGGCGGCGCCGGACCGCCGCGCGGGCCGTACGCAGGACAGCCCGGCCGGTGAGGGTGCCGACCTCGTGGGACGCGTCGCCGACTCCGTCCGGCGCACCGCCGTGTTCATCGAAGACCGGCGGGAACACCCCGCCGACACGGGCGACCGCTTCCTGGCCGCCGAACAGGCACTCCTCCTCGGCCACCCGCTGCACCCGACCCCGAAGGGCCGCGAAGGGCTCTCCGACGCAGAAGGCGCCCTCTACTCGCCCGAGTTGCGCGGGGCCTTCCCGCTGCACTGGATGGCCGTCGCCCCCTCCCTGCTCGCGACCGACTCCGCGTGGACGGAACGCGGCCGGCCCGTGTCCGCCGCGCAGTTGACCCTGCGGCTGGCCGGCGCCGACCTGGTGCTCCCCGACGGATACGCCGCCGCGCTGCCCCTGCACCCCTGGCAGATGCGCGAGCTGAAGCACCGCACGGAGACCGCCGCCCTGCTGGACGCCGGACTGCTCCTGGACCTGGGCCCGCTCGGCGAGGCGTGGCACCCCACCTCCTCCGTCCGTACCGTCTACCGCTCCGGCGCTGCCGCGATGCTGAAACTCTCCCTGGGGCTGCGCATCACCAACTCCCGCCGCGAGAACCTCCGCAAGGAACTCCATCGGGGAGTCGAGGTCCACCGCCTCCTGCGCAGCGGCCTGTCCAAGGAGTGGCAGGCCGTCCACCCGGGCTTCGACATCGTCCGCGACCCGGCCTGGCTCGCCGTCGACGGGCCGGACGGCAGTCCCGTGCACGGGCTCGACGTGATGATCCGGCACAACCCCTTCGGTCCGGCGGACGACGCCGGCTGCGTCGCGGGACTCGTCTCACCCCGACCTCACCACTCCGCCGACGGCCGCCCCCTCATGCGGTCCCGGCTCACCGAACTCGTCACCGGGCTCGCCGCGCGCACCGGGCGGCCGCGCGGCGCCGTCGCCGCCGAGTGGTTCCTGCGCTATCTCGAACACGTCGTCCGCCCCGTCCTCTGGCTCGACAGCGAGGCGGGCATCGCCCTGGAGGCCCACCAGCAGAACACCCTGCTCCTGCTGGACGCGGACGGCTGGCCCACCGGCGGCCGCTACCGCGACAACCAGGGCTACTACTTCCGCGCCTCCCGCCGCGCCGACCTCGACGCCCGGCTGCCCGGCATCGGCGAGCACAGCGACACCTTCGTCCCCGACGACGTCACCGACGAACGCTTCGCCTACTACCTCGCCATCAACAACGTCCTCGGACTCATCGGCGCGTTCGGTTCCCAACGGCTTGCCGACGAGAGGCTGTTGATCGCCGCCTTCCGTCGCTTCCTCTCGGATGTCGCCACCGGCCCGGCCCGGCTCCGCACGCCTCTGCCCGCCCTGCTGCTCGACTCTCCCGTCCTGCGCTGCAAGGCCAACCTGCTGACCCGGCTGCACGGCCTCGACGAACTCGTCGGCCCCGTCGACACCCAGTCCGTCTACGTCACGATCTCCAACCCCCTTCATTCCTGAGGAACATGACCCACCCCGTCTCCTGAGAGGAGCCTCGTGCCTCCCACCGACGCGAGCACCGAAGCCGCCACGGATCACGCCGCGCAGGTCGCTCCCGGATCCGGCCCGGACACCGGAACCCGCCCGCACACCGGCTCGGACCCCGGCGCCGCCACGGACTGCGAGGACACCCTCGATCTGCGCCTTCCGGACGAACTGATCGCCCTGTTCGCCCGGGGGGAGGAGCAGCCCGGGGACGCCGGGGCCGGCGTCGGTGAGCCCTGGACCCTTGCGGAGGCAGGAATCGACGGTGTCGTGGGCTCGTCGGTCGCAGACAGCGGTGCGGGCGGAGGCGATCTGCTCGACCGGGTCGCCGGCTGGGGTCCGGTCCCCACCGGCGTCGGCGTCTTCCAGCTCGTCCCCGTGCGGCCCGACCGGGACGCTCCGCTCGTGTCGCGCTGGATGAACGACCCCGCCGTCGCGGCCTTCTGGGAACTGGAGGGCCCCGAGTCCGTCGTCGAGAAGCACCTGCGCCCGCAGGTCGACGGAGACGGACGCAGCGTGCCCTGTCTCGGGGTGCTGGACGGCATTCCGATGAGCTACTGGGAGATCTACCGCGCGGACCTCGATCCCCTGGCGCGCCATTACCCCGCCCGGCCCCACGACACGGGCATCCATCTCCTCATCGGCACCGTCGCCGACCGTGGACGAGGTCTCGGCTCCGTCCTGCTCAAAGCCGTCGCCGACCACATCCTGGACAAGCGTCCCTCCTGTGCCCGCGTCGTCGCGGAACCCGACCTGCGCAACACACCCTCCGTCTCCGCTTTCCTGAGCGCCGGCTTCCGCTACTCCGCCGAGGTCGACCTGCCCGACAAACGGGCCGCCCTCATGGTCCGGGACCGGGCTCTGCGCGATCTGCTGTGAGCCGTCACTCCTGGTACACCGCTCGACCCGGTCAGGTTCCCGTTCGAGGAGTTCCCGTCCGCTCCACGCCTGCGGACCCCTTCCCACCGGCCGTCGGAACCGCCCTTCCCGCACCCG
The DNA here is from genome assembly GCF_040650615.1 of Streptomyces sp. NPDC048643. Classification (NCBI taxonomy): domain Bacteria; kingdom Bacillati; phylum Actinomycetota; class Actinomycetes; order Kitasatosporales; family Streptomycetaceae; genus Streptomyces; species Streptomyces sp. NPDC048643. Next base: position 37,360 of record NZ_JBEZHO010000022.1, read on the forward strand.
ACCTGATCGCGCCCCCGGCCGTGGCCTTGATCGCCCGGCTGTCAGTGGCGCCCCGTAGGCTGGCACCGCTATGACGAAGCCCTCACTCCCCGAACTCCTGCATGCTGCCGTCACTGCTGTCGGCGGCACGGAGCGCCCCGGCCAGGTGACCATGGCCGAAGCCGTCGCGGGTGCCATCGACGACAGCTCCCACCTGCTGGTCCAGGCGGGCACCGGCACCGGAAAGTCCCTCGGGTATCTGGTGCCCGCGCTCGCCCACGGAGAGCGGGTGGTCGTGGCGACCGCCACCCTGGCCCTCCAGCGGCAGCTCGTGGAGCGGGACCTGCCGCGCACGGTCGACGCACTGCACCCGCTGCTGCGCCGCCGCCCCGAGTTCGCGATGCTGAAGGGCCGGTCGAACTACCTGTGCCTGCACCGCCTGCACGAGGGCATGCCGCAGGACGAGGACGAGGGACTCTTCGACCAGTTCGAGGCCGCCGCCCCCACCAGCAAGCTGGGTCAGGACCTGCTGCGGCTGCGCGACTGGTCGGACGAGACGGAGACCGGCGACCGTGACGACCTCACCCCCGGCGTCTCCGACCGGGCCTGGGGCCAGATCTCGGTGTCGTCCCGCGAGTGCCTCGGCGCCACCAAGTGTGCCTACGGAGCGGAGTGCTTCGCCGAGGCGGCCCGTGAGCGCGCCAAGCTCGCCGAGGTCGTCGTCACCAACCACGCGCTGCTCGCGATCGACGCCATCGAGGGCGCCCCGGTCCTCCCGCAGCACGAGGTCCTGATCGTCGACGAGGCCCACGAACTGGTCTCCCGCGTGACCGGCGTCGCCACCGGCGAACTCACCCCCGGCCAGGTCAACCGCGCCGTCCGCCGCTCCGCGAAGCTGGTCAACGAGAAGGTGGCCGACCAGCTCCAGACCGCGGCCGAGGGCTTCGAGCGTCTGATGGAGCTGGCCCTGCCCGGCCGCCTGGAGGAGATCCCCGAGGACCTCGGATACGCGCTGATGGCGCTCCGGGACGCCGCCCGCCAGGTGATCTCGGCCCTGGGTTCCACCCGCGACAAGTCCGTCCAGGACGAGGACGCCGTACGCAAGCAGGCCCTGGCCTCCGTGGAGTCGGTGCACGACGTGGCGGAGCGCATCACGAACGGCTCCGAATGGGACGTCGTCTGGTACGAGCGCCACGACCGCTTCGGTGCCTCGCTCCGCGTCGCCCCGATGAACGTGTCGGGCCTGCTGAGGGAGAAGCTCTTCACGGACCGCTCCGTCGTCCTGACGTCCGCGACACTCAAGCTGGGCGGCGACTTCAACGGCGTGGGTGCCTCCCTCGGCCTCGCCCCCGAAGGCACGGCGGGCGACGACATCCCCCAGTGGAAGGGCGTCGACGTCGGCTCGCCCTTCGACTACCCCCGCCAGGGCATCCTCTATGTGGCCAAGCACCTGTCCCGCCCGGCCCGTGACGCGGACCGCGGCGACATGCTCGACGAGCTGACCGACCTGATCCAGGCCGCCGGCGGTCGCACGCTCGGCCTGTTCTCCTCCATGCGCGCTGCCCAGCTCGCGGCGGAGGAGCTGCGCACCCGCATCCCCGAGTACCCGATCCTGCTCCAGGGCGAGGAGACGCTCGGCGAGCTGATCAAGAACTTCGCGGCGGACCCGAAGACCTGCCTCTTCGGCACGCTGTCACTCTGGCAGGGCGTGGACGTGCCGGGCACGAGCTGCCAGCTGGTCGTCATGGACAAGATCCCGTTCCCGCGTCCGGACGACCCGCTCATGAGCGCCCGCCAGAAGGCGGTCGAGGACAACGGAGGCAATGGCTTCATGGCCGTCGCCGCCACCCACGCCGCGCTGCTGATGGCCCAGGGCGCCGGCCGTCTCGTCCGCGCGTCCGGTGACCGCGGCGTGGTCGCCGTACTGGACCAACGCCTGGCCACGGCCCGCTACGGCAGCTATCTGAAGGCTTCGCTGCCCGACTTCTGGTACACCACGGACCGCAACCAGGTCCGCCGGTCCCTCGCCGCGATCGACCAGAAGGCGCAGGAGACCGAGGCCGTCAGGACGGCGGCGGCGGAGCAGGCCGCGTCCGCGACGGAGCCGGCCGGGACAGCCGAGAACCTCGAGGCGACGGAGGCTTCGGAGGACGCCTAGGCAGGTCTCCGCGGCGCGCGCCGCGGGGGGTCGGTGGCCCGGCTCAGCTCGGCGCCGTCGGCGGCGGGCGCTCGGGCCGCGTGCCGGGCGCCCGGTCGGTGTGGGCCGCGCCCCTCTGCGTACCAGGGGCGCGGCTGCAACAGCACGCACAGGACCCCGGAACCGGCGCAGTTGGTTCCGGGGTCCGGTCTGGGGCGGGGGTGGTGATCCACCCCCGCGGTGTCACACCCGGCGCAGCACGGCGACGACCTTGCCGAGAATGGTCGCCTCGTCACCGGGGATCGGCTGGTACGCGGAGTTGTGCGGCAGCAGCCACACGTGGCCGTCCTCGCGCTTGAAGCGCTTCACCGTCGCCTCGCCGTCCAGCATCGCGGCGACGATGTCGCCGTTCTCGGCGACCGGCTGGCGGCGGACCGTCACCCAGTCCCCGTCACAGATGGCGGCCTCGATCATCGAGTCTCCGACGACCTTCAGGACGAACAGCTCACCGTCGCCGACCAGCTGGCGGGGGAGGGGGAACACGTCCTCGACCGACTCCTCGGCGAGGATCGGGCCACCGGCGGCGATCCGGCCGACGAGCGGTACGTACGACGCGGCCGGCTTGCCCGCCGTGTCCGTGGGCTGCACCGACGACTGGTCGGAGCCCCGCACCTCGTAGGCGCGCGGGCGGTGCGGGTCCCGGCGAAGGAACCCCTTGCGCTCCAGTGCCATGAGCTGATGCGCGACCGAGGAGGTGCTGGAAAGGCCTACGGCCTGTCCGATCTCCCGCATCGACGGCGGGTAACCGCGCCGCTGCACGGAGTCGCGGATCACCTCGATCACCCGGCGTTGCCGGTCCGTGAGTCCCGAGCTGTCGGCTCGGATGCCTGGAGGTCGCCCAGGCATGGAGCGCTTGGGCCCCTCATGATTCGCGGCTTCGTTCATCGCATGCACCGGCTCGAGTCGGCCCTGGGAGCGGTCCTGGGCAGTGATGGTGGCGCTGTCTGCGGTGGTGGTCACGTCGGCCCCTCTCGATGGTCTCCCTGCTGGACAACGGTAGTTGCTTTCGAAAGGTTGCGCCAAACACACGTTCGAGTGAAAAACCGCGGTTTGTCTGTCGTGATCATGTGTCTGGGTGTATAGCTGTCGACGCGCCGGACGGACAAAAGCATCCATTGCTGTACTCTTCACCGCCGCAAGCGGTGGCCGTCCTCGCTGACCTGGGCCGACGCCCAGTCTGCCATTCCCTGGCCGGCAGGCCGGGAACCGGCTCCCCTTCCGTGCGCCGACCACGCTATCCCCGCGTGTCCGGGATGGGTATGCCTGCGCGACACATGCCCTTACGTGCGCGACACGCGGGGATGGGGCGACTTGACGGGTCAGGCCCCACATCTAGTGGTTGGATTGCGACAGCAGCCCAGAAGTTGTGGTCCCCCGGGTCTCCGGGCCCTCGGACATCGCCTATGCTTGAGGCTGCTTCGCGGGGTCCAGGAGGTCCCGAGAGGTCTATGAGCCGTGCTGTGAAGGAGGGTTGGAGCCATGCACTGCCCCTTCTGCAGGCACCCCGACAGCCGCGTCGTCGACAGCCGTACGACCGACGACGGCACGTCGATCCGCAGGCGCCGCCAGTGCCCCGACTGCTCCCGTCGTTTCACGACCGTGGAGACGTGCTCGCTGATGGTGGTGAAGCGGTCCGGCGTGACCGAGCCCTTCAGTCGCACCAAGGTCATCAACGGCGTCCGCAAGGCGTGTCAGGGGCGGCCGGTCACCGAGGACGCGCTCGCCCAGCTCGGCCAGCGGGTCGAGGAAGCGGTGCGTGCCACCGGAAGTGCCGAACTGACCACCCATGACGTTGGCCTGGCCATACTCGGCCCCTTGCAGGAGCTCGACCTGGTGGCCTACATGAGGTTCGCCTCGGTCTACCGGGCCTTCAACTCGCTCGACGACTTCGAAGCCGCCATCACGGAGCTTCGCGAAGTGACGCAGCGCACCGCCGCGGACGACGACGACCCGGCCGTGGTGCGCGACGAGAACGACCGCGGACGCGGAGGAGCCGTCGAGGTTCCCGTGTCCGCCACCGCCGCCGACTGACCGCGGGGCCGGACGCCCGGAGCGTCCGGTCCTCGCTGGTGGGTGACGCACACAGACCTGCTGCGACCAGCCGTGCTCTGCGGCACGCGGCACCAGAAACACATCGCGCCACGGGAAGAACGTGGCCTTTCAGGGCGTTTTAGCCTGATACAGGGAGGCGGCATGACAGAGACGGCGAGCGGTCCGGCACGAGGATCTCGCACCAAGGGCGGGGCCAAGGCCACCAAGGGACTGCGCATCGAGCGTATTCACACGACCCCGGGCGTGCACCCGTACGACGAGGTGCAGTGGGAGCGCCGTGACGTCGTCATGACCAACTGGCGCGACGGCTCGGTCAACTTCGAGCAGCGTGGCGTCGAGTTCCCCGGCTCCTGGTCGGTGAACGCGGTCAACATCGTCACCAGCAAGTACTTCCGAGGTGCCGTCGGCACCCCGCAGCGTGAGGTGAGCCTCAAGCAGCTCATCGACCGCATCGTGAAGACGTACCGGAAGGCCGGCGAGGACTTCAAGTACTTCGCGTCGCCCGCCGACGCGGAGATCTTCGAGCACGAGCTGGCGTACGCCCTCCTGCACCAGATCTTCAGCTTCAACAGCCCTGTCTGGTTCAACGTCGGGACGCCGCAGCCCCAGCAGGTCTCCGCCTGCTTCATCCTGTCCGTCGACGACTCCATGGAGTCGATCCTCGACTGGTACAAGGAAGAGGGCATGATCTTCAAGGGCGGTTCCGGCGCCGGCCTGAACCTCTCGCGCATCCGCTCCTCCAAGGAGCTCCTCTCCTCCGGCGGCAACGCCTCGGGTCCCGTCTCCTTCATGCGCGGCGCCGACGCCTCCGCGGGAACGATCAAGTCGGGCGGCGCCACCCGCCGCGCGGCCAAGATGGTCATTCTCGACGTCGACCACCCCGACATCGAGGACTTCATCCAGACCAAGGTCAAGGAAGAGGAGAAGATCCGCGCCCTGCGGGACGCGGGCTTCGACATGGACCTGGGCGGCGACGACATCACGTCCGTCCAGTACCAGAACGCCAACAACTCGGTCCGCGTGAACGACACGTTCATGAAGGCCGTCGAGGCCGGCGGCAAGTTCGGTCTCACCTCGCGCATGACCGGTGAGGTCATCGAGGAGGTCGACGCCAAGTCGCTCTTCCGCAAGATGGCCGAGGCGGCCTGGGCCTGCGCCGACCCGGGCATCCAGTACGACGACACGATCAACAACTGGCACACGTGTCCGGAGTCCGGCCGTATCAACGGCTCGAACCCGTGCAGCGAGTACATGCACCTGGACAACACGTCCTGCAACCTCGCCTCGCTGAACCTGATGAAGTTCCTCAAGGACGACGGCAAGGGCCGCCAGTCCTTCGAGATCGAGCGCTTCGCCAAGGTCGTCGAGCTGGTCATCACCGCGATGGACATCTCCATCTGCTTCGCGGACTTCCCGACGCAGAAGATCGGCGAGAACACCCGCGCCTACCGTCAGCTGGGCATCGGCTACGCCAACCTCGGCGCCCTGCTGATGGCGACGGGCCACGCGTACGACTCCGACGGCGGCCGCGCGCTCGCCGGCGCCATCACCTCCCTGATGACGGGTACCTCGTACAAGCGGTCCGCCGAACTCGCCGCGGTCGTCGGCCCGTACGACGGCTACGCCCGCAACGCGCAGCCCCACCTGCGGGTCATGAAGCAGCACGCCGAAGCCAACACGACGGCCCCCCGCGCGGACGATCTGGACTCCCCGATCTGGGCCGCCGCCACGGAGGCCTGGCAGGACGTCGTCCGCCTCGGCGAGAAGAACGGCTTCCGCAACGCGCAGGCCTCGGTCATCGCCCCGACCGGCACCATCGGTCTCGCGATGTCCTGCGACACCACCGGTCTTGAGCCCGACCTCGCGCTGGTCAAGTTCAAGAAGCTGGTCGGCGGCGGTTCGATGCAGATCGTCAACGGCACCGTGCCGCAGGCCCTGCGCCGCCTGGGTTACCAGGAGGAGCAGATCGAGGCGGTCGTCGCCCACATCGCCGAGAACGGCAATGTCGTCGACGCCCCCGGCCTCAAGCACGAGCACTACGAGGTCTTCGACTGCGCCATGGGCGAGCGCTCCATCTCCGCGATGGGCCACGTCCGCATGATGGCCGCGATCCAGCCGTGGATCTCCGGCGCGCTGTCCAAGACGGTCAACCTGCCCGAGACGGCGACCGTCGAGGACGTCGAAGAGGTCTACTTCGAGGCGTGGAAGATGGGCGTCAAGGCGCTCGCCATCTACCGCGACAACTGCAAGGTCGGCCAGCCCCTCTCCGCCAAGACCAAGGAGAAGGAGAAGACCGAGGTCACGGCCAAGGCCGAGGAGACCATCCGTACCGCGGTCGAGAAGGTCATCGAGTACCGCCCGGTCCGCAAGCGCCTCCCCAAGGGGCGTCCCGGCATCACCACCTCCTTCACGGTGGGCGGCGCCGAGGGCTACATGACCGCCAACTCCTACCCGGACGACGGTCTCGGCGAGGTCTTCCTGAAGATGTCGAAGCAGGGATCCACCCTCGCCGGCATGATGGACGCCTTCTCGATCGCCGTCTCGGTCGGCCTCCAGTACGGCGTGCCCCTGGAGACGTACGTCTCCAAGTTCACCAACATGCGCTTCGAGCCGGCCGGCATGACGGACGACCCGGACGTGCGGATGGCGCAGTCGATCGTCGACTACATCTTCCGCCGCCTGGCGCTCGACTTCCTGCCCTTCGAGACGCGCTCCGCGCTCGGCATCCACTCCGCCGAGGAGCGTCAGCGTCACCTGGAGACGGGCTCCTACGAGCACTCCGAGGACGACGTCGACGTCGACGTCGAGGGGCTGGCCCAGTCGGCGCCCCTCGCGCAGGAGCTGAAGGCCGTCGCCACGCCGAAGGCCGAGGCCGCGGTGGCTGTGCCGGCCCTGAAGGAGGCGCACACCAGCGCCGAGCTCGTGGAGATGCAGCTGGGCATCCAGGCCGACGCCCCGCTCTGCTTCTCGTGCGGTACGAAGATGCAGCGAGCCGGTTCCTGCTACATCTGCGAGGGCTGCGGCTCGACCAGCGGTTGTAGCTGACGCCGGCGCCCAGCGGGCGCGCATCAGCAGGTCAGGGCGGTGGAGCCGGGAGACGGCTCCACCGCCCTGCGGCGTTGCTCCCTCGGAGAGCCCCGGAGACACGGTGATCGACTGACGCGCGCCAAGGCGTCGAGGCGCCGGGGGCGCCGATGCCCGGAGGGGGCGGGACGGCGTGGCCTCACGCCTCCTGCGGGCTGCCCATGACACGCGCGAACGTCGCGGGGTCCGTGTCGAAGCCGTGGACGCCGGGGTGGAACGTCCACTCCCCGGAGTGGTCGCGCACGAACTCCCCTATGGTCGCGGCCGTCGCGCCCAGTACGTCACCGAAGTCGCCCTCCGTCAGGACGGTGTACCCCTCGCGCAGCCGGAATCCGGGGTTCAGAACCCCGCCGAACGTCTTCGGCCCGGTGCGCTGCTGGATGAGGACGCCGACCACCACGCGCGCGTACTGGCTGTTGAGACGATCGAGCTCCAGGGTCATGACCTCGTCCCAGCCGAAGCCCTTGCCGTCCTTGCTGTCGCGGTTCAGATAGATGGTGCCGTCCGGGGACCGGCTGTCGAAGTGCACGACATAGGCCGGATCCCCCTGCGGTGCGGACGCCGGATACGTCGCCGCGATGATGTCGAGATCGGTCGCGGGCTCGCCGACCGGACTCGGATCCCACTTGACCGCCAACTCGGCTTTGCGTATGCCTTTGTTGAGACCGTTCATCGGATCTCCCCTCCCCGTTGTCCCAGCAGTGACCTGGCCAACTGCCCCGCAGGCACGGCCGGTTGCCCATCGTGCCACGCGCGCGGGGGCACCCGCGCGGATCAAGTCCGCCGGACCGTGACCGGGGCCACGCTCCGTGGCCTTACGATGGCGCGGTGCTGGTCAAGTGGATTCGCTGCACCGTGGTCGATCGCCGCGGTTTCGAACGGGGGCAGCGAAAGTGGGCGGGGCTGCTGGGGGAGCCGGGTTTCCGGGGGCAGGGCGGGGGATGGAGCAGGGGCCGGTCCGGCGTCGCCCACATCTTCTCCTTCTGGGAGAGCCGCGCCTTCTACGACTCGTTCATGGCCCGCTCTCACGACCGGCTGGCCGCCGCGCAGTCCGGCACGTTCAAGGACACCCAGGTCAAACTGTTCGACCACCGCTTCGACGTGAAGACCGGCTTCGAGCCGCGCTTCACGGACGCCGACGTGGTGCGGGTCGCGCACTGCCGTGTCCACGAGGACCGCGCCGAGCACTTCGCGCTCATGCAGGAGAAGGTCTGGAACCCCGCGATGGCCGGTTCGCCCGGCATGGTGCGCGGGCTGTTCGGTGAGGCACCGGGCAGCGAGTTCCTGGTCCTGTCCATGTGGCACTCGTCCGCCGAGCACGGCAAGTACCGCGAGGAACGGGTGGAGAGGCTCGCCCTGCGCGCCCAGATCGAGGCCGACGTGGCCGCCCTCGCCGGCGACATCGTGCAACTGGAACCCGGCTGGATCGTCTGACGGCCCCTTCCCGCCGACGTCCCTGATGTGCGGGAACGGTGTGACCTACGCCGTATGAGCCCGTACGACTGCTCGATCCGCGCCGACACGATCTAGGGTTTTGGCATGGCACGACCACGGCGCATCGTTCTAGTCCGCCACGGCGAGTCGGTGGGCAATGCCGATGACACCGTGTACGAACGCGAGCCCGACCACGCGCTGGCGCTCACCGAGAAGGGCTGGCAACAGGCCGCCGAGACCGGTGAACGGCTGCACGAGGTCTTCGGCCGCGAGCGCGTAAGCGTTTACGTCTCCCCGTACCGGCGGACCCACGAGACGTTCCGCGCCTTCCACCTCGACCCTGGGCTCGTCCGGGTGCGCGAGGAGTCGCGCTTGCGCGAGCAGGACTGGGGCAACTGGCAGGACCGTGACGACGTACGTCTCCAGAAGGCCTATCGGGACGCCTACGGACACTTCTTCTATCGGTTCGCGCAGGGCGAGTCCGGAGCGGACGTCTACGACCGGGTCGGCGGCTTCCTGGAGAGCCTCTACCGGAGCTTCGAGGCCCCCGACCATCCGCCGAACGTGCTCCTGGTGACCCACGGACTGGCGATGCGGCTGTTCTGCATGCGCTGGTTCCACTGGACGGTCGCCGAGTTCGAGTCGCTGTCGAACCCGGGGAACGGCGAGACGCGGATGCTCGTTCTGGGGGACGACGGCCGCTACACGCTGGACCGCCCCTTCGATCGCTGGCGTGAGCCGGAATCGTACGGATTCACCGGATAGAGTGGCAGAGCGATGATCGCTGACTCCTCTCCCGACGGCCGGCTCGACCGCGCCCTCGCCAGCCTCCGCGGCCTCGCGGTGGGGGACGCGCTGGGCTCGCAGTTCTTCGTGCCCGCGAACTACCCGCTGCTCAAGCGCCGTGAACTGCCGCCCACCCCATGGCAGTGGACCGACGACACCGAGATGGCCTGCTCCGTGGTCGCGGTGCTGGCCGCACACCACCGCATCGACCAGGACCGGCTCGCCCACTCCTTCGCCGAGCACCATGACTTCGACCGGGGCTACGGCCCGGCGGTCAACCGCATGCTGCGGCAGATCCGTGAGGGCGGCGACTGGCGCGAGCTGGCGTCCGCCCTGTTCAAGGGGCAGGGCTCCTGGGGCAACGGCGCGGCCATGCGGATCGCCCCTCTGGGTGCTTGGTACGCCGACGACCCGGAGCAGGCGACCCACCAGGCGGAGATCTCCGCCTACACGACGCACCAGCACCGCGAGGCCGTGGTCGGCGCCATGGCCGTCGCCGCGGCCGCCGCCCTGGCCGCCGATCCGGCGGGCCCGCCGAGTGCCGAGACCCTGCTCGACGGGGTCATCGCCCTCGTACCCCGCAGCGCGGTCGGCGCCGGCCTGCGGCGCGCCCGGGACATGCTCGACTACGGCGACGCCGCGACCGTCGCCGCCGTCCTCGGCTGCGGACGGCGCACGTCGGCGCACGACACCGTCCCCTTCGCCCTCTGGTCGGCCGCCCGCGCCCTGGGCGACTACGAGAAGGGCTTCTGGGTCACCTCCCAGGTCGGGGGCGACGTGGACACGACCTGCGCCATCGTGGGCGGAGTAGTCGCCTCGGGGAAGGCCGGATCGCCTCCCGGAGCGTGGCTGGAGGCCACGGAGGAGCTGCCCGGGTGGGTGCAGGCGTCGGCCGGATAGGTGTCCGGCATCCGTGGACACCCCCGACCGGGCAGGGCGCCGGACCGATTTCCGGCGGGCTGCTCGCTGAGGTGGGCCGGGGGCTGACGACTGTGCGCTGAGGGATGCCCGCGCGCGTGGCGCTCGGTCGTCGCCCTGGAAGGATCGGGCGGTTGCCTGAACGGTCGGTCCAGAGGCGGAGTCCCGCGCTGGAAACCACTCCTCTGTCACAGGCTCGCTACAGCCCCCCGGCCATTCCCTGAGCCGCGTTGACCGTGGATAGCCTGTGCGCCACGCCGCCCGTTGATCTTGGCGGGTGCGCGCCGACGAGACACCGGTCGGCAGCCTCCCCGCCGCAGTGGCGCGTCGAGGGCTGCCCGGAGACCGGTCGGGAGGGGGTCCCTTGTCCGACATACCGTCCACGCCGGAGCCGAGTGACGAGGCATCGGCGACACGCAGAAGCCCGGGAGAGAGCAAGAAGCGTCCGGAGGCCGCCGCGCGGCGTCCGAAGGCCACGGAGCCCGGGGACGCGGCCGAGCAGACCGGATCGCGCCCGGCTCCGAGCACCGTTTCCGGCGACGAGGGGGAGACGTCGGGACCTGAGGAGGGGGGAACCTCCGGCGAGGACCGTCCTCGGGCCGCAGGCGGGTCCGCGAGGGCGGACGAGCCGAGCGTCGCAGAAGAGCCCGGCGTCGCGGACGATCCCGATGCCGTGGCAGCCCGTAAGGGAACGGCTGACCGTGGTGCTGGTGCTGGTGCTGGTGCTGGTGCCGGTGCCGTTGCCGGGCCTGGGGTCGGCGCGGGTACCGATCACCCCTCCGGTTCGGGCTCGGCCGACGGGTCCGGGGGCGGCGTGCCGGAGCAGGGTGCCCGAGCGGCGGCCGGCGGGGTGGCGCCCCGGGCACGTGCGGACCGGGAGATCCATGGAAGCGGCAGCTGGGCGACTCCACCGCCCCCGTCCGCCTCGCTGCTGGCCGGGCTGCAGGGCGCGCCGCCCGCGCCCGTGCGGACGGCCACGTTGTGGGCCGTCCTCGCGACCGGCGTGCTGAGCATGCTGCTCCTCGACGACGGTCTGGCGATCAACCTCCTGCTGGTCGCGATCCCCGCCGCGCTCGCCGCCTACTTCGCCGGCCGGGCCGCGGGACGCCGCACGCGCGCGTGGAGCCTGGTCTGGGCCGTGGGCGGCCTCGGCCTGCTGATCGTGCCCGCGTTGCGGGACGCGGACTGGCCGTCGTTCCTCGCCGTGGTGACCGCGCTCGCGCTGGGCTCCCTCGCGCTGAACGGTGGACGCACCTGGGCCGCGGTGCTCCTCAGTCCGATCGGCGTGTTCAACGCCCTTGTCCCCGGGCCCCTCTGGGGTTGGCGTGGGCTGCGGGAACGTTTCGGAGGCGCCCGTCGCAGCGTGGGGGTCGGACTGCGCGCGCTCGTGGTGACCGCGGTCCTGTTGCTGGTCTTCGGCGCGCTGTTCGCCGGGGCCGACTCCGCTTTCGCGAGTCTGCTCGGCGACCTGATGCCGGACGCCTCCGTCACGGGCGGACCCTGGCGCGTGGTGCTGCTGGCGGTCGGCCTCGTCGGAGCCCTGGCGGTGGCCCACACGGCAGCCGCACCGGCACACTGGGACCGGGTCGTGGTGCCCGCCGGGCGTCCGCGGAACCGCGTCGAGTGGGCCCTGCCGCTGATCCTGCTGGTGCTGCTCTTCGCCGCCTTCAACGCGGTCCAGCTCGCCGTCCTGTTCGGCGGCTACGACGCCGTACTGGAGAAGACCGGCGAGACCTACGCCGAGTACGCGCGCCAGGGCTTCTGGCAACTGCTGCTCGTCACACTGCTGACCCTGCTGGTCGTGGTGTTCGCGCTGCGCTGGGCGCCACGGGACGGCGCGGCCGACCGCAAACTGGTGCGCGGTGTGCTGGGAACTCTGTGCGCGCTGGCGCTCGTTGTCGTGGCATCCGCTGTGCGACGTATGGACATGTATGTGGAGGCTTATGGACTCACGCGGCTGAGGGTGTCGGTGGTCGCCGGTGAGCTGTGGCTCGGGCTCGTCATCGTGCTCATCATGGCGGCCGGTGTGTGGGGTGCCCGCTGGCTTCCCCGCGCCGTCGCGGCCAGTGCGGCGGCCGGTGTGCTCGCGTTCGGACTGATGTCGCCCGACAGCCTGATCGCCGAGCGGAACGTCCAGCGGTACGAGGACACGCAGAAGTTCGACCTCGACTACGCGCGGAGTCTCTCGGCAGACGCCGTACCCGCCCTGGACAAGCTCAAGGAGCCGATGCGGTCGTGCGCGCTGCGGATGATCGCCGATGACCTGGGGCATGACGATCAGCCCTGGTACGCGACCAGTTGGGGTGAGGCCCGGGCCCGGGACATCCTTCGTGCTCGCCCGCCGTCCAGCTCCGCGGACTGGAGCGTGTGCAGCCGGGTCGGGGACGATCTCATGTACCGCTGAGGCACGTCATGCATGTGCTTCGCACAGCGGTGGACCGGGCCATGGCTCTCGCCGTCGGGCCCTCAGGACCCTGGCCCGGCCTCCGCTGTACGGTTCCTCAGCCCGCGACCGGAGCCGGCGTCCCGGAGAGGGCCTCCAGGTCGCTCTTGCGGACCCTGATCACCAGCGTGGCGACGATCAGGGCGAGAAGGCCCATCGCCACTGCCGGCACGAAGGCGGTCGAGATGCCCTGGGCCAGCACGTCGTGACTCCACGGGGAGGGCAGTTGGTGCGTCTTGGCGAACTCGGCCTTCTGCCCGGGCGACGCCTCCGCCAGGAACTTCGGGACCTGCTTCTGCGCCTCGTCACGGCTGGCCGTGCCGAAGACCGTGGTGAGGATGGAGAGGCCGAGGGAACCGCCGACCTGCTGCGTGACGTTGAGCAGACCGGAGGCCGCGCCCGCCTCGTGCTGGGCGACACCGGCGACCGCGGTCACCGTCAGCGTCACGAAGTTCAGACCCATGCCGAAGCCGAACAGCAGCATCGGGCCGAGGACACCGCCGAGGTAGGAGTCGTCGGGGCTGATGAAGGTGAGCCAGCCGAGCCCGAGGGTGACCAGGGCCGATCCCGTGATCATGAAGGGCTTGGGCCCGAGCACCGGCAGGAACCGCTGCGACAGACCCGCGCCGATGGCGATCGCCACGGTCACCGGCAGGAAGGCCACCCCGGCCGAGATCGGGCTGTACCCCAGCACGTTCTGCACGAAGAGCACGATGTAGAAGAACATGCCGAACATCGCGGCGGCGAGGCTGAGCATGATCAGATACGTGCCGGAGCGGTTGCGGTCGGCGAACATGCGCAGCGGCGTGATGGGTTCCTTGGCCCGTGTCTCGATGGACGCGAAGGCCACCAGCAGGACCACGGCCGCGGTGAACGACCCGATCGTGAGGCTGTCCTTCCAGCCGTCCTCCGCGGCGCGGATGAACCCGTACACCAGGGATGCCATGCCGGCCGTGGACGTGAGCGCACCGGCGATGTCGAAGCGTCCCGGATGGCGTTCGGACTCGTTGATGTACATCGGCGCGAGCACGGCGATCAGGATGCCGATGGGCACGTTGACGAAGAGGACCCACCGCCAGTCGAGCCACTCCGTGAGCATGCCGCCGGCGAGCAGGCCGATGGCGCCACCGCCGGCCGAGACCGTCGCGAAGACGGCGAACGCCCGGTTCCGTTCCGGGCCCTCCGGGAAGGTGGTGGTGATCAGGGCCAGCGAGGTCGGCGAGGCGATCGCACCGCCAACGCCCTGCAACGCACGCGCGGCAAGCAACTGCCACGGCTCCTGGGCGAGTCCGCCGAGCAGCGAGGCGAAGGTGAACAGCAGGATGCCGGCCATGAAGACCCGGCGCCGGCCGAGGATGTCACCGGCTCGCGCACCGAGCAGCAGCAGCCCGCCGAAGGTCAGGGTGTACGAGCTGACCACCCATGTCAGGTCGGTGGTGCTGAACTTGAGAGCGTCTTGAATGTGCGGGAGCGCGATGTTCACAATCGTCGCGTCGAGTACCACCATGAGTTGGCAGGCCGCGATGACGGTGAGCGCGATGCCGGGATGCCCCTCCCGGCGTGCCGCACCTGGTTTGGTGTCCTGAATCAACTGAGAGGTCGTCACTTTGGTTCCCCCACAAGTGCGTTAGTGAACGCTCGCGTTCACTGTCGCGTCAACGGTAGTGAGTCCCCGACAGTGAACGCAAGCGTTCACTGAAGTCCCTGCCCGAAGATGTCGACCGGATCGCCGCTCCCCGTGAACGGTCCGCCCGCAAGCCGCTCGCCCCGAACCGATGTCCCGCCGCTCGTCCCCACCCCGATGTCCGCTCCTCGCACACTCCCCGCACAACGGAGACACTCTGATGGTTACTTCGCGTTGGACGGCCGCCCCCGCTCAGGCGTCCTCCCCGCGCCGGCGCGGTGCCGTTCTCGAGCGCGCGATCCTCGAGGCCGCCCTGGAACAGCTCGGCACGGTCGGCTGGAACGGCCTCACCATGGAGGGTGTCGCCGCCCGAGCCCAGACCGGGAAGGCCGCGGTCTACCGCCGCTGGCCCTCAAAGGAGGACCTGGTCGCCGACGCGCTCCAGGCGGGCCTGCCGAACCTGACCGAGGCCCCCGACCTCGGCAGCGTCCGGGAGGACCTCCTCGAACTGTGCCGCCGGGTGCGTGAGGCGATGTTCTCGCAGCCGGGCTTCGCGCTCCGCTCGGTCCTTCACGAATGCGACGTGACCCAGGCCGAACGCTTCAACAGAGTGATCCTCGGCGGGGTCGTGGAGCCGACCATGCGTCTGCTCCGGGACGTCATCCACCGTGGGATCGCCCGCGGCGAGGTTCGACCGGACGCCGCCAACGCGTACGTCTTCGACGTCATCCCGGCGATGATGATGTACCGCTCCAAGGTGTGCGCGAGCGAATGGAGCGATCAGGATCTGCAGGGGATGATCGACCAGCTCATGGTCCCGTTGCTGCGCGGCGGCGCCGCCTGATCGCTGTCGCCCCGACCGGCATCGCCGCGGGCCGCACGGCCGCTCGGGGGGCCTGGGTGTCGCGGCGGCCTCCGGGCGGCGTAGTCTGAGGACGCCATGCCGTACGAACCACCCACCCACACCGTCGAGCGCTCCCTCCGCGCCACGACCGGAGCGAAGGTCATCGCCGGTGTCGACGAGGTGGGCCGCGGTGCCTGGGCCGGCCCCGTCACCGTGTGTGCCGCCGTCACCGGTCTGCGCCGCGCCCCCGAAGGTCTCACCGACTCCAAGCTCCTGACCGTGAAGCGCCGCACCGTGCTCGCCGTGGAGTTGGAGAAGTGGGTGACGTCGTACGCCCTCGGGCACGCCTCCCACGAGGAGATCGACCAACTGGGCATGACGGCCGCTCTGCGTCTCGCGGCCGTGCGGGCCCTGGAGACCTTGCCGGTCCGCCCCGACGCGGTCATTCTCGACGGTAAGCACGACTATCTCGGCGCCCCCTGGAAGGTCCGTACGGTGATCAAGGGCGACCAGTCCTGCATCGCTGTCGCGGCCGCGTCCGTGATCGCCAAGGTTCAGCGCGACAAAATGATGGCCGAACTGGGCATCGAACATGCAGACTTCGGTTTTGCGGCCAACGCGGGTTACCCGTCGCCGGTCCACAAGGCCGCGCTGGAGGAGCGGGGGCCCACCCCGTACCACCGGTTGTCGTGGGCGTATCTTGATGCGCTGCCCCAGTGGCGGCATCTCAAGAAAGCCCGCAGTTGGGCGGACGGAAACGTTCCGGAGATCGAGGGTCAGCTCGGCTTCGATTTCTGACGATTTTGTTCGCACTCATGTACCACCCGTCGACGCGACTCGCATCGGCGTTTGATAAGTATCAGCTCATGCCTCTCATTCCCGAGGAGCCTCAGATTCACGAGAGTGCCCAGGGTCCCCGCGTCACCCCGGCCAGCAGCCGCACCGCGCCGACCCCTCGCCCCGTACCCGGTCCCCGCCCCGTGGCTCCGCCACGTCCTGGCCGCCCGGGTCCTGTCCGGCCCATGCCGGCCCAACGCACCGTGCGCGAGCCGGTCGTGGCCACGCCGGGGCCGTCCGTCAAGGCTGCGGCGCCCGCTACCGCCGCCCCGCAGCTCCAGATCATCCCGGCCTCGGCCGAGGGCGCGCTGGACGCCGCCGAAGAAGCCGTCGACCTGCTGCTGGACTCGGGCCGCGCCCCTGGTGAGGTGCTGGTGATCACTACCGGCGACCTCCACCCGTGGGCCGCGCACGAGCTCTCCTTCGGTGAGGCCGCCTACTGGGCGCAGCACGAAGCGGGTGACGACGTCTTCTACGCCGACGCCTCCACCGCCGGCCGTGCCGCGTCCCGCCCTGTGGTCGTGGTCGCCGTCAACGGTGGTTCCGCCGAGGCTGTCGCCTCGGGCCTGCCGCTGGCTCTCGGCCGGGCCGGCGCCCTGCTGATCGTCTGCGGTGACGCGCAGCAGATCAACTCGGTCCTGGGCGCAGGCGTCTGATCGCGTTCCGGACCTCGTCCGGAACGCGACCCGCGGGATGTCGAAGGTGCCGCCGCGGTGGCACCTGCACGGCGGTCGCTTCGTCCTACCCGCAAGGCGCACTGTGCTCTGAAGGTGAGATGTGCAGGGCTGACGTGCGCCGCCAGGGGTGGCATGCGCATGCCACCCCTGTTCGGCGACCCCGGATGTTCTGTGGCGATCACCGGGCCCGTCGTGCGAGCTCCCGTGGCGTTCGGTGGGGCGTCCTGGGTTCTGTCCGTCGGTGAGGACGTGCGCGTGGCCGGGGATGCGGGCGGGTCCCCGATGGAGCCGTCGGACCGGCAGGGCCGTCGGGGCAGCGCACGGCCCGCCAGATCGGGACGAGCGCTCGAGTGGTCGCGGCAGCCCGCCTTCCCCTCCCGGGCGGGCCGACAGTGCGTCAGTGTCGGGTCAGTCGGTCGGACCCGCCTGGGCCAACGGCTCAGCGGGCGGCGGCCCGGCGCAGTACCTCCGACGCCGCCCCTCCGGTCCGGGGCAGCGGCGGCAGCGCCTCACCCGTGAAGAACTCCGGCGGAGAGTCCGTGTTGGGCCGGCGTCCACCGCGCCCCTCGCCGAGGACCTGCCAGCCGTCACGCGTGAGGGTGATGTAGGCGCCGCAGCGCAGCCCATGAAGGGTGCAGGCGTCCCGCAGCCCCCACATCCACGCCCCGTCCTCCTCGGTCCAACGCGCGTCGCCGTCCCGGCAGTACAGCAGCACGGCCGTACGCACCGGAGAACGGCGCCGCAGGTCGTGCGGGATGACCTTGCGCAACTGCGCGAGCAGCGCGTTACGGAACATCCAGCCGTCCGCGGGGGTGGAACGCCGCGTGAACGACGCGCTCGCCAGCAGTCGCTCCTCCGGATCGAGTACCGCCACGACCGCCGTCGCCGGTCTCGGCCGGTGCCGGGCGTGCAGCCCGCTGACGACCTCACGGGGATTGCGCAGCAGCGGAATTCCGGCCGAGGCCCATTCGGCGGGTTCGAGCATGCGGGCCAGTGGGTTGGTGGAAGCGGCAGACAGGTCGGGAGACGTCGACATGGATGCCGCCGAGGACGGAGCGAATCCGAAGGTCACGGTCCTCCCTTCGGCTACGCGCCCAGACTGCGGGCGGGGTCGGACTTGGGGGATGCGCACGCCGCAGCAGAGCCCTACCGGACCACGGGCGAACCGAGCGGGGAGCGGACTCCAATTCTTCCTGTCGAACTGGGTTGCGGCAACGAGCAATTGGGGCCACGGACCGTTTTCTGGCGATTGGCCGCCTATATACCTGCCCGGTGTTCAGCCCGGGGACACGCGGGTCACGCTTGCACGGCGAGGACCAGCGGCAACACTCCCTGAGCCCCGGCTCTGCGCAGCATCCGCGCGGCCACGGCGAGCGTCCAGCCCGTCTCCGTGGCGTCGTCCACCAGCAGGATCGGACCCTCGGCCTCCTTCAGGGCGGCGGCCAGCTCCGGCGACACCGACAACGCGCCGTCCAGCGCCTTCAACCGCTGAGCGCTGTTGCTCCGGGAGATGTGCGCGCCGTCGCCGACGTACTCCACGGAGCCCAGCAGCGGGAGGCGGCCGATCTCCGCGATACCCGTGCCGAGCGACCGGATCAGCTGCGGACGTGAGCGGGAGGCCACGGTCACGACGCCGACCGGGCGGGGCTGCGCGTCGGGCTGCCCGGAGGACCAGCCTCCGGGGCCCTTCGCCCAGTCGGCCAGGACGCCGACCACCGCCTTGGCAACGTCGTCCGGTACGGGACCGTCCGGTGCCTGCGGGGCGAGCAGGGGCCGCAGCCGGTTGCCCCAGCCGATGTCCGACAGGCGTCCAAGAGCGCGGCCCAGAGACGCCTGTTCGCCCGCCGGGATACGTCCCTTCAGATCGACACCGACCGCGGGCAGTCCGGTCGGCCACATCTTGCGGGGTTCGACATCGACTCCCGCGCGCCCGAGTTCTCCGTTCGCCGCGTCCAGGGCGGCGGAGGACACGGATGCCTGGAAGCGGGCGCCCGCGCAGTTGTCACAACGCCCGCACGGCGCGGCTCCCTCGTCGTCCAGCTGCCGCCGCAGGAACTCCATGCGGCAGTCGGTCGTCGAGACGTAGTCCCGCATCGCCTGCTGTTCCGCGGCGCGCTGCTTGGCGACCCAGGCGTAGCGCTCGGTGTCGTACGTCCAGGGTGTCCCCGTGGAGATCCAGCCGCCCTTGACCCGGTGCACGGCGCCGTCCACGTCGAGCACCTTGAGCATGGTCTCCAGGCGGGACCTGCGCAGATCCACCAGCGGCTCCAGAGCGGGCAGCGAGAGCGGACGCTCGGCCCGGGCCAGCACGTCCAGCGTGCGCCGCACCTGCTCCTCGGGCGGGAAGGCGATCGAGGCGAAGTACTCCCAGATCGCCTGGTCCTCCTTGCCCGGCAGGAGCAGCACCTCCGCGTGCTCCACACCGCGGCCCGCGCGTCCCACCTGCTGGTAGTAGGCGATGGGGGATGAGGGGGAGCCCAGGTGGACCACGAATCCCAGGTCGGGCTTGTCGAATCCCATACCGAGCGCCGATGTGGCGACCAGCGCCTTGACGCGGTTGGCGAGCAGGTCCTCCTCGGCCTGCTGACGGTCGGCGTTCTCCGTCTTCCCGGTGTACGACGTCACGGTGTACCCGCTCTGGCGGAGGAACGCGGTGACCTCCTCGGCAGCGGCCACCGTGAGGGTGTAGATGATGCCGGAGCCCGGCAGATCGTCGAGATGCTCCGCGAGCCAGGCCATCCGGTGCGCGGCGTCGGGCAGCCGCAGCACGTTCAGGCTCAGGCTCTCCCGGTCCAGCGGGCCGCGCAGGACCAGTGCGTCCGTGCTGCCCCCGGTGCCGAGCTGTTCGGCGACGTCGGCCGTCACGCGCGCGTTGGCCGTCGCGGTGGTCGCCAGCACCGGGACGCCGGGCGGCAGGTCGGCCAGCATGGTGCGCAGGCGGCGGTAGTCCGGCCGGAAGTCATGGCCCCAGTCGGAGATGCAGTGCGCTTCGTCGACCACCAGGAGGCCCGTGGCGGCGGCCAGCTTGGGCAACACCTGGTCGCGGAAGTCGGGGTTGTTGAGCCGCTCCGGACTCACCAGCAGGACGTCGACCTCGCTCGCCGCCACCTCGGCCTGGATGGTCTCCCATTCCTCCGTGTTGGAGGAGTTGATCGTCCGTGCGCGGATGCCGGCGCGGGCGGCCGCCTCCACCTGGTTACGCATGAGCGCGAGAAGCGGAGAGACGATCACCGTGGGTCCGGCGCCCCGCTCGCGCAGCAGCGCGGTCGCGACGAAGTACACCGCGGACTTGCCCCAGCCGGTGCGCTGCACGACCAGTGCTCTGCGCTTGTCGGCCACCAGCGCCTCGATGGCGAGCCACTGATCCTCGCGCAGGCGCGCCTCGCCCTCCCGGGCGCCGACGAGCCGGGCCAGGACGGTGTCGGCGGCTGCCCGCAGCTCTTCGCGGGCAGCGCCTGGTGCGATATCAGTGGCTGTGGGTCGCGGGTCTTCGTTGGTCATGGCTCCATGCAACCCGATGGGTCGGACAAACCGCGAACGAGACCGTCTGCCTGTGGACAACCTTGGCGTGATCATGGCCGTGGTTATCCACAGGCCGAACCGGAATCCTGTGATCCGCGAGATGGTCACCGCATGACGAATCACGACGAAGCGACCGACATGTCCGGTGACGAGAACAGCAACGCGATCGGCGCACGCCTCGCCCACGACCGTCCCACCGAAGGAGACACGGACGGATGCCGAAGCCGGCCGCGTCACCGAAAGGCCTCCGACGACTGGAGCGCCCCGCACGGCCGATCGGACGGCGAGGGCTCCGCCCTGCCCGGACGCCACGCCGGGCGCCCGGCGAACTCCGGCAGCATCGCTGGCCCTGGCGCGGAGCGCCTGGGAGGCGCGGGCCAAGCCGCCGGAGACGGTCACACGGACGGCCAGCCGGGTGCGGGTGACGCGCTCGGGTCGGCTGACGCTGCGATCGCGAGCAGGCCGATTCCCGACGAGTCGACGGGCCCGGGCGGGCCGGTGCTCGCCCACGATGCCGGCGGAGAACACGAGGTCACGCATCAGGTGACCCTGCGGACCCCGGCAGAACTGGCCGACGCGCTGCCCTATCTCCTGGGGTACCGCCCAGAGGACAGCATCGTGCTGGTCGCGCTGCACGACCGGGAGCGGCGGGGCCGGTTCGGTGGCCGGGCCCGCCTGGGCATCCCGGCGCACGCGGAGGACTGGCCGTCCGTCTCCGACCAGTTGGCACAAGGCCTGATCAAAGGGAGCGAGCGCCGTGGAGCCAGGCCCGAAAGCATGGTCGCCTACCTCTGCCAGGAACCCGGAGCCGGTGAGTCGGGGCGCGACGTCATGGAACGGCTTCGCCCGCTCGCACAGCTGCTGCGCACGGCTTGCGGGCGTCTCGACGTTCCGGTGATCGAAGCGTTGTGCATCTCCGACGGCCGCTTCTGGTCGTACACCTGCCCCGGCCAAGGGTGCTGTCCGCTGGAAGGCTCGTCGATGGGGCTTCCCGGCACGTCCGTCCTGGCCGCGGCCGCGACCTACGCGGGCCTTCAGGTGCGCGGTTCCCTGCGGGAATTGACGGCCAGGCTCACCCCCTGGGAGACCACCGCCGCGCCGGGCCAGGAGGTGGCCCTCGACACCGCCAGCATGGCTCTCGTGCCGAGGATCCTGGAAGACGCCGGCCGCGCCGAGGTGGCCGAGGAAGCCCTGACACTGGCCCGGCGGATCAGGGACCGACTGGCGGCCGCGCCCTCCGTGCCCGGGATGCGTCCGGCCGACCTGCGTGACGACGGACTCCTGGAGGACGAGGAGGCCGCGACACTGATCCTCGCTCTCCAGGACCGCACGACTCGCGACCGCGCCGCGGAGTGGATGGAGGGCGACGAAGCGGGACCGGCGCTGCGTCTGTGGCGAGCCTTGGCCCGCCGCTGTGTCGGCCCCTATCGCGAGCATGCCGCCGCACCGCTCACGCTCGCCGGATGGGTCGCCTGGTCCACCGGCGACGAACTGGAGGCTCGAGAGGCTCTCGCGATGGCCCTCGGCTCCGACCCCGACTACCTGTTCGCCCGTCTCCTTCACCAGGCGTGCAACGAAGGACTGGACCCGGAGTCCATCCGCCGCTGCCTGCGCGCGGAACGGACCGGTCGTGGCCCGGTGCAGGAGGTCCGGTCACTCGATTCCGGTGCGCCCTTTTCCCCTGGAGGCCGGGCAGCGGAGTCCCACGGGCCCGGCGCACCGACCGCGCTGCCCGCGTCTCGGCGTCGTCGGCGGACCCGTACGAGCGTGAACAGCGGTGGCCGTCCAACGCGACGCGGCCCGGGGACGGCAGGTGGGCAGGGGAGCCGACCGGTCAGTGAGGCCTCCCGGCCCGGGGACCGTACGGGACGAGAGGGGGAGAGGGCGGGCGGCCACCTGCACACGTCCGGTGACGATGGCGGGTGGGGCGCGGGGGAGGACGGGTGAGCTGGGCACCCGCGCAGTGGGGGCGTGCGCGCGTGCGGGAGCGCACCGGGGCCGTCCTCCCGCGCGGCCGGACCCGTCTGGGAGATCGTCGGAACGGTGAGAGCAGCTCGGGGGTGAAGATGCCTCGTGCTCGCCCGGGGGAGGCGACGGCCGTACGAGCCATGAGGGTCGGCGAGGGTGCCGCTCGGCACCCCGGCCGCCGCCATTCGGTCGGCATGGCAGGGCGAGAGCGTGACCCCGGGCGGGACTGCCCCGTTCACCTGAGTGGCGGAGTCCGGGGCCGGGTTGCGCCGCAGCAACACCCCCGACTCCACGGAGCCACCCACCAGGCGCCGAACGCGCTCCAGGCGCACCGAGCGCGGAGGAAGCCATCCGATGCCCATGACCAGTCCGTCCTCTGCCCACGACGACGCACACCCGTCCGCGACCGACACCGCACCACCCGCCAGACGCAGGGTCGACCCGGTGGCCCCCCGAGCGGGCCGGGACACCGGAGCGTCCTCCCTTCCAGGAGGGCGCGGCCCCACCGTTCCGCAGGCAGCTCTTGGAGCACCTGGCCGGACGGGGGAGCTGCCGCCCGCCCACACCGCCCTGATCTGTGTCGCGCTTCCCGGGCTGGCGATCTCCACAGAAGAGGGACAGCTGAACGGCCGCGGACTGGAGGGTTTCTATCGGGCGGGGCGCCGCCTGCTGTCGCGCTGCCGGTTGAGTGTCGCCGGCCGGGAGCCGCTCCCTGTGCAGGCACGCATGGTCGCGGCCGACGTGGCTCGGTTCGTGGGCACCTTGCGTGTGGCTCCCGACGTGGGGCCCGACCCGGACGTGGTCGTCGAGCGGACACGCCATGCGGACGGAACCGAGCGGATCACCCTGCGGAGTTCGTCCCCGCGCACGCTGCGCCTGCCCGTGGAGATCGCGCTCGGGACGGATCTCGCGGAACTGGGTTCCATCGCGTCCGGCCGCCCAGTGCCCGAGCTGGCGGCCAGCGTCCATGCCGCCGGACTGCGTTGGTCTTCTCCCACGGGGCACGCTGCGGTGACCGCCGACCCGCCGCCCACCGACGCGCTGGCCTCCGCGGGTCTGCTGCGATGGGAAGTCGAACTGCCACCCGGCGGTACCTGGAGTGCGGAGCTGCGGGTCCGCCTGGACGGCGCGGGACCGATCAGGGCTGTCGGCCGGGGCGCGGCGAGCCCGTTCGCCCCGGCGCGGGCAGCGAGCGACAGGCTCGGCGCGGAAGCCCTCCTGCGGACGTCCGTCGAGGATCTCCAGGCGTTGCTGCTGCGCGATCCCCGGCACCCGACCGACATCCACCTCGCGGCGGGCGCGCCGTGGCGGTGCGGGCTGGCACCGGCCGACGCCCTGGTGGCCGCCCGGATGACGTTGCCCCTCGGGACGCGTCTCGCCGTCGGCACACTGCGAACCCTGGCCCGCACCCAGCTCGCCGGACCGGGACCGCGTTCCGGGCTGATCCCGGGACCGCTCCGGGACGCTGGACCACACCTGCCGCCCGGCTGCACAGCGACCGAGGCAACGCTCCTCTTCCCGGTGCTCCTCGCCGAGGCCCGGCGATGGGGACTCCCAGAACAGGAGGTGGAGGAACTGCTCCCCGCGGCCGAGCGCTGCCTCGAATGGCTGCGGACCACGGTCGGCGACGGCACGTATCTCTCCGACGCTCAGCCGACCGGGCCGCTTCGCTGCGAGACACAGGCCCACGCGCACCGCGCGGCGTTGCTCGGTGCCGATCTGCTCGACGCGTACGGCCGGACGGGGGGTCTGGGACTGCGGCAGTGGGCTCAAGAGGTGCGGACGGCTTTCCGCGACGACTTCTGGGCCGATGACCTGGGCGGAGGCAGACCGGCCGCCGCCCGAGCACCGGACGGGCGCCTGGCGACCCAGCTCGCCTCCAGTGCTGCCCATCTCCTCGACACCGGTCTGCTCGGCTCGGGTGAGTCGGCTCCCGGCCTCCTCGACAAGGTCCGCACCGAGCAGCTTGCGCGGCTGCTCGGAAGCCCGGCCATGGACTCCGGCTGGGGGCTGCGCAGCCTGGGGGCGAAGGAAACGGCGTACAACCCGTTCGGTCACCGCGCGGGGGCCGTGCGCGTTCAGGAGACGGCTGTGGCGGTCGCCGGGCTGGCCGCCGCGGGTTACGAGAAGGAGGCGGCCTCGCTGCTGTCCGGAGCCCTTGCGGCTGCCCGGTCCTTCGGCCACCGCCTCCCGGACATGTACGCCGGAGAGCAGCGCACGGAGGGCGGCACCCCGCTGCCGCACCCAGCCGCCTCACGGCCGGCCGCCGTCTCGGCGGCGGCCGGGGTGCTGCTGCTCAGCACCCTGGCCGGGATCCGCCCCGATGCGCCGGCCGGGACGGTGACTCTGCGTCCGTTGCGCGCTGCGCCTCTGGGCGAGATCGGGCTCACCGGCCTGCGGGTCTCGGGAGCCCCCTTCTCCGTGCGCGTCAGCAGGCTGGGGCTCGCCATGGTCGAGGAGGCGGGTGACGGGCTGCAGTTGGGACTGTGACGCTCTGGAACGCGCACTGCGGCAGGGGCCCCTCGACGGCCGGGGTGTGTTACCGGACAGAAGTCGATCAACCATGGTCGGAGCTGACGAACGAGATGTTTATCGTCAGGCAGACGACTATGATCGCCGCATGCCCTACGACCCGTCAGCCTTTCCGCCCTTCGCCGTGACCGTGGATCTCGTCGTGCTGACCGTGCGCCGCCATGCCCTGTGCGCGTTGGCGGTACGGCGGGGGGAGCAGCCCTTCCAGGGACGGTGGGCACTGCCCGGCGGTTTCGTACGGGACGACGAGGATCTCGCCCAGGCCGCGGCGCGCGAACTGGTCGAGGAGACCGGGCTGAGTGCCCACGACCCCTCCGTGCCCACCCAGGACAACGGCGCGCATCTCGAGCAGCTCGCGACCTATGGCGCCCCCAAGCGCGACCCCCGGATGAGGGTGGTCAGCGTCGCGCACCTGGCACTGGCTCCCGATCTGCCCGCGCCCCGGGCCGGCGGCGACGCGAACAGCGCCCGCTGGGCACCGGTCGAGGAGCTTCTCCAGCAGGGTGGTTACGGGCGGGACGGCGAGCAGGCCGCGCCCCTCGCCTTCGACCACGCGCAGATCCTCTCGGACGGCGTGGAGCGCGCCCGCTCCAAGATCGAATACTCGTCCCTGGCGACCGCCTTCTGCCCGACCGAGTTCACGGTCGGCGAGCTGCGCCGTGTCTACGAGGCGGTGTGGGGCGTGGTGCTGGACCCGCGCAACTTCCATCGCAAGGTGACGGGCACGCCGGGCTTCCTGGTCCCCACCGGCGGCACGACCACCCGCCAGGGCGGCCGCCCCGCCCAGTTGTTCCGCGCGGGCGGTGCCACGCTCCTCAACCCGCCGATGCTGCGCCCCGAGGTCTGACGGGCAGGAAGCGCACACCGTTTCGGGTCCCGGCGCCTCGACATGCACGCAGGTGCCGCGAAGCATGTTCGGGACGATCCGCATGGTGCCCGGAATTTCCTTTATGTCGCGCTATCTTGCTTTGGGTGATCCAGGCCATCGGACTGACCAGCAACACCCGCAAGGAGCATCCGCCCGCCGTTGACGACGTGTCCTTCGATGCGCGCGCGGGCCAAGTCACAGCGCTCCTCGGAGCCCCGGACGCGGGCAAGACGACGGCGTTGAAGCTGATGCTCGAACTCCAACAGGGCCGCGGAATCACCTACTTCCGGGGGCGGCCACTGCACCGGATCGCCCATCCGTCGCGCGAGGTCGGCGTCGTCATGGGTGAGGTGCCCGGCCATCCGGCTCGCACGGTCCGCGGTCAACTCCGCATGTTGTGCGCCGCCGTCGGTGTGCCGGTACGCAGAGCGGACGACGTGCTCGAAGTGGTGGGGCTCGGCAGTCTCCGCGACGAGCGGCTGGGCACGCTCTCCCGTGGAATGGACCGCCGCCTCGGGCTCGCGTCCGCGCTGCTGTCCGACCCGCACACCCTCGTGCTCGACGATCCCGCGGACGGGCTCTCCCCGAGAGAAGCCCATTGGCTGCACGGGATTCTGCGCGCCCACGCGTCGCAGGGCGGCACGGTGCTGTTCACCACGGACGACCCCAAGGAAGCCGCCCGGACCGCCGACCGGGTCGTCACTCTGGAGCAGGGGCGCCTCGTCGCGGACCAGGAGGCCGCGGACTTCGCCCGCACCCGGCTGCGCCCGCGCGTGGTCGTCCGCAGCCCGCATGCCGCCCGGCTCGGCGCACTCCTGACCAAGGAAGCCCGCACCGCGCAGCGCTCCGTCGAAGTGGTGCGTGAAGAAGGCAACCGGCTCTCGGTGTACGGCAGCAGCTGTGCCGACGTCGGAGAGACCGCCTTTCGGAACGGCATCCTCGTCCACCAACTCGCCGACGAGGTGGGCGACATGGGGCCCACGTCCGCGAATCCCTCCCAAGCGGGGGAGCAGGCGTCAGATGCGGCGGAGAAGCAGCCGAATGGCGACGTGGACGAGCCCCCGACTCAGGAGTCGCGTCCTGTCCGAGCACTGGCCGCGAACGACCTTTCGCCCCTCCCGCCCCCCATCGCGGTTCGCCACGCGCCGGGTCCGCTGAGACCCCTCCGCTACGAGCTGCGTCGATCCGCCGGGATCGGCACCGGCTACCTCGCCACTGCGGCCGTTCTCGTCACGTCGGCCCTCCTGTCCGTCCTCCTCGCCCGTATCGGTCACACGCCTCAGGCTCGGCTGCTGGCCGCATGGCCGCTGGAACTCCCGCTGCCGCCCGCCGCACTGGGCGCGGGACTGCTGGGTGCCTTCGCGTTCGGAGAGGAGTTCCGTCACCCCGCCCTGGCCACGGACCGCGGCACCGTCCCCCGCCGGCTCGGACTGCTCACCGCCAAGCTCCTCGTCGCCTCCGGCGTCGCCCTGCTGCTCGCCGTCCTCACGGTCGGATGCGACCTCGAAATGCTCTACCTCGTCTACGGACGGGAGCTCACGGGCGTTCCCGCAGACTGGCTCTCCCTCGGCGCCAGTTGGATCGGCCTGGTGGTCGGCTGCGCGTGGGCCGGTGTGCTGGCCGCCGGCATCTTCCGTTCGACCGCCGCCGGACTCGCCGCCGTTCTCGCCGTGCCGATCGTCGTCGTACCACTCGTACAAAAGGTCTTGCAGGGGCCGTCTGTGCGGACGGCGGCCGGGTTCTCGGAGCGGTTGCGGGAGCTGGTTCTGGTGCAGTGGCCGTTCGGCGGGGGACGGTATCTGGCGGCCGGTGTGGAGGTCCTCGCCCAACCTGTGGGCGGAGCTCTGACGTTGTCGCTGACCGCTCTGCTCTGCGCATATCTGCTCACGACCCTGCGGAGCCGGGTCCGGTGACGACCGTCCGCGCCCTTCCGTTCCTGCTGTGTACACAACTCCCCGAAGAACGCCCATTTCTTTCCGATAAGGCGTCAATTGCGACGGGGTGAGCGATCACCCTTTCGTGTGCTTTTCACCAAAGACCTCAAGGGAGTTGGGGCGGACGCCGACAAAAGACCCGTGAGTACCCTTGCGCAGACCATGATGACCGCCGCCCGCTCCTCCGACTCCGGCCTGGCAGGCCCGGGCGAACTCGACCGTTACCCCTATGCCGACGCTCCTGGTGTCGACCGCGTGAGTGCCCCCGTGTGGGAGAGCGCCGAGCCCGAGCTCGGCCGCGTGGGCCGGCGCGCCGCGGGCAGCCGCGGACGCGGACTGCACGGCCAACTCGTCCAGCAGCTCGGTCAGATGATCGTGTCCGGAGATCTCGGCGCGGACCGTCCGCTCGTGCCCGAGGAGATCGGCCAGCGGTTCGAGGTCTCCCGGACCGTCGTCCGTGAGTCGCTCCGCGTCCTTGAGGCCAAGGGGCTGGTCAGCGCCCGCCCGAACGTGGGCACGCGCGTGCGTCCCGTCAGCGACTGGAACCTTCTGGACCCGGACATCATCGAGTGGCGCGCCTTCGGCCCTCAGCGGGACGACCAGCGTCGTGAGCTGGCCGAGCTCCGCTGGACCATCGAGCCGCTCGCCGCGCGACTGGCTGCCGGACACGGGCGCGAGGACATCCAGCAGCGGCTCGGCGACATGGTCGAGATCATGGGCCACGCCATGTCGCAGGGTGACTCCCTCACGTTCTCGCGGGCCGACGCCGAGTTCCACTCGCTGCTCATCCAGCTCGCGGGCAACCGGATGCTGGAGCACCTCTCGGGGATCGTGTCGTCCTCTCTGCAGGTCTCCGGAGCTCCGGTCACCGGCTGTGACCGTCCGACCGAGGCCTCACTGGGGCATCACGGCCGCATCGTGGACGGCCTCGCGGCCGCCGACGGCACGGCTGCCGAGACGGCGATGCGGCAGCTGCTCACCGTCCACCCCGAGGTGGAGCGCGTCGTGCCCGCTCCGCGCGAGCACTGATCGCGCACCGAGGGTGACGCGGTCCGGGGTGTGTGCGTGTCCGGGTCGTCGATCGGCCGGCGAAACCATCTCCATCTCCCGTCGGGACCCTGCCGGATCCTTCCCCGATCCGGCAGGGTCCCGACGGTGTGACCGCGTGGTGGACCATGGACTGACCTGGTCCGACCGGATCTGACCTCTTTTGAGCGCTTACGGGGTGTGACTCGGGCCACGTAGATTGGGCGTAACGCTCAACCGGGCAGCGCGATGACCTAAGAGGTGATACTCGAGGAGGGAATACAGACGCCGTTCATGGCGCTGTCCCTCTCCCCGGCACCCACCCGCGCCGTCGGCCCATCCCCAAGTCGGCGGTCGTCGGTTCCTGTCCACAGCGGACGGGGCCGGAAGCCGTTTTCCAACGTTCCGAGAGGTTGTTCGTGTCGGCCAGCACATCCCGTACGCTCCCGCCGGAGATCGCCGAGTCCGTCTCTGTCATGGCGCTCATTGAGCGGGGAAAGGCTGAGGGGCAGATCGCCGG
Organism: Streptomyces sp. NPDC048643; assembly: GCF_040650615.1. NCBI lineage: Bacteria > Bacillati > Actinomycetota > Actinomycetes > Kitasatosporales > Streptomycetaceae > Streptomyces > Streptomyces sp. NPDC048643. The sequence goes on from NZ_JBEZHO010000022.1 coordinate 66,605, forward strand.
CGATGACGTGCGTCGGGCCTTCGAAGCTGACCAGATTCCGGCCACTCAGTGGAAGAACGTACTGCGCAGCCTCAACCAGATCCTCGAGGAAGAGGGTGTGACGCTGATGGTCAGTGCCGCGGAGCCCAAGCGCACCCGAAAGAGCGTCGCAGCGAAGAGTCCGGCCAAGCGCACCGCCACCAAGACAGTGGCGGCGAAGACGGTGACCGCCAAGAAGGCCACCGCCACCGCGGCTCCGGCCGCCCTCGCAGGCGACCCGGCCGAGGGCGAGTCCGCCGGTACGGCAGTTGCCGCCAAGAAGACGACGGCCAAGAAGGCCGCCGCCAAGAAGACGGTCGCCAAGAAGACCGCGGCCAAGAAGACCACCGCCAAGAAGGACGACGCCGAGCTCGGCGACGACGAGGCGACCGAGGAGACTCCGGCCAAGGCCGGTACCGAGGAGCCCACCGAGGACGGCGCCCAGGGCTTCGTCCTGTCCGACGAGGACGAGGACGACGCGCCCGCGCAGCAGGTGGCCGCCGCCGGTGCCACCGCTGACCCGGTCAAGGACTACCTGAAGCAGATCGGCAAGGTCCCGCTGCTCAACGCCGAGCAGGAGGTCGAGCTCGCCAAGCGCATCGAGGCCGGCCTGTTCGCCGAGGACAAGCTGGCCAACGCCGACAAGCTCGCCCCCAAGCTCAAGCGCGAGCTGGAGATCATCGCCGAGGACGGGCGCCGCGCCAAGAACCACCTCCTGGAGGCCAACCTCCGCCTGGTGGTCTCCCTGGCCAAGCGCTACACCGGTCGCGGCATGCTCTTCCTGGACCTCATCCAGGAGGGCAACCTCGGTCTGATCCGCGCGGTCGAGAAGTTCGACTACACCAAGGGCTACAAGTTCTCCACGTACGCCACCTGGTGGATCCGGCAGGCGATCACCCGCGCCATGGCCGACCAGGCCCGCACCATCCGTATCCCGGTGCACATGGTCGAGGTCATCAACAAGCTCGCGCGCGTGCAGCGCCAGATGCTCCAGGACCTGGGCCGCGAGCCCACCCCGGAGGAGCTGGCCAAGGAACTCGACATGACCCCTGAGAAGGTCATCGAGGTCCAGAAGTACGGTCGTGAGCCCATCTCCCTGCACACCCCGCTGGGCGAGGACGGTGACAGCGAGTTCGGTGACCTCATCGAGGACTCCGAGGCCGTCGTCCCGGCCGACGCGGTCAGCTTCACGCTCCTCCAGGAGCAGCTGCACTCCGTTCTCGACACCCTTTCCGAGCGCGAGGCGGGCGTCGTCTCGATGCGCTTCGGTCTCACCGACGGTCAGCCGAAGACCCTCGACGAGATCGGCAAGGTGTACGGCGTGACCCGTGAGCGGATCCGCCAGATCGAGTCCAAGACCATGTCGAAGCTGCGTCACCCGTCGCGCTCCCAGGTGCTGCGCGACTACCTCGACTAGGCCTCTGCCGCCTGTCACCCAGGGCCCGGTTTCCCGCAAGGGAGCCGGGCCCTCGGTGTGTGCGCGGCGTGCGTGCCCGTGTCCGCTGGATCACTGTGGGTGTTCCATGGTCATCCCAGTGTGAGGAGCGCGCATGCGTCGTCCCTTTGCCCCCGTCCTGGCCCTTGCGGCCGCCGCAGCGGTGATACCGCTGTCCTCCCCCGCCCAGGCAGCGGTCGACAGCGTTGTCGTCGGCAGCTACCCGGTCCAGATCTCCGAGAGTCCATGGACGGTCGCGCTGTCCAGCCGTGACCGGTTCGGGGGTACGCGCGCGGGACAGTTCTGTGGAGGGGTGGTCATCGGCCCGACCACCGTCCTGACCGCCGCCCACTGTCTGGGCAGTGATGTGCTGGGCGCGCCACCTCGCCAAGCGCGCGATCTGAAGGTCATCGCCGGCCGCGGGGACCTGTTGGCCAGTGACGGGAAGGAGATCCCGGTAAGCGACATCTGGGTCAATCCGCACTATGACAGCTACTCGAACTCCGGCGACTTCGGCGTGCTGACGCTCTCCGAGCCACTGCCCGCCGCCTCCGTGATCCGCATGGCGCCCTCCGGGGATCCCGCGTACGAGGCCGGGACGGCCGCCAAGGTCTACGGCTGGGGCGACACGACCGGGGGTGGCGACTACGCCCGCAGCCTGCGGGCGGCGGACGTGCACGTGCTGGCCGACGACGCCTGCAAGCGGGCGTATCCGGGCAGTGCGGACGGCACGTACGACGCGGCGTCCATGGTGTGCGCCGGGGAACCCGGGGGCGGCCGTGACGCCTGCCAGGGGGACAGCGGCGGCCCGCTGGTCGCCCAGGGGCGCCTCATCGGCCTCGTGTCCTGGGGAAGCGGCTGTGGGCGCCCTGGGAGCCCCGGCGTCTATACGCGGGTATCGGAGGCCGCCCAGGCGTTGGGAGCCGCTCGCTGAGGCCTTCAGGCCCCGTGGTACGAGTGTGGGCGGTCACTCCCTGGAGTCCAGGAAGCGACCGCCCACTCACCGGCCTGTCGCCGGCACCCGCTCGTCGTTGATGCGAAGGTCAGTGTTCTTCGTCGTTGACGCTTTCGGGAGCGGACGTGAGCCGCTCCGTCTCGTCCTGTATCTCAGCGGCGATCTTCTTGAGTTCCGGCTCGAACTTGCGACCATGGTGGGCGCAGAAGAGCAGTTCTCCGCCGCTCAGGAGGACGACGCGCAGATATGCCTGGGCGCCGCAACGGTCGCAGCGGTCAGCGGCCGTCAGCGGGCTCGCGGGGGTCAGAACAGTAGTCACGTCGCCTCTTCTCTAGCTCGACGAGCTGTCGTACCAGGGTCAACATCCAACCAGGCCGAAAACGTTCCCGCTCGCGGCTTTTCCTCGAAATTTTCTTTCGAGCCGGTTGTCTGCTGCCGGTTGGCGGCGAATGAGCCGTATTGCGTGTCTTCGTGTCTGTACGGGTTCGCGCTGTCTGTCAGGGGGTCTGTCCTCCCGGCTGGGTTGCCGGTTGTTCTTGAGGACGTGCCCGGAGCCTAAATGGTTCATGCCTCGAAGGGAACGTGATATGTACTTCACTCCATCGAGGGATCGAACACCCATACGACCCTGGACTAGTGTGAGTTTAGTGCGAGGGTGGCGTTACAACGGCTCTACCAGGCCTCGGTACCCTCTGAGCGGCAACCGAAGCCGGGCCCTTACCCAAAAGGGTCCCATCTGAAATTCAGCGAGGAGCGAACCGCGTGACCGCCGAGACGTCCGTGCCGTCCACAGCGCTGCTGACCGGAGCAGACCGGGACGGTTCCAACTACACCGCGCGGCACCTGCTCGTCCTTGAGGGGCTCGAAGCCGTCCGCAAGCGCCCTGGCATGTACATCGGCTCGACCGACAGTCGTGGTCTGATGCACTGCCTCTGGGAGATCATCGACAACTCCGTGGACGAAGCCCTCGGGGGCTACTGCGACCACATCGACGTGATCCTGCACGACGACGGCTCCGTCGAGGTGAAGGACAACGGCCGTGGCATCCCCGTCGACGTGGAGCCCAAGACGGGGCTCTCCGGCGTCGAGGTCGTCATGACCAAGCTCCACGCCGGTGGAAAGTTCGGAGGCGGCTCGTACGCGGCCTCCGGCGGTCTGCACGGTGTGGGCGCGTCCGTGGTGAACGCCCTCTCCGCCCGCCTCGACGTCGAGGTGGACCGCAGCGGCAACACGCACGCGGTGAGCTTCCGGCGCGGGACCCCCGGAGCCTTCAAGGCCGACGGGCCCGACTCCGCGTTCGACGTGACCACCGGGTTGCGCAAGATCAAGCGGATCCCCAAGAACCGCACCGGCACGCGTGTGCGCTACTGGGCCGACCGCCAGATCTTCCTCAAGGACGCCAAGCTCTCCCTGGAGCACCTCCACCAGCGTGCCCGCCAGACCGCTTTTCTGGTTCCGGGGCTCACCATCGTCGTCCGCGACGAGTTCGGGCTCGGTGAGGGAGGCAGCAAGGGTGAGGAGTCGTTCCGCTTCGACGGCGGAATCAGCGAGTTCTGCGAGTATCTGGCCAGTGACAAGCCGGTGTGCGACGTACTCCGCTTCTCCGGTCAGGGCAGCTTCAAGGAGACCGTTCCCGTCCTCGACGACCACGGGCAGATGACCCCGACCGAGGTCACTCGCGAGCTCGGCGTCGACGTCGCGCTGCGCTGGGGCACCGGGTACGACACGACCCTCAAGTCCTTCGTGAACATCATCGCCACCCCCAAGGGCGGCACCCACGTCGCCGGCTTCGAGCAGGCGGTGGCCAAGACGATGAACGAGGTCCTGCGGGCCAAGAAGATGCTCCGGGTCGCCGAGGACGACATCGTCAAGGACGACGCCCTGGAGGGCCTCACCGCCGTCGTGACCGTGCGTCTCGCCGAACCCCAGTTCGAGGGTCAGACCAAGGAGGTCCTCGGGACCTCGGCGGCCCGCCGCATCGTGACGAACGTGGTCAACAAGGAACTCAAGGCCTTTCTGACCACCACGAAGCGTGACGCCGCGGCCCAGGCGCGGGTCGTCATGGAGAAGGCCGTCTCCGCCGCCCGTACGCGGATCGCCGCCCGCCAGCACAAGGACGCCCAGCGCCGGAAGACGGCCCTGGAGTCCTCCTCGCTCCCCGCCAAGCTCGCAGACTGCCGCAGCGACGACGTGGGGCGCAGCGAGCTGTTCATCGTCGAGGGCGACTCCGCGCTCGGTACCGCGAAGCTGGCCCGGAACTCCGAGTTCCAGGCGCTGCTGCCGATCCGCGGCAAGATCCTCAACGTTCAGAAGGCGTCCGTCACGGACATGCTGAAGAACGCCGAGTGCGGCGCGATCATCCAGGTCATAGGAGCCGGGTCAGGCCGGACCTTCGACATCGACGCGGCGCGTTACGGGAAGATCATCCTTCTCGTCGACGCCGATGTGGACGGCGCGCACATCCGGATCCTGCTGCTGACCCTCTTCCAGCGCTACATGCGGCCCATGGTCGAGGCGGGGCGGGTGTTCGCAGCGGTGCCGCCGCTGCACCGGATCGAGCTCAGCCAGCCCAAGAAGGGGCAGGACAAGTACGTCTACACGTACTCGGACCGAGAGCTGCGGGAGACGCTGCTCGAGTTCCAGCGCAAGGGTGTGCGCTACAAGGACTCGATCCAGCGGTACAAGGGTCTCGGTGAGATGGACGCCGATCAGCTGGCCGAGACGACGATGGATCCGCGTTTCCGCACGCTGCGGCGGATCAACATCTCCGACCTGGAGGCTTCCGAGCAGGTGTTCGACCTCCTGATGGGGAACGATGTGGCTCCGCGTAAGGAGTTCATCTCCAGCTCGGCTGCGACGTTGGACCGGTCGCGCATCGACGCGTAGCCCTCCGGGTGCGGGTGCGGGTGCGGGTGCGGGTGCGGGTGCGGTTCCGGTCCGGTGGGTGGGTCGGGGCCGTGCCGGTACATCCGCCCGTCGCCGCTGGATCAGACCTCACTCACCAACGCGGAGCTGCTCGATCCGGGCGTAAGCGACGGGCATCTGATGTACCGGCACGGCCCCTCCCGCCGGACGCCGTCTGCAGGCCGTGCGTGGCCGGGTGCGTGGATTTCAGCCCCTCCGGCGCTCGGAAATTCAGCCCCTCCGGCGTTTGAGGAGCTGGGTCTGGGGCGGCGCCCCAGGTCGGGACGGGTAGGGGCGGAGGGGGCTCTCGGTCAGTCTGTGAGCTGGTCGGGGGCGGGGGCTCCACCCGTGGGTGGAGGTGCGAGGGCGTGGAGGATCCACCCGCGATCCACCTGTGCTCCGATCTGCTGAGCAGGCGATTTCCGTAGCGTCGTGGATGTCGGCAGCACCCGCCGCCGACATCCGCTCCTCGTCCACGGAGGCCGCGCATGTCCGGGCTCATGAACGCAGTCGTGATCTGCGCCGTCGTCGTCCTGGTGATCGCGCGCCAGTTCCGTGCCAGCCGGATCGGCACGGGCAGGCGTTGGTGGCTCGTGCCCGCCGTTCTCGCCTTCATCGCTCTGCGCGAACCCGGGCTGATCGACCCGCATCACCAGGTCGAGGCGTCTGTGCTGCTGGGTACCGAGCTGGTGATCGGACTGGCGATCGGAACCGGCTGGGCGTGGACGACCCGCATATGGGCCGAGCCGGACGGCGCTCTGTGGAGCAAGAGCACCAAGGCGAGCGGTGCCATCTGGATCGGGGGGATATGCCTGCGGGGCGGACTCTTCGGCCTCGGCGCGTTGCTGGGCGTGCACCAGGACTCCTCCGCCCTGATGCTCGGACTGGCGGCCACCCTGCTGGTTCGTGCCGGAGTGGTGATGTGGCGGGCGCAGTCCCTGCAGCCGACGGCTTATGGGCAGGCCCCGGCGTACGGTGACGGCGTGGCTCAGGCCCGGTGGAAGGAGCGCGTGTGACCGACAACGCGTGGACACGATGGCCCTCCCGGGAGGCGCTCTCCCGCGAGGGCGTGCACACGGCCCGCCGCGTGCTCGGCCGCGTCACGCGTTCCATCGCCCTCGGCATCCTGATCGCGACGACCCTCACGAACACCGAGCTGAACGGCTGGGCCCTCGCCGGAGGCGCCGTGGGCATCGTGGTGTGCGGGTTTCTCGCCTGGGCCTTCTGGCAGACCACGCTCGAGAACCGCTTGCTGCCGTCCCTGGGGCTGCTCGCCGCGCTGCTGACGATCGCGACGGTGGGACAGGGCGTGGGGTTCCGGGTTCCGTCTCTCGTCCTGCTGTGCGGCTGTGCCATCAGTGCCATCGAACGGTTGCCCCTCGCGTACGCGCTGCCCGCCACGGCTGTGGCCCTGTCCGCGTTCGCGGCGGTCAACAACGACGTCTGGCTGACCACAGCGGCCACCACTGCCGGCCTGGCCCTCGCCGGGTACGTCCTGCGCCTCGACGCGGAGGCGCGAGGGAGTGCGCAGCGGCTGCTGGCTCAGGAGCGCGCGGCACGGGTGGCCGAGGCGGAGTCGGCGGCGCTCGCGGAGCGTGCCCGGATCGCTCGGGAGATCCACGACGTGCTCGCCCACAGTCTGTCCGCGCAGTTGGTGCACCTCGAGGCGGCGCGGCTGCTGATCGAAAGAGGCGCCGACCAGGAGACGGTTCTCGAACGGGTCGTGGCGGCCCGGGGCATGGCGCGTGAGGGGCTGGCGGAAACCCGGCAGGCGCTCTCCGCGCTACGGGGTGAGATGTCGCCGGTCGAGGACTTCCTCAGCGAGCTCGTCATCACCAATGAGGGCGCCGACGTCACCGTGACGGGCGAACGTCAGCTGTTGCCGGCGGAGGCGTCGCAGGCGGTGCGCAGAGTCGCTCAGGAAGCGCTGACGAACGTACGCAAGCATGCTCCGGGCGCCGAGGTCCACATCCGGCTGGACTACGCCGAGCACGAAGTGACCCTGGATGTGCGGGACTCGGGAGGAAAGCCGGGCGAGCTCAGTGGTTCGGGAGCCGGGTACGGTCTCCTGGGCATGCGGGAGCGTGCCGAGCTGCTGGGCGGCTCGCTGGAGGCCGGGCCGGGCGAGGAGGGGTTCGTGGTGACGTTGAGGGTGCCCGTATGAACGAGCGGGAGGAAGGCGGGAAGGCGGCCCGAGTCGTCGTGGCGGACGACCAGACGGTCGTGCGTGAGGGCATCGTGATGCTGCTGGGCCTCCTGCCCGGGATCGAGGTCGTCGGCGCGGCCGGTGACGGGAACGAAGCGGTGGAGCTGGTGGCCAGACTCGCCCCGGACGTCGTGCTGATGGACCTGCGGATGCCCCGCTGCGACGGAGTCGAGGCGACCCGGCGCATCCGTTCCGAGCACCCTGGGACACAGGTGGTCGTCCTGACGACGTACGCCGACGACGAGTCGCTGTTCCCCGCGCTCAGAGCGGGAGCCCGCGGCTACCTCACCAAGGACGCCGGGGGTGACGAGATCGTGCGGGCCGTGGAGAGCGTGCTCTCCGGGGACGCCGGCCTGTCGCCGAGCGTGCAACGAAGACTGCTGGAGCGCCTGTCGGATCCGCAACCGGAGCCCGGCCCGCCGCCGGAGGCGCCGGACGGGCTGACGTCGCGCGAGACCGAGGTGCTCCTGCTGATCGCCGAGGGGCTCAGCAATCAGGAGATCGCCCGGACACTCCATGTGTCCACGGCCACGGTGAAGACCCACATCAACAACCTCTTCGCCAAGACAGGGCTCAAGGACCGCGCTCAAGCGGTCCGTTACGCCTATGGGAAGGGTCTCGTACGGCCACCGGCGGGCTGAGTCACCTGATGGGGTGAAGAGCGCGGAGAGAAGAGTCCGGGATCTTCCCGATCTGCACATCCTTGGGCACGCGGCCGAAACGGGTCGCGGACAAGGAGAGTTCGGTGGAGAAGCACGACGGCGGCGACACCGGGGAGGTCCGGTTCGACGACCCCTGGTACGACGCGCTGGCTTCCGGTTGGGGTGAGTTGGACGGCACGGGGGCACCCGCTCCGGCCGTGCCGCCCGCCCGCTCGGAGCACGAAGGACGGACGGGCGGGGCCGCCGACGTCTATCTGGAAGTCCAGCGAAGTGCTGCCTTCCAGGAAGTGCGCAGCCGGTACCGCAGGTTCGTGATCCCGGCCGTAGCCGTCTTCTTCCCCTGGTACGTGGGCTATGTGGTGACCGCGACGACGGCGCCGGGGTTCATGGCGCGGCCGGTGGCCGGTGCGGTCAATGTGGCGCTGGTCGCGGGGCTCGGGCAGTTCCTCACGACGTTCGTGCTGGCCTGGGCGTACGCGCGGCACGCGCGGTTGCGCAGGGACCGGGCCGCGCTGGACCTGCGCTGGGACACCCAGGAGCTGACGCGCAACGTCAGAGGTGGTGACCGGTGAGCGGGAACCATCAGACCCTGGCACTGCTGCTGTTCAGCGCGTTCGTCGCGGTGACGCTGGCCATCACGACGTGGGTGAGCCGCAACCGGCATGGTTCGGCGGAGGAGTTCTATGCCGGCGGGCGGCTGTTCTCGCCGATGGAGAATGGTTTTGCCATCTCCGGGGACTACATGTCGGCCGCGTCGTTCCTCGGCGTCACCGGACTCATCGCCCTCTATGGCTACGACGGCCTGCTGTACGTCGTGGGCTTCCTGGTGGCCTGGCTGGTCGTCTTGTTCCTGGTCGCCGAACTGGTGCGCAACTGCGGCCGGTTCACGCTCGCCGACGTCGTCGCCGCCCGCATGAGCGAGCGGCCGGTGCGGATCGCGGCGGGAACTTCCTCCGTGACGGTGTCCGTTCTCTATCTGGTGGCGCAGATGGTGGGCGCGGGCAGCCTGGTCTCGCTGCTGCTCGGAGGCACGAGCGAGGCGGCGCGGAACTGGACGGTCATCGGGGTCGGCGCGCTCATGGTGATCTATGTGTCGATGGGAGGGATGCGGGCGACCACGTGGATCCAGATCGTCAAGGCGGTTCTGCTGCTGGGCGGGTCCGTCGCCCTCACCGTCCTCGTCCTGGTGCGCTTCCACGGGGACTTCAACGAGTTGCTGCGTTCCGCCGCGGCGCGCAGCGGGCACGGCACGGCATTCCTCGTGCCGGGACTGAGGTACGGCGGGGACTGGACGGCGCGCTTCGACTTCATGAGCCTCGGGCTCGCGCTGGTGCTCGGGACGGCCGGGCTGCCGCACATCCTGTCGCGCTTCTACACCGTGCCGACGGCCCGGGCCGCCCGCCGCTCGGTGGTGTGGTCGATCGGACTCATCGGCGGCTTCTATCTGATGACGATCGTGCTGGGCTTCGGCGCGGCGGCGATCGTCGGTCCTGAGGCGGTCCGCGGGTCGAACGCGGCGGGCAACACCGCTGTACCCCTGCTGGCCCTCGACCTCGGCGGCGGAGTCAACTCCACGGGGGGAACGGTTCTGTTCGCGATCGTCGCCGCCATCGCCTTCGCCACGATCCTCGCGGTCGTCGCCGGGATCACCCTGGCGTCCTCGGCGGCGGTGGCGCACGACCTGTACGCCTCGATGCGCCGACGGAATGCGAAGCCGCGCAGCGAGGTCGCGGTGGCGCGAGCGGCGTCGGTCGGGATCGGCGTGGTCGCCATCGCCCTGGGGCTTCTGGCCCGCGATCTGAACGTGGCCTTCCTGGTGGGTCTCGCCTTCGCGGTCGCCGCGTCCGCGAACCTGCCCGTGCTGCTGTACTCCCTGTTCTGGCGCAACTTCACGACCCGCGGCGCGGTGTGGGCCGTGTACGGCGGACTCGTGCCCTCGCTGCTGCTCGTCCTGTTGTCCCCGGTGGTGTCGGGGAGTCCCGGATCGCTCTTCCCCGGTGTGGACTTCCAGTACTTCCCGCTGGAGAACCCCGGGCTCGTCTCGATTCCGCTCGGTTTCATCGCGGGCTGGCTCGGCACGGTCACCTCGCACGAACCGCCGGACGAGGCCAAGCACGCCGAGATCGAGGTCCGCGCGCTCACCGGCGCCGGGGCCGTCTGAGACGGCTCGAACAGGTCGTCACGAAGTGCCTGGGCTGCTCGGCGGAGCGGCCCAGGCAGGTTGTACCGGTCAGCGTCTCATCGGCTCGGGTGAGACGGCCCGGTTACCCCGGTCTAGGGCGACACCCAGGCGTACCGGTGTTCCGGGCGGCCCGTGTCGCCGTACTTGAGGGTGAGGCGTAGTCGGCCGGCCTGTTCCAGGTGGCGCAGGTAGCGCTGGGCGGTGGACCGGCTGAGGCCCGTCTCTGCGGCGACCTCGTGGGCCGACAGCGGCTGGTGCGCGCGGTGCAGTACGCCGCAGATGAGGTCGGTGGTCGGCTCCGAGTGGCCGCTGGGCAGCCCGGGGGAGGACGGCGCGGGGGCGGCACGCAGGGCGCCGAACATCCGGTCGACCTGCTCCTGGCCGGTCACACTTCGGCCACCCACCCGGTCGACGGTGCGGCGCAGGGCGGCGTACGAGTCGAGGCGGGTGCGCAGCGCGGCGAAGGTGAACGGCTTGACCAGGTAGTGCACGGCGCCCAGACGCATCGCGGCCCGGACGGTCGTCACGTCGCTGGCCGCGGTGATCATGATGACGTCGGTGCCGTGGCCCTGTTCGCGCATCCGGTGGACGAGTTCCAGGCCTGTCAGGTCCGGCAGATAGTGGTCGAGCAGCACCAGGTCCACGGGCGCCCGCTCCACGGCGGCCAGGGCCTGGGCGGCGCTGTGCGCGCGGGCGGCCACCCGGAATCCGGGCACCTTCCCCACGTATCGCGCGTTGATCTCGGCGACGCGGAAGTCGTCGTCGACGACCAGGACGTCAATCATCTGGCCTCTTTCTCTCAAGGCCCGGCGAGCGTTGAGCCCGTGTTTCGGCTCCGCTGTTGTAGCGCGAGCAAAACGAGCACAACAGACTCCTGCAAGCAGAAGTAGACCTTGCGCCCAGAAGACTGATGCTGTGGCCCGCGCCACATCTACGGTCCCGGCCCATGAGCGCAGACACCAGCCCCGCCATCGAGCTGCGGGGCGCGAGCAAGATCTTCAAGACCCCGTCGGGGGGTCTGCACACGGCGGTGCGGGAACTCGACCTGACCGTCGGACGCGGCGAGTTCGTCGCCGTCGTCGGCCCCACCGGCTGTGGGAAGTCCACCACTCTGACCCTGGTGAGCGGTCTCGAGGAGCCCACCGAGGGCGAGGTCCTCGTCACCGGGGAGCCCGTCGCAGGCGTCGGGAACAAGGTCGGATTCGTCTTCCAGCAGGACGCCACCTTCCCTTGGCGCACGGTCCTGGCCAACGTGATGGCAGGGCCCCGCTTCCGGGGTGTTCCCAAGGCCGAGGCCAAGGAGCGGGCCCGTGAGTGGCTGTCCCGGGTCGGTCTGACGGCTTTCGAGGACCGCTACCCGCACCAGCTCTCCGGCGGTCAGCGCAAGCGCGTCGCCCTCGCCGCGACCTTCGTCAACGACCCCGAGATCCTGCTCATGGACGAGCCCTTCTCGGCGCTCGACGTGCAGACCAGGGCGCTGATGTCGGACGAGCTCCTCGAACTGTGGGAGGGCACCGGCGCCTCGGTCGTCTTCGTCACCCACGACCTGGAGGAGTCCATCGCGCTCGCCGACAAGGTCGTCGTGATGACCGCGGGCCCCGCCACCGTGAAGCAGGTCTTCGACATCGACCTGCCGCGCCCGCGCAAGGTCGAATCGGTGCGGCTGGAACCGCGGTTCGTCGAGATCTACCGCGAGATCTGGGAGTCCCTCGGTGAAGAGGTCCGCATCACCCGCGAGAGGGGTGCCGCCGATGTCGCCTGAGCTTCTCAGCACTCCGGTCGTCGACACGGTGAAGGCGCCGGGTCGCGAGCAGTCCCGCGTCCGTGCCGCGCGCAAGCGCAAGATCATGGTGAATGCCGCCCGCGTCGTGCTCCTGATCGCCGTTCTCGGCCTCTGGGAGGTGCTCTCGCGGGCCAAGGTCATCGATCCGTTCAACTTCTCGATGCCCTCGAAGATCTGGGACCAGACCTACACCTGGATGACCCACGGGACCGCGCTCGGTTCCCTCGGTGAGCAGATCTGGTACACGCTGTACGAGGCGCTGCTCGGCTGGATCATCGGAGTCGTCGCGGGTGTGGTGTTCGGCATCGCGCTGGGGCGGATCACGTTGCTCGCAGACGTACTTGGTCCATACATCAAGGTGCTCAACTCCATACCGAGGATCGTGCTCGCGCCCATCTTCGTCATCTGGTTCGGGCTCGGACCGGCCTCCAAGGTCGCCTCGGCCGTGGTGCTCGTCTTCTTCCCGGTGTTCTTCAACGCCTTCCAGGGCGCCCGCGAGGTCGACCGCAACCTGGTCGCCAACGCCCGGATCCTCGGCGCGAGCGACCGTCGCGTGACGCTCCAGGTCGTCATCCCGTCGGCCACGTCGTGGATCTTCACCAGCCTTCACGTCAGTTTCGGCTTCGCCCTCATCGGCGCGATCGTCGGTGAGTACATCGGCGCGACCAAGGGCATCGGCCTGCTCGTCGCGCAGTCACAGGGGACCTTCAACGCGGCCGGTGTGTACGCCGCGATGGTCATCCTCGCCGTCGTCGCCCTCCTCGCCGAAGGACTGCTCACCTTCGCCGAGCGCCGCATCTTCCGCTGGAAGCCGTCGGATTCCGACCGCTGACCCGCCACGGGCCCATCCGACCCGTGACCTCCCCCCGTACTGCTTTCCACCCCTTCACAAGGACGTGAATCCGCATGCGCATCACCGCCCGATACCCCGCGTTGGCAGCCGCCGGACTGCTCGCTCTCACCTCGCTCACCGCCTGCGCCAACGACGCGGCCGGCTCGACGGCCGACTCCGGCAGCAACGGCGGTGGCGGCAAGGGGGAGCACGTCAAGATCATGGTCGGTGGCCTCGACAAGGTCATCTACATGCCCGCGATGCTCACGCAGCGGCTCGGCTACTTCCAGGACGAGGGTCTCGACGTCCAGCTCCTGAGCGAGCCGGCCGGTGTCCAGGCCGAGACCGCGCTCGTGTCCGGACAGGTGCAGGCGGCCGTCGGCTTCTACGACCACACGCTCGACCTGCAGACCAAGGGCAAGGCGGTCGAGTCCGTCGTGCAGTTCTCGCACGCTCCCGGTGAGGTCGAGATCGTCTCCGACAAGCGGGCGGGTGACATCACGTCACCCAAGGACTTCAAGGGCAGGAAGCTCGGGGTCACGGGGCTCGGATCCTCGACCGACTTCCTCACGAAGTACCTCGCGGTGAAGAACGGCGTGAAGGTCAGCGACTTCACGCCGGTCGCCGTCGGCGCCGGCCCCACGTTCGTCTCAGCTCTCCAGCAGGGTGCCATCGACGGCGGCATGACGACCGACCCCACCGTCGCCACCGTCCTGGCGAAGAAGCTCGGCAAGGTGCTCGTCGACATGCGGACGCCCGAGGGCTCGCAGGCGGCGCTGGGCGGGCCCTACCCCTCGTCCAGCCTCTACATGCAGACGGACTGGGTGAACGGTCACAAGGAGACGGTCCAGAAGCTGGCCAACGCCTTCGTGAAGACGCTTCAGTGGATGTCCACGCACAGCGCGTCCGACATCGCCGCCAAGATGCCCGCGGACTACTCCCAGGGTGACAAGAAGCTCTACGCCGAGGCCATCCAGAGCACGCTCCCGATGTTCACCGAGGACGGCGTGATGCCCAAGAACGGTCCCGAGACCGTCGAGAAGGTCCTCAAGGCGTTCAACCCCAACATCCAGAACACCGATGTCGACCTGAGCAAGACGTACACGACGGAGTTCGTGGACAAGGCCGCCGGCTGATCCCGCGGGCGCAGGCCGCCCGACCGTGCCGTGTCCTCAGACGCGGGTCGCCCAGACATAGCGATGCTCCGGGCGGCCCGCGTCGCCGTATCTGAGGGTCAGCGTGGCCCTCCCGGTGCGCTCCAGCAGCTTCAGATAGCGCTGTGCGGTCTGTCGGCTCAGGCCGGTCTCCTCGGCGACCTCCTGTGCCGACAGCGGGCCCTCGGCGTCGATCAGGGCGCGCCGCACCAGCCCGGCCGTCGGGGGAGAGTGCCCCTTGGGCAGATCCGGCTCGGCGCTCGCCGAGAGGGTTCCGAAGATCCGGTCCACCTGGGCCTGTTCGGCCTCGCCACCGCCGTCCAGGGTGCGCCGCAGTTCCGCGTAGGCCTCCAGCTTGGTGCGCAGTCCGGCGAAGGCGAACGGCTTGACCAGGTACTGGAGTGCCCCCTGGCGCATGGCCGCCTGGACAGTGGAGATGTCACGGGCCGCGGTCACCATGATCACGTCGGATTGATGGCCGCGTCGGCGCATCTCCTGGACCACCGCCACGCCGGTCTCGTCGGGCAGATAGTGGTCCATGAGGACCAGGTCCAGGTGCGGCAGCTCCTCGATCAGCCCCAGTGCCTCAGCGGCGCTGTGCGCCTCACCCGCGACGTGGAAACCCCGCACCTTCGTCACGTAGGCGGCGTTGACCCGGGCGACCCGTGTGTCGTCGTCCACGACCAGGACCTCGATCATCGCGCCTCCTCCTCGGAGTATCCGGTTGCCCGTGCCTCATCTGTGTCCGAGACCGTCGCGCGCGCGGGATCCACGCTCGCCGGTGCGGCCCCGAACGTCTCTGCCCGTGCCTCCGTGAGCGCCTCGGGCAGGACGACGGTGAACTCGGCACCCCCGCCCTCCGCGTCGGCCACCTCCGCGCTGCCGCCCTGCCGCTCGGCGAGCCGGCGCACCAGGGAGAGGCCGATGCCTCGCTTGCCGTGGGCCGGGGGCTTCTTCGTGCTCCATCCGTCGGTGAAGATCAACTCCCGTCGCGCCGCGGGGATGCCGGGTCCGGTGTCCTGGACGCGCAGCACGGCGGTGCGCTCCACCGACCGCAACTCGACCTCCACGCGCGCGTGCGGCGTGCCCGCGACGGCGTCCAGCGCGTTGTCGACGAGGTTCCCCACGACGGTGACGAGTCCACGCGGGTCGACCAGCCGGTCCGGCAGCATCGTCCGGTCCGAGATCCACAGCGCCACGCCCCGCTCGGCGGCCACCGTCGCCTTGCCCACCAGAAGGGCGGCCAGCAGCGGATCGTGGACCTTCTCGGTGACCTGTTCCGCGGTGACCCTGTGGTCGCCGACCACCTCTCCGACGAACTCCACGGCGTCGTCGTACATCTCCAGTTCGAGCAGCCCCAGAAGCGTGTGCATGCGGTTGGCGTGCTCGTGGTCCTGCGCCCGCAGGGCGTCGATGAGGCCGCGGGTGGAGTCCAGTTCGCGGCCCAACTGCTCCAGCTCCGTGCGGTCGCGCAACGTGGCGACCGCACCGCCGTCGTCGGTGGGCATCCGGTTGGCGACCAGCACGCGCTGGCCGCGGACGGTGAGCAGATCGGTGCCGGTGACCCGCCCGGCCAGCACGTCGGTCGTACGGCCCGCCCCGAGCGCGTCGTCCAGCGGCTGCCCGATCACCTCGGAGCCGACTCCCAGCAGACGCTGCGCCTCGTCGTTCAGGAGGCGTACGCGACCGTCGCGGTCCAGGGCGACCACGCCCTCCCGGATGCCGTGCAGCATCGCCTCGCGCTCCGCCAGCAGCGCCGAGATGTCGGAGAACGCCAGGTCGCGGGTCTGCCGCTGGACTCTGCGGGAGATCAGATACGCGGCCAGCGCGCCGACGGCCATGGCTCCGCCCGCGTAAGCGAACAGCCCCGGGATGGCGTCGATCAACCTGGCCCGCACACTGTCGTACCGGATGCCCACCGAAACCGCGCCGATGATCTGGTCGTCGGCGTCGCGCAACGGGACCTTGCCGCGCGCTGAGCGGCCGAGGGTGCCGGTGTCGATCTCCATGACGTCGCGGCCCTCCAGGGCCTTGCGGGGGTTCGTCGACACCTTCCGGCCGATCTCCTCCGGGTCGGTGTGCGACCAACGGACGCCCCGCGTGTCCATCACGACGACGTACTCGGCGTCACTGGCCTTCCGTATCCGCTCCGCCTCGGTCTGCACCGGCCCGGTCGTGGAGGGACTCGTGCGTCTGAGATCCTCGGCGATCTGCGGCTGGACGGCTGTGGTCTGCGCGATCGCGAGGGCGCGCTGCATGGCCTGGTCGTCGAGTTGCGCGCTGAGCGGTGCCAGGAACAGCCCGGTGGCGAGGACGGCGACTCCCGCCGCGATCGCGATCTGCATCAGCAGGACCTGCGAGAACACCCGCCGCGGCATACCGAGCCGCAGTCGTCGTGCGGGGGGAGTGGGGCTCATGCGTATGACCGTACGGGGGCAGGCCCGGCACGCCGAAGGGGTTGTGGCATGGATCTCTTGATCAACGTTCAAGGGGTGCCGGCTCGGAGATCTCTCGGAGATCTCTGGGATCAACGCGAGGCAGGGATTGATCAAGGAATGACGGAGTGCCGGTGCTCGTCGACCGATCAATGATTGACGGGCACGGATTCCGGTGGTCAGCAGGACACGGCGACGGCCGTCTCCTGCAACTGCCGCACTGCCACCACGTCCATCCGGGCCGGGGAACCCAGTGCCGAGCCGCAGCTCTCGGGGCGAGGCGGCAGCGAGGTTCCTTGAGCGACGACGACCCTCCACAGCCGACCGTCGGCATGGGCCACGGTGACGTCCCAGCGCGGAGCGGTTCCGTCGGTGCGGACCACGGCCAGAGAGCCGGCGGCGTGTTCACCCGCCGCAGTCCGTACGGCCAGTTCGGCCGCTTGTCCTGGCCGCTCCCAGGCGGAGTTCCCACGGCAGCCCTCGGTGACGATCCGGCCCTTCCGGAGGCCCTGGAGGATTTCCTTGACGGCATGGGCTTCGGCACGGCCGTACGCGTAGCCGTGCGGCAGCATGAGAACGGTGGGGGAGAACCGATGACCGCCCAGATGGGTGACCTCCCAAACACCGTTCACCCCGGAAGCGGCCAGTTCCGCCGCGAGGGGCCGGCCGAGCAGGGCGCAGCAGCGGTCGCGTTTTCCGTTGGTACAGACGAGGGCGAGCGGTTCCTCCGTGTGGGGTCGCGCGTCGAGGACCTCGGCGAAGGACTGTGGGTCGCCCTGCCCGAGTGCGGCGAAGTCGAGGCCGAGCAGCACCTCGGGATCGCAGGCCATGGCGCCGTGCAGCCATACGTTTCCCGGAGCCGTGTGGGCCGCGTAGACGCGTCGCTCGGCGGGTGTACCGCAGTCCGCGTGGCGCCCGGGGCGCCGGATGAGCGCGATCCGCACGCCCGTGCCCTGCGCGGCCGCCTCGAGGGCGCGGCCGAGGGCGGGGTCCAGGTGGCTCGAAGTGAGCGCCTTGGCGCCCCAGGGCCCGGGCTGCTCGATCAGCAGCCATGTCCTCGCGGTGGCCGCGGTCCCCGCCAGGGGCTCGTCGAGATGCCGCGACGCGCTCGTGCACGTACTCACAGAGGTGAGCCTAACCTGACTTCGGCCCGGGCGACTCTCCGTCGCGTACACACCCGGCGCGTTCCGGGCGGTGGGGTGGCCGTCCGGATGGGGGAGTAGGGCGGGCGCAGGGGCGGCGACCGGCGGTGCTTTTCCCCTGCGCGGCGGGCGGGGCCCTAGGGGCTGCTGGGGAGGGGGCGCGGTGGTCGTTCGCCCACGTAGTGGCCGCTCGGGCGCATCCTCAGTGGGCGCTCCGCGTACTCCTCCAGGGTGTGCGCGATCCAGCCCGCCGTCCGGGCGACGGCGAAGATCGTCTCCCCGGCGGAGGCCGGCATGCCGGAGGAGACGGTGAAGGCGGCCAGCGCGAGGTCGACGTTGGCGTGCAGGGGTGCGTGCCGGGCGGTGGTGGCCACGACGTCGTGCGCCGCCGCCACGGCGGGCGCCGCACCGGGCACGTCCTCCAGGAGAGCGAACAAGGCACGCGCGCGGGGATCCTCGCCCGTGTACAGCCGGTGGCCGAGTCCGGGGACACGGCGCCCTGCGCGCAGCTCGTCCGCGACGACGGGGGCCGCGGTTCCCTGGTCCAGCACGTCGAGGAGCAACCGGTGCGCCAGGCCGCTGGCCGCTCCGTGCAGCGGCCCTTCGAGGACGCCCAGTCCCGCCGACACGGCCGCGTACGGGTGTGCGCGGGCCGACGCCGCTACCCGGACCGCCAGGGTCGACGCGGCCAGGTCGTGGTCCACGAGCAGCCCGAGTGCCGTGTCCAGGAAGCGCAGTGACGGGTCGTCGGGTGCGCGACCGGTGAGTCTCGCCCACAGCCGACGGGCCAGCGGGCCCTCGTCGCGATGGTCGCGCCGGACGGGGGGCAGTGCGGCGACGAGGGTGGGGATGAGGGTTCGCCCGGTTCCGAGGACGGCGTTCTCGGAGAGATCGAAGCGGAGCGGGTCGGTTGCCGCCGCGGCGATCGCGGCGACGCGAAGGCGGTCGGTGGGACCGCTGTGCTCGGGCAACGCGTCGACGCTGTGCCGAGCGGCGGTCACCGACGCCTCCGGGGCCGTGAACGTGACACCCGGGCGCAGCTCGCCGGTCCAGAGCCATTCGGCGATCTCTTCGTAGGAGTGGCGTGCCGCCAGCTCCGTCGCGTCGACTCCCCGGAAGTAGTACCGGTCCTTGTCGATCAGGGTGATGCGCGTGCGGACGGACAGCTCGCCCGAGCCTCCCGAACTACCGCCACTCTCGCGCCTGTTGCGACGGGCGAGCGCCTCCACCTCCTTGGCGTCGAAGGTGCTCCCGCGCCCTCCCGACTCGCGCCGGCTGCCGAGCTGTCCACGGCTCACGTAGGCGTAGACGGTTTCCGGCTTCACGCCGAGCAGCTCGGCCGTCTCCTTGGTGCTGAGTCGTCGGCCCTCGTGCGCTGGCGTTGCCGCTTCTCGATCCCTCATGGGCGCCACCGTATCTGTGGATCTTTATATTGATTGGATCAATATTGACAGTCACACAGTCAAGCATGGACAGTCGAATCAAGTTCAGGGAGGAAACATGCCGATCAACCGTGCCGCGTCCACCTCTGTCGACGTACCGCGAGGACTCGCGGGCGTCGTCGTCACCGACACCGAACTGGGTGACGTCAGAGGTCTGGAGGGCTTCTACCACTACCGCCAGTACTCGGCCGTCGAACTCGCGCAAACCCGTGACTTCGAGGACGTCTGGCACCTGTTGGCGCACGGTGAGCTGCCCGACGCGGCGCAGCGCGCCACCTTCACGGGGCGGACCGCCGGGCTGCGCAGGCTGCCGCACGACGTGCGTTCCGCACTGCCGGCCATCGCCGCGGCGACCGGTCTCTCCGGGCCGCTCGCGGGGCTGCGCACCGCGTTGTCGCTGCTCGGTGCCTCGCTCGGGTTCCGGCCGGTCTACGACATCGATGCGGGGCGGCGTCGCAGCGACGGCCTCGCGGCGGCGGCCGCCGTCCCGACCCTGCTCACCGCGCTGTACCGGATCGGGCAGGGACTGGAACCGGTGGAACCGCGTGAGGACCTGGGATACGCGGCCAACTACCTGTACATGTTGACGGGTTCGGAGCCGGACGCGCACCGCGCCCGTGCGGTTGAGCAATACCTCATCTCAACCATTGATCACGGATTCAATGCATCAACGTTCACGGCACGGGTGATCGCGTCGACAGGCGCGGACGTCGCAGCCTGCCTCGTGGGTGCGGTCGGAGCGCTGTCCGGGCCCCTGCACGGGGGTGCTCCGAGTCGTGCGCTGGACACGCTCGACGCGATCGGGACGCCCGACCGTATCGACGGCTGGATCCGTGAGCGGGTCCTCGCCGGCGACCGCATCATGGGCTTCGGGCACCCCGTCTACCGTACGGAGGACCCGCGTTCGCGGATGCTCCGAGGTATCGCGCAGGAGTTCGGCGGCCCGCTCGTCGACTTCGCCGTCGAAGTGGAACACCGCGTGGAGGTGATCCTCGCCGAACTGAAGCCGGGCCGCGAGCTGCACACCAACGTGGAGTTCTATGCCGGTGTGGTCATGGAACTCTGCGGGCTTCCCCGGGAGATGTTCACTCCCACGTTCGCCGCCGCCCGCGTCGTCGGCTGGAGCGCGAACATCCTGGAGCAGGCGGAGGACTCGAAGATCATCCGCCCGGCGGCGCGTTATGTGGGGCCGGTTCCGCCGGTGGCGGTGCCGGTGGTGGGGTGAGTGTGGGGTGAAGCGGGCTCGGCACCGGATCGGTGCCAAGCCCGCAGCGACAGTAGCGTCGTGCCGCTGTCGCCGGAGTGCTGAAGAGACTGCGTCTCCCGTTGCGAGCGGACACATGCCAATCGGCGGCGAGTCTTCCGCCGCCGTGCGATGGGCTAGGAATGGGTCCTGGGCAAAAGGGTTGCCTGTCCGGCCGTCTATGCGTCGGGAATATCCACCTTCGCGTGAATAAGGGTTTCCCGGGTGACTACAACGATTCTTTCGTAGTCTGCCCGGGATGCGTCGGCCGGGAGCTCGGCATCGAGCTTCTCGGTGAGGTCCTCACCGATGACAGCGAACCTTCCGTCGGACAGTTCGAAAATATCAGGGCAATTGGCACCGGTTGTGCTTCCCCGCAGGGTGGGAGGAGTGCCAATCCGACGGATGATGTGGCTCACTGTTCTTGATTCCCTTTGATCTCGAGGCTGTGGCGCATGCATGCATGCGCGCGCTGCCGCTGCGCGGCGCGACGCGGCCCAGGGGGCTGCAGCCTCGACGACCGGGCAGCGTGGAGCGGCGTCAGGTTGAGGTCGACGGATTACGCGGTAACGCAGCAGTCAACCGTGTTGGCAACTGAGAAAACGCTGTGGTTTACGACTTCGTTATGGCCCGTCAGTGTGATGTGCCCGGCCGGGTGGCGCACGTCGACGCGCTCGCGCCGGAGCGCGGCAGGTGAATGGCGCTACTCACTCGGCGGTTCACCTACGACCCACCACTCGTCCGTGTCCGTTTCATCCAACTGTACGAGTAGGTCTTCGACCATACGTCCGATTTGAGCTTCGTCTGACGTGCTGATCAGAGTCGCCCGGTGAGGGCGCGTCGCATACCAGTACTCTCGAAAAATCGGGTGTTGAAGCATCCCCCGGGCGAAACCGAAGAATTCCTCGCGGGTCATGTTCCCCATGCGGTAGTAGCACAGCGCGTTGGTGTACAGGGCGTTGGTGAAGAGGAACTGGCGCTGCTTCTTCTGGGAGACGGTTCCCTCATAGGTGTCCAGCACCTCGGCGAGTTCGGGATCGTCCATGGCCTTGCTCAACAGCTCCCAGTGCAGCCGTTGCTGGTGAGCCAGGTTGGCCTGACGCTGAGTCTGAGCCGACCGCTCGAGCAACTCGATCCGAGCATGGAGCGCGTCGAGTGTGGCTCTCTGCGAGACGAGTGTCAGGGCAGCGCCGGTCAGAAGACCGACCGCTGCGGCGGCGGTGGAGCTCAACCTGTGCACGTTGGCTATCCGTTTGACCATGTCAACCCCCGAATCAGGCGACCGTCCGCCGGTCGTCGGTTGTGGGGCGACAGGGAGCGGACCGGCGAGCGGTGGGCGGCGCGCTTGCCGTCTCCCAGTCTTGCCGAGCGGCTCTGATCGGCAGGGAGGCGGAGAGGAGGCGCACGGAGGGACAAGCGGGTCTCGTTTCCCGGCGCCATGCCCAACGTGTGCCCCGCGAGCGCCGCGGACAATCGTTCAGTTAGGGGCGTTTCCTCCCGCTCGTATGCTGGGTCGGTATTCGTTCCCCGCGTGAGCGCCGGTCCCGTGAGCCGGTGCGCGCGCAGGTCTCAGAGAGGCGCACGTTGAGTCAGTCGAGTCCACGGCAGATCCCGGTCATCGTCCTCGCAGGTTTCCTGGGCTCCGGTAAGACCACGCTGCTCAACCACCTCCTGCACCGCAGCGGAGGCAGCCGCATCGGAGCCGTCGTCAACGACTTCGGGGCGATCGAGATCGACGCGATGGCGGTGGCCGGAGCGCTCGGCGACTCGACCGTCTCGCTCGGCAACGGTTGCCTGTGCTGCGCCGTCGACGTCAGCGAACTTGATCAATATCTTGATCGGCTCGCTCAACCTTCCGCCCGGATCGACGTCATCGTCATCGAGGCGAGCGGGCTCGCCGAACCCCAGGAACTGGTCCGTATGGTGCTGGCCAGCGAGCACCCGGAGATCGTCTACGGGGGACTAGTCGAGGTCGTCGACGCCGCCGAGTTCGACGCCACGCGCGAGAAGCATCCCGAGATCGACCGGCACCTCGCCCTCGCCGATCTCGTCGTCGTGAACAAGATCGACCGGGCCGAGGACGGGGAGAGGGTGCTGCGCGTCGTCGGTGAACTGGCCGACGGGGCCGCGGTCGTCCCGGCCACCTACGGCCGCGTGGACCCCGAGTTCCTCTTCGACTGCAGGCCGAGCGAGGAGCGCGTCGGGCAGCTGTCCTTCGACGATCTCCACGACCAGGAGAGCGACGGTCGGCAGGCGGAGGACGGCCGGCGGGAGGGCCCGCACGTGGGCCACCTGCACACCGCCTACACGTCCCTCTCGTTCACCTCCGACGTGCCGACGGACCCCCGCCGCCTGATGGCCTTCCTCGACAGCAGGCCCGAGGGGCTCTACCGGATCAAGGGGTACGTCGACTTCGGCGTCCAGGACACCCGCAACCGGTACGCCGTGCACGCCGTCGGGCGGTTCCTGAGGTTCTACCCCGAGCCCTGGGCCGACGCGGACCGGCGGCTGACCCAGCTCGTGCTCATCGGGTCCGGCATCGACACGGCGGCTCTCGACAAGGAGCTGGAGGCGTGCAAGGAAGACGCCCCACACGCCGACGAACACAGCATGTGGGGCGTCCTCCGCTACGTGCGGGAACCCGACTCCGAGAGCTGACCCGGGCTACACCGGGCCCGCCACCACCGACACCGTCCGCCCCAGGGAGATGCCCGAGCCGTCGCGGCGGGGGTCGATCTCCGGCAGGTCGACGGGCGTGCCGTTCTTCTGCGCCGCGCGTCCCGGCGTCGGGCCCGTCCAGGCCAGGGACAGGCAGTCCTCGCCCTTCAGGAAGCGCTGGCAGCGCACGCCACCCGTCGCGCGTCCCTTGCGGGGGTACTGGTCGAACGGGGTCAGCTTGGCCGTGGTCTGGACGGAGTCGTCCAGCGTCCCGCGCGAGCCCGCCACCGTGAACACCACCGCGTCCACCGCCGGGTCGACGGCGGTGAAGGAGATCACCTTCGCGCCGTCGGTCAGCTTGATGCCCGCCATGCCGCCCGCGGCACGCCCCTGTGGACGGACCTGTGAGGCCTGGTAGCGCAGCAACTGGGCGTCGTCCGCGATGAAGACCAGGTCCTCCTCGCCGGTACGCAGCTCCACCGCGCCGACGATCCGGTCCCCGTCCTTGAGGGTGATGACCTCCAACTCCTCCTTGTTCGAGGGGTAGTCGGGCACCACACGCTTGACGACACCCTGCTCCGTGCCGATCGCCAGGCCCGGCGACGCCTCGTCGAGCGTAGTCAGGCAGATCACCGTCTCGTTCGGCTCCAGGGCGGACAGGAACTCCGAGACCGGAGCGCCCCCGGAGAGGTTGGGCGCCGACGCCGTCTCCGGCAGCCGCGGGAGGTCGATCACGTTCAGACGGAGGAGGCGGCCCAGGGACGTGACGACGCCGATCTCGCCGCGTGCCGTCGCCGGCACCACCGAGACGATCACGTCGTGCTTGGTGCGCTTGCCGTCCGGGTCCTGTTCGAAGGGGTCGCCGTTCGCCGTGCGGGCCAGCAGGCCCGTCGAGGACAGCAGCACCCGGCACGGGTCGTCGGCCACCTGCAGCGAGACGGTCGCGGCGGGCGAGCCGGCGGACTCCAGGAGCACCGTGCGCCGGTCGGTGCCGAACTTCTTGGCCACCGCGGCCAGTTCTCCCGAGACCAGCTTGCGCAGCTCCGCGTCCGAGTCCAGGATCCCGGTCAGCTCGTCGATCTCGCCCATCAGGCGGTCGCGCTCCGACTCCAGCTCGATGCGGTCGAACCGGGTCAGGCGGCGCAGCGGCGTGTCCAGGATGTACTGCGTCTGGATCTCGGAGAGGGAGAAGTGCTCGATCAGGCGCTCCTTGGCCTGAGCGGAGTTGTCGCTGGAGCGGATGAGGCGGATGACCTCGTCGATGTCCAGGAGGGCGACGAGGAGGCCCTCGACCAGGTGCAGCCGGTCGCGCTTCTTGCCGCGCCGGAACTCGCTGCGACGGCGTACGACGGTGAACCGGTGGTCGAGGTAGACCTCCAGCAGTTCCTTGAGGCCGAGGGTGAGTGGCTGACCGTCCACCAGCGCCACGTTGTTGATGCCGAAGGACTCCTCCATCGGCGTCAGCTTGTAGAGCTGTTCGAGGACCGCCTCCGGCACGAAGCCGTTCTTGATCTCGATGACCAGACGCAGCCCGTGCGCACGGTCGGTGAGGTCCTTCACGTCGGCGATGCCCTGGAGCTTCTTCGCGCCGACCAGGTCCTTGATCTTGGCGATCACCTTCTCCGGGCCGACGGTGAAGGGCAGTTCGGTGACGACGAGGCCCTTGCGGCGGGTCGTGACGTCCTCCACCGACACCGTGGCGCGGATCTTGAAGGTGCCGCGGCCCGTCTCGTACGCGTCCCTGATCCCGGAGAGGCCGACGATCCGGCCGCCGGTGGGCAGGTCGGGGCCCGGGACGTGCTTCATCAGGGTCTCGAGGTCGGCCCCCGGGTACCGGATGAGGTGCCGGGCGGCCGCGATGACCTCGCCGAGGTTGTGCGGCGGCATGTTGGTGGCCATACCGACGGCGATGCCCGACGAGCCGTTGACCAGGAGGTTCGGGAAAGCGGCCGGCAGGGCCACCGGCTCCTTCTCCTGGCCGTCGTAGTTGGGCGAGAAGTCGACCGTGTCCTCGTCGATGGACTCGGTCATCAGGGACGTCGCGTCGGCCATCCGGCACTCGGTGTACCGCATCGCGGCCGGCGGGTCGTCGTTGCCGAGCGAACCGAAGTTGCCGTGGCCGTCGACCAGCGGCAGGCGCATCGAGAAGGGCTGTGCGAGTCGCACCAGGGCGTCGTAGATCGACGCGTCTCCGTGCGGGTGGAGCTTACCCATCACCTCGCCGACGACGCGGGCACACTTGACATAGCCGCGATCGGGGCGCAGGCCCATCTCGTTCATCTGGTACACGATGCGACGGTGCACCGGCTTGAGGCCGTCGCGGGCGTCCGGCAGGGCTCGCGAGTAGATGACCGAGTACGCGTATTCGAGGAAGGAGCCCTGCATCTCGTCCACGACGTCGATGTCGAGGATCTTCTCCTCGTACGAGTCGTCGGGCGGCGGGGTCTTCGTGCTGCGGCGGGCCATCGCTGCTGCGGCTCCTTCACAGTCTCTGCCGGGGCATGAACGGGTTCTGACGCGGACCATTGTGGACCGCCCCGCTGACAACGCCGACCGCGACCCGTCCGTAGCGGCCTCCCGGAGCGCTCCGCGGGCCCCGGAGCGACCGTTCCCGAGCCGTCGTCGTGGCGTCCGCCGGACCCCTGCCGCACCCGTCCCGCCCGGTGTCCGGAAGGTTCCCGGGGGCGTGCGGGGGGCGCTCGCGGTTCTCGCTCTCGGCGTACGAGGTGCGGGAACTTCGCCAGGCGTCCGCGCGCTTGCATACAGTGGCAGGACCGACAGGAATGACGCAGTTCCGCGATCGAAGGGACGTACATGCCCATGGGTCACACGGCCACAGCTGAGGCAGGCTCCGGCGGCCTGACAGCGACCGAGCACCGCCTGGCCAACGGCCTGCGTGTGGTGCTCTCCGAGGACCATCTGACCCCGGTCGCGGCGGTGTGCCTCTGGTACGACGTCGGCTCGCGCCACGAGGTCAAGGGCCGGACCGGGCTCGCCCACCTCTTCGAGCACCTGATGTTCCAGGGCTCCAAGCAGGTCCACGGAAACGGCCACTTCGAACTCGTCCAGGGCGCCGGCGGCTCGCTCAACGGCACGACGAGTTTCGAGCGCACCAACTACTTCGAGACCATGCCCACCCACCAGCTGGAGCTCGCCCTCTGGCTGGAGGCCGACCGCATGGGCTCGCTGCTCGCCGCGCTGGACGACGAGTCCATGGAGAACCAACGTGACGTCGTGAAGAACGAGCGCCGCCAGCGCTACGACAACGTTCCGTACGGCACCGCGTTCGAGAAGCTGACCTCGCTCGCGTACCCCGAGGGCCACCCGTACCACCACACCCCGATCGGGTCGATGGCGGACCTGGACGCGGCGACCCTGGAGGACGCCCGCGCGTTCTTCCGCACGTACTACGCGCCCAACAACGCGGTTCTGTCGGTCGTCGGCGACATCGACCCGGAGCAGACGCTCGCCTGGGTCGAGAAGTACTTCGGCTCCGTCCTCGGGCACGACGGCAAGCCCGCCCCGCGGGACGGCTCGCTGCCCGAGACCATCGGGGAGCAGCTGCGCGAGGTCGTCGAGGAGGAGGTCCCGGCGCGCGCGCTGATGGCCGCCTACCGCCTCCCGGAGGACGGCACGCGCGCGTGCGACGCGGCCGACCTGGCTCTCACCGTCCTCGGCGGCGGCGAGTCCTCCCGGCTCTACAACCGGCTGGTGCGCCGCGACCGCACCGCCGTCGCCGCCGGCTTCGGCCTGCTGCGGCTCGCCGGTGCGCCCTCTCTGGGGTGGCTGGACGTGAAGACGTCCGGTGACGTCGAGGTCCCGGTCATCGAGGCCGCCGTCGACGAGGAGCTCGCCCGGTTCGCCGAGGAGGGCCCGACGGCCGAGGAAATGGAGCGCGCGCAGGCCCAGTTGGAGCGCGAGTGGCTGGACCGCCTCGGTACGGTCGCGGGCCGCGCGGACGAACTGTGCCGGTACGCCGTCCTGTTCGGCGACCCGCAGCTCGCCCTGACCGCCGTACAGCGCGTCCTGGGGGTCACCGCCGAGGAGGTCCAGGAGGTCGCCAAGGCCCGCCTGCGTCCCGACAACCGCGCGGTGCTCGTCTACGAACCCACCGCCCCCCAAGCCACCGACGCCGCTGACGACACCGACGAGGAGGCGGCGAAGTGACCGAGCTCGCCACCATGGACTTCCATCCGCAGCCCCAGGCCGGCCAGCCGAAGCCCTGGGCGTTCCCCGCCCCCGAGCGCGGCACCCTGGACAACGGCCTGACCGTCCTGCGCTGCCACCGCCCCGGCCAGCAGGTCGTCGCCGTCGAGGTGAACCTCGCCGCGCCGCTGGAGGCCGAGCCCGCGGGCCTGGACGGCCTCGCCACGATCATGGCGCGCGCCTTCTCCGAGGGCACCGACAAGCACTCGGCCGAGGACTTCGCCGCCGAGCTGGAGCGCTGCGGCGCCACGCTCGACGCGCACGCCGACCACCCCGGTGTCCGGCTGTCCCTCGAAGTGCCCGTCTCGCGTCTGCCCAAGGCCCTCGGCCTGCTCGCGGACGCCCTGCGCGCACCGGCCTTCGCGGACAGCGAGATCGAGCGGCTGGTGCGCAACCGGCTCGACGAGATCCCGCACGAGACGGCCAACCCGGCCCGCCGCGCGGCCAAGGAGCTCTCCCGGCAGCTGTTCCCGCCGACGGCGCGCATGTCGCGCCCGCGCCAGGGCACCGAGGAGACCGTCCAGAAGATCGACTCCGCGGCCGTACGGTCCTTCTACGAGAAGCACGTGCGTCCCGCGACGGCCACCGCCGTGGTGGTCGGCGACCTCACCGACGTGGACGTGGACGCGCTGCTCGGTGACACCCTCGGCTCCTGGACCGGTTCGACCGCCGAGCCGCGCCCGGTACCGCCGGTGCACGCCGACGACACGGGCCGCGTGATCATCGTGGACCGCCCCGGCGCCGTCCAGACGCAGCTGCTCATCGGGCGGGTCGGCGCCGACCGCCACGACCGTGTGTGGCCCGCCCAGGTGCTCGGCACGTACTGCCTCGGCGGCACCCTCACCTCGCGTCTGGACCGCGTCCTGCGCGAGGAGAAGGGCTACACGTACGGGGTGCGGGCGTTCGGCCAGGTCCTGCGTTCCGCGCCGGACGGCACCGGAGCCGCGATGCTCGCCATCAGCGGCTCGGTGGACACCCCGAACACCGGCCCGGCGCTCGACGACCTGTGGAAGGTGCTCCGCACCCTCGCGGCCGAGGGACTGACCGACGCGGAGCGCGACGTCGCCGTGCAGAACCTGGTGGGCGTGGCGCCCCTCAAGTTCGAGACCGCCGCGGCCGTCGCGGGCACGCTCGCCGACCAGGTCGAGCAGTACCTGCCGGACGACTACCAGTCGACGCTCTACCAGCAACTGGCCGCGACCGGCACGGTGGAGGCCACCGCGGCCGCCGTCAGCGCCTTCCCGACGGACCGTCTGGTGACCGTCCTGGTGGGCGACGCCGCGCAGATCGAGGAGCCCGTCAGGGCGCTCGGCATCGGTGAAGTCACCGTGGTCACCGCCGAGTAGGACCGTGTGACCGAGATGGGCCCTGGTGACTGAAGAGTCACCAGGGCCCTCTTTTACGCGGACATCGCCCCCAAGATGTCCGTATTGGTGCGGAGGTTGCCTTCTGTGCTGTGGGATGCGCTACAAAAACCGTGATCCGTTTGTTGTTCGAAAGATCTCGCGTTTAGCGTCAGTCCGGCTGTTCGTCAGGCAGTGCGCCGCGCCCGCGGCACCGGACAGTCATCGCCGAGTCCCCGCATGGCGCGAGCCAGGGGAGCCGGGGACCCACACGTAGTCCCTGGGGTGAATCGGACGCCCTCCCCGGAGGGGGCCCGTAGGAGACCTTCCTGCTCCGAACCCGTCAGCTAACCCGGTAGGCGAGAAGGAAGGAAAGGATCAGCCCTTACATGGCGTTCACCTGTGGCACCGGGAAGCATCGTCGTCCGAGCCGCGTGCAGCGCACCACGAAGAACGCCGTCGGCGTCGCGGCCCTCACCACCACCGGTGTCCTCGGAACCCTCGCGGCACCCGCGTTCGCCGCGACACCGTCCGCCGAACAGACCGGGCTGACCCAGGCCATCACCATCGGTGACTCCGTCGCCGAGCAGATCGACGCGCAGGCCGCCGCCCAGCAGCACGCCGCCGACGTGGCCGCCGCGCGGGAGAAGGCCGAGCGAGCCGCGCGCAAGAAGGCCGCCGAGCTGGCCGCGAAGGCCCGCGAGAGCAAGGAGCGCGCCGCCCGTGCCGCCGAGCGCAAGCGGCTCAACACCTTCGTCATGCCGATCACCGGCTCGTACGTCTCCACCGGCTACGAGACCGGCGGCAGCCTCTGGTCGTCCGGCAGCCACACCGGTGTCGACTTCCACGCCGCGTCGGGCACCTCGGTGCACTCCGTCGGCGCCGGCACCGTCGTCACGACCGGCTGGGGCGGCGCCTACGGCAATCAAGTAGTGATCAAGATGCACGACGGCACGTACACCATGTACGGGCACCTGTCGTCCATCGGTGTCTCCGTGGGCCAGACGGTCACTCCGGGCCAGCAGATCGCGCTCTCCGGCTCGACCGGCAACACCACGGGGCCGCACCTGCACTTCGAGGCGCGCACCACCGCGGAGTACGGCTCCGACATGGACCCCGTCGCGTACCTCCGCTCGCACGGCGTGAACGTCTGACGACCGCTTCGCGGCTTCTCCACCGTTTCGATGCCCCGGCTCACCGAGCCGGGGCATCGTCGTTTCCGGAGGCCGTCTGTCCAAAAAATATCCATGGATTCAGGCCCGCCATCGGAAATTAAGGCTTCCTGCAATAGAGTCACTGAACAAGCGTCAATCGATGGCGTTTCGCGGGGATTAAAGCGGAGGTCCGGTCATGCGTATTCCGGCGCACTCGGTATGCACGGCGATCCGCGACGACATCGTCGCGGGCGTCTACGAGCGTGGCGGCCGGCTCACCGAGGAACTGCTCGCGCGGCGCTACGGCGTCTCGCGCGTCCCTGTGCGCGAGGCACTCCGCACCCTGGAGGCCGAGGGCTTCGTGGTCACCCGGCGGCACGCGGGCGCCTGCGTCGCCGAGCCCAGCGAGCAGGAGGGTGCGGATCTCCTGGAGATGCGCATGCTGCTGGAGCCGTTGGGAGCCGCGCGCGCCGCGCAGCGCCGTACTGAGGCGCACCTCAAGGTGCTCCGCGGGCTGGTCAGGCTGGGTCAGGAGCGCTCCAGGCGGGGCAACAGCGAGGATCTGCGCTCCCTGGGCGGCTGGTTCCACGAGACGCTCGCACAGGCCTCGGGCAGTCCCGCGCTGACGTCGACGCTGTCCCAGCTGCGGCACAAGATCGCCTGGATGTACGCGGTCGAGGCGCCGGCCAACCCCGCGGAGTCCTGGGCCGAGCACGGCGGCATCGTGGACGCGGTCGCCCGTGGGGACGGCGAGCGGGCCCGCGCGATCACCGCGCTGCACGCGGAGCGCTCGGCGGCCGCACACCGGCTGCGATTTCCGGCCGGCGGGGACCGGCAGGACCGTGTGAGGACTTCGCAACATCCCGTAAACATGACGGGCCAGCGTCATTAACACGGGCACCGTATACAAAGAGGGTTATTCGGCGGGGAGCTATTTCTGCTGCCGTTTTATTCGCGTGCCGGGAATTTCGGGCACGCGTTCTTTTCGTTCGCGCAGGGTGTGATCCGGACGTGTCGCCGTGAATTCCGGGACGGCGTACGAAAACGCGGGGGGAGGTACGAAAACGGCTGAGCCGCGCCTCCCGACGAGGGATGGCGCGGCTCAGCCGTGTGATGTCCGAGTGCCTCGGGGGCTCAGACGGTCTCGGGGAGCTCGTCGAGCCCCTCGGCGACCAGCTTCGCCAGACGGTCGAGAGCGGCGTCCGCACCCTCGGCGTCCGACGCGAGGACGATCTCCTCGCCGCCCTGGGCGCCCAGGCCGAGGACCGCCAGCATGGAGGCCGCGTTGACGGGGTTGCCGTCGGCCTTGGCGATCGTCACGGGGACGCCGGAGGCCGTGGTGGCCCGGACGAAGATGGAGGCGGGGCGGGCGTGGAGGCCCTCAGCCCAGCCGACGTTGACGCGGCGCTCGGCCATGTGATGCTGCCCTTCAGCTGTTCAGGGTTGTCTAGACCAGTGTCCCATATCGTGAAGCGTGCCCGGACGGCCCTGCCTCCCGCCCACGAGCAGCCTCCCACCATGGCCCCGGTACGATGTCCGCACCCCACAGACTGCCTCGCGCCATTGTCGTACGCGAGCCGTAGTCTGGGGCGCATGCAGACCCCGTCGGACCGGCACGAGTACCCCGCGCACTGGGAGGCCGACGTGGTGCTGCGCGACGGCGGCACGGCCCGCGTCAGGCCCATCACGGTCGACGACGCGGAGCGCCTGGTGAGCTTCTACGAGCAGGTGTCGGACGAGTCGAAGTACTACCGCTTCTTCGCGCCCTACCCCCGGCTCTCCGCCAAGGACGTCCACCGTTTCACGCACCACGACTTCGTCGACCGGGTGGGCCTCGCGGCCACGATCGGCGGCGAGTTCATCGCGACGGTGCGCTACGACCGGATCGACGCCCGGGGTCTGCCCGCGTCCGCGCCCGCCGACGAGGCGGAGGTCGCCTTCCTCGTGCAGGACGCCCATCAGGGCCGCGGTGTCGCCTCGGCCCTGCTCGAACACGTCGCGGCCGTGGCCCGCGAGCGTGGCATCCGCCGCTTCGCCGCCGAGGTGCTGCCCGCGAACAACAAGATGATCAAGGTGTTCACGGACGCCGGGTACACCCAGAAACGCAGCTTCGAGGACGGCGTCGTACGCCTGGAGTTCGACCTGGAGCCCACCGACCGCTCGCTCGCCGTGCAGCGTGCCCGGGAGCAGCGCGCCGAGGCCCGGTCCGTGAAGCGGCTCCTGGCACCCGGCTCGGTCGCCGTCATCGGGGCGGGGCGCACCCCCGGAGGAGTCGGCCGCAGCGTCCTCGACAACCTTCGCGGAGCCGGCTTCACCGGTCGCCTGTACGCGGTGAACAGGGCTCTGGAGGAGAAGGAGCTAGACGGCGTCCCCGCTCACCGCTCCGTGCGCGACATCGAGGAACCCGTCGACCTCGCGGTCGTCGCCGTCCCCGCCGAGCAGGTCCTCGAGGTCGTCACGGAGTGCGGTGAACACGGGGTGCAGGGGCTCGTGGTGGTCTCCGCCGGGTACGCCGAGAGCGGCGCGGAGGGACGCGAGCGCCAGCGCGAACTCGTCCGGCACGCGCGCACGTACGGGATGCGCATCATCGGACCGAACGCCTTCGGCGTCATCAACACCTCCCCGGACGTGCGGCTGAACGCCTCCCTCGCCCCGGAGATGCCGCGTCCCGGACGGATCGGACTCTTCGCGCAGTCCGGCGCCATCGGCATCGCCCTGCTCTCCCGGCTGCACCGGCGGGGCGGAGGTGTCACCGGCGTGACCGGCGTGTCGACCTTCATCTCCTCCGGCAACAGGGCGGACGTGTCCGGCAACGACGTCCTCCAGTACTGGTTCGACGACCCGGACACCGATGTCGCCCTGATGTATCTCGAATCCATCGGCAACCCGCGCAAGTTCACCCGTCTCGCGCGCCGGACCGCCGCGGCGAAGCCGCTGGTCGTGGTCCAGGGAGCACGGCACGGCGGAGCGGCCCCCCAGGGACACGCCGTACGCGCCACGCGGCTCCCGCACGCCACCGTCTCCGCCCTGCTGCGCCAGGCCGGGGTGATCCGCGTGGACACGATCACCGAACTCGTCGACGCCGGACTGCTGCTGGCCCGCCAGCCGCTCCCCAGAGGGCCCCGCGTGGCGATCGTCGGGAACTCGGAGTCGCTGGGCCTCCTCACGTACGACGCCTGCCTCGCCGAGGGCCTGCGGCCGCTGCCGCCGAAGGACCTGACCACGGCCGCCTCGGCGGCCGACTTCCACCGGGCGCTGTCGGAGGCACTCGCCGACGACGGCTGCGACGCCGTGGTCGTGACGGCCATCCCGGCGGTGGGGGAGACCTCCACCGCGGACGCCGCACTCGCCG
The DNA here is from genome assembly GCF_040650615.1 of Streptomyces sp. NPDC048643. Taxonomy (NCBI): domain Bacteria; kingdom Bacillati; phylum Actinomycetota; class Actinomycetes; order Kitasatosporales; family Streptomycetaceae; genus Streptomyces; species Streptomyces sp. NPDC048643. Next base: position 99,711 of record NZ_JBEZHO010000022.1, read on the forward strand.
AGGCGCTCCGCTCCTCCGCCGCGGCGGCCCCCGCCAAGCCCGTCCTCGTCGTCCACGTCGAGCTCGGCGGCCTGGCCGAGGCCCTCTCCGCCGCTGCCAGCACCGCTCCTCAGGCCGCCGGGGCGGCAAGCGGCGGCGCGTCCGCCGCGGCCCAGCGCTTCCACCCCGCGGACGGCACGCCGCCCGCCGAGGTGAGCGCCGACCGCGCGGACTCCCGGCTCATCCCCGCCTACCCCGCCGCCGAGCGGGCCGTCCGCGCTCTCGCCGAGGCCGTCAAGTACGCCCAGTGGCGGCTCGACGCCGGAGAGCCCGGAAAGGTCCCCGAGTACGAGGACATCGACGAGAAGGGGGCGGCCGAGCTGATCGACGGCCTCCTCACGCGCGGAGAGGGACTGACCCTCGACGGCGAGGACACCTGCGCGCTGCTCGGGCGGTACGGCATCGACGTGCACCGCGCGCTGCCCGCTCCCACCCCGGACGACGCCGTGGCCGCGGCAGATGCCATCGGCTACCCGGTGGCCCTCAAGACCACCGCCCCGCACCTGCGGCACCGGGCCGACCTGGGCGGCGTCCGGCTGGACCTGGCGGACGAGGAACAACTGCGCCGCGCGTACGCGGAGTTGACCGAACTGTTCGGGACGCCGACCGTGCTGCGCCCCGTCGTACAGGGGATGGCGCCGCGCGGCGTCGACACGGTGGTCCGCGCGGTGATCGACCCGGCGGCAGGGGCGGTGCTCTCCTTCGGGCTCGCCGGAGCCGCCTCCGAGCTGCTCGGGGACACGGCGCACCGGCTGGTCCCGGTCACCGACCGGGACGCGACCTCGCTGGTCCGGTCGATCCGGACGGCACCGCTCCTGTTCGGCTGGCGCGGCTCCGCGCCGGTGGACACGGCGGCCCTCGAAGAGCTCATGCTGCGTGTGTCCCGGCTGGTCGACGACCATCCGGAGGTCGTGGCGGTCGCTCTGGAGCCGGTGGTGGTCGCCCCGACCGGCGTGAGCGTCCTGGGCGCCACGGTGCGGCTCGCCCGCGCCCCGATCCGGGACGACCTCGGCCCCCGCACCCTGCCCGTCGTCTGACCCCGGAGACCGCCCGGCGGGCGTTCACCCGGCCCGTACGGGCCCGGCCTCCCCGGTCGCCGTGCGGGTCCGACGCGACCCGTCCACGACCGACCCGCGCGAGCGGTGCCTCGCAGTCAGTGGGCCCCCGTAGGATGGACGTCATGGCCAAGACCAGTACGACGACCCAGGGGCTGCGAGCGGCGATCGAGCGCAGCGGCTACTACCCGGCCCTCGTGGCCGAGGCGGTGGAGGCCGCGATCGGCGGCGAGACCATCCGGTCGTACCTGGTCCATCAGGAGACGACGTTCGACGCGAACGAGGTGCGGCGCCACGTCACCGTGCTCGTCCTCACCGGCAACCGCTTCATCGTCAGCCACACCGACGAGCAGAACGCGGACACCACGTCTCCCACCCCCTACGCCACGACGTCGACCGAGTCCGTGAAGCTCGGCCGGATCTCGTCCGTCGTCGTCAGCCGCGTCGTCGCGAACCCCGAGTCGTACACCCCGGGCACGCTGCCGCGCGAGGTCGTCCTGACCATCGGCTGGGGCGCCGTCAGCCGTATCGACCTGGAGCCCGCCGCCTGCGGCGACCCCAACTGCGAGGCCGACCACGGCTACACGGGCAACTCGACGGCCGACGACCTGAGCCTGCGCGTCAGCGAGGCGGGGGACGGCCCGGAGACCGTGCAGCAGGCCCTCGCCTTCGCGCAGTCCCTCTCCGAAGCGACCGCGGACGTCACCCGCTGATGGCCCTGCCCACCTGGGACCACCCGGAACCGCTCGCCATCGACTCCGCGCCAGTCCCCGAATACGGCGCCGGATCGCTGGCCGACGTGCTGCCCACGCTCGCCGCCGGCATGTCCGTGCCCGGGATGACCGCCGCCATACCGGAGCTGGCCCCGGCCGACCGGAACTGCGTCTTCCTGATCGACGGTCTCGGCTGGGAGCAGCTCCGCGCCCACCCGGACGAAGCCCCCTTCATGACCTCGCTCCTCGCCTCCTCGCGCGGCGGCACGGGGCGTCCGATCACGGCGGGCTACCCGGCCACCACCGCGACCTCCCTCGCCTCCGTCGGCACCGGTCTGCCCCCGGGCGCGCACGGTCTGCCCGGCTACACCGCGCGCAACCCCGCGACCGGCGAGCTGATGAACCAGCTCCGCTGGAACCCGTGGACCGACCCGCGCGCGTGGCAGCCCCACCCCACGATCTTCCAGCTCGCCGACGCGGCGGGCGTGCACACCGCCCAGGTCTCCTCGCCCACCTTCCAGAACACGCCGCTCACGAAGATCGCGCTGAGCGGCGGCACGTTCCACGGACGGTTGTCCGGCGAGGAGCGCATGGACCTCGCCGCCGAGCAACTGGCCGCCGGCGACCGCTCCTTGGTCTACACGTACTACGCCGAGGTCGACGGCAAGGGCCACCGTTTCGGCATCGACTCCGACCCCTGGCGCGGCCAGCTGATGTACGTCGACCGGCTCGTCCAGCGTCTCGCGGAGCAGCTCCCGCCGCGCTCCGCGCTGTATGTCACCGCCGACCACGGCATGATCGACATCCCGTTCGACGAGCAGCACCGCATCGACTTCGACGAGGACTGGGAGCTGCGCGCCGGCGTGGCCCTGCTGGGCGGCGAGGGCCGCGCCCGTCACGTGTACGCGGTCCCGGGAGCCCAGGCGGACGTGCTCGCCTGCTGGCGCGAGGTCCTCGGCGAGCAGTTCTGGATCGCGTCCCGGGACGAGGCGATCGCGGCGGGCTGGTTCGGCCCGCACGTCGACGAGCGGGTCTACGCCCGGCTCGGCGACGTCATCGCCGCCGCCCGGGACGACGTCCTGATCATCGCGTCCGAGCGGGAGCCCAAGGAGTCGGCGATGGTCGGCAACCACGGCTCGATGACCCCCGTCGAGCAACTGGTCCCGCTCCTTCAAGTCCGTTCCTGACGGCCGCCCCCGTCGCCGTTCCCGTCCCCCTGCCCCGCTGCCGAAAGGTGCCCGACTCCCCATGCCCGAGCTGGTGTTCTTCTCCGGAACCATGGACTGCGGGAAGTCCACGCTGGCTCTCCAGATCGAGCACAACCGCTCGGCGCGGGGTCTGCAGGGCATGATCTTCACGCGCGACGACCGCGCGGGGGAGGGCAAGCTCTCCTCCCGCCTCGGCCTCGTCACCGACGCCGTCGAGGTGGCGGACGACCAGGACCTGTACGCCTACGTCGTCGACCACCTCTCCCAGGGCGGCCGGGCGGACTACGTGATCGCGGACGAGGCGCAGTTCCTGGCGCCGGGGCAGATCGACCAACTGGCGCGTGTGGTGGACGACCTCGACATCGACGTGTTCGCCTTCGGTATCACCACCGACTTCCGCTCCAAGCTCTTCCCCGGCTCCCAGCGTCTCGTCGAACTCGCCGACCGGGTCGAGGTCCTCCAGGTCGAGGCCCTGTGCTGGTGCGGAGCCCGCGCCACGCACAACGCCCGCACCATAGGCGGCGCGATGGTCGTCGAGGGCGCCCAGGTCGTCGTCGGTGACGTCAACCAGCCGGAGAACATCGGCTACGAGGTCCTGTGCCGCCGGCACCACCGCCGCCGTATGACGGCCGCCACGGCTCACGCGAGCGCACTGTCACCGGACGTCCTCCCGATCGCCCCGGTCTGATCCCCACGGCGTCGCCCGTATGGATCACATGACGGTGTTGATCATCACGTGACGGCGTGGATCAGCGAGAACATCGCCCCTTCGGGGTCCGCCACCGTAGCCACCCGTCCGTGCGGGGAGTCGTGGGCGGCCTGCAGAAGGTGACCGCCGAGTTCCGTGACACGCCGGACGGTGTCGTCGACGTCCGCCGCCTCGAAGTACGTCAGCCAGTGCGGGCCCCGGTCGCGCGGCAGGGCGTTCCCGACACCGTGGATGCCGGCCACCGGGGTGCCGTCGATGTGCAGCGTCACGTAGTCGAAGTCGGCGGAGACGGTCGGCTCCAGCTCGTACCCGAAGACCCCCTGGTAGAACTTGACGACGCTCTCGCTGTCCCGCGTCACGAGTTCGTTCCACGCCGGGGTGCCCGTCACGCCGGTGATCGCGGTGCCGAGGTGGGCGGCGACCTGCCAGATGCCGAAGACGGCGCCGGACGGGTCGGAGGCGATCGCGAGGCGCCCGGCCTCGGCCGCGTCGAGCGGGCCCACGCCCACGGTGCCGCCGCTCTGCCGTACCGTCGCGGCCGTCCGGTCCGCGTCCTCCGACGCGAAGTACGGCGTCCAGGCGATGGGCAGATGCCGGTCGGGCGGCAACTGACCGATGCCGGCCACCTCGTGGCCGTCGAGCATGGCCCGCGCGTAGGGGCCGAGCTGCTGCGGTCCCGGCTGGAACTCCCAGCCGAACAACTCTCCGTAGAACTCCTGGGTCGCGGCCATCTCGTGCACCATCAGGCTCACCCAGCAGGGTGCGCCGGGCGCGTGCCGAGCATGCGTGGTGCCGTTCAGGCCGGCTGACCCCCGTGCCTCGGTCATCGTCACTCTCTTCTCGGCCCCTCGCGGTGGCCGGTCACCTTCCGCCTACGAACACGCGTACTCAGTCGTGTACGTGCACGCCCCGTGCCCGATGTTCGCACCACCGGTCGTGCCGCGCGTCCTGGCCGCGCCGCCGTTCGGCGGCACACGGCCGGAGGATGCCCGGACTGCCGTTGCCCCGTCGTTTCGGAGCGATTGCCGCGTGGTGTCCATCGGTTGTACAGCATGTGCCCGATCCCGTACACGCGGTGACCGGACCTGCCCGGCGGAGCAGAGTAGCCGGACCTGGACAACGCGGCCACCCCGTGCGCGAGGATGGTGGCCATGAACGCCACCATCACCGCACCCGAACTCGCGAGCGACCTCGCGGGACCGAACCCCCCGGTCCTCCTCGACGTCCGCTGGCAGCTGGGCGGACCCAACCTGCGCTCCGCGTACGAGGAGGCGCACATCCCGGGGGCCGTCTTCGTCGACCTGGATTCCGAACTCGCTGGTCCGGCCGGTGCCGCGGGTCGTCATCCGCTGCCCGACCCGGAGGTCTTCGGCGCCGCGATGCGGACCGCCGGTGTCTCCGGGAACCGGGACGTCGTCGTGTACGACGGGGGGCAGGGCTGGGCCGCCGCGCGTGCCTGGTGGCTGCTGGGCTATTCGGGTCATCCGTCGGTACGCGTGCTTGACGGCGGGTTCGCCGCCTGGACCGGGCCGGTGTCCTCGGAGGTCCCCGCGCCGGCGCCCGGGACGTTCGTACCGGCGCCCGGCGCACGGCCGTTGCTCGACGCGGACGCCGCCGCCGCGCTCGCCCGGTCCGGGCTGCTCCTGGACGCTCGCGCGGGTGAGCGGTACCGGGGCGAGGTCGAGCCGATCGACCGGGTCGGTGGGCACATCCCCGGCGCCGTCTCCGCGCCGACCTCGGAGAACGTGGCGGAGGACGGCCTCTTTCGGCCCGCTCCCGAACTGGCCGACCGATTCAAGTCGCTGGGCGCCACGCCCACGGCCGAGGTCGGCGTCTACTGCGGCTCGGGTGTCTCCGGCGCCCACCAGGTCCTGGCACTCGCCGTGGCCGGCATCCCGGCCGCGCTGTACGTGGGTTCGTGGTCGGAGTGGTCCCAGGACGACGCCCGCCCGGTCGCCGTGGGCCCCGACCCGCAGTAACGGCGGTACTCCGCGAACCCGGGCCCGAAGGAACAACGGGGCACGGTGGTCCCCGCCCCGCAGTGACGGCGGGGCCCGGTGGACCCCGGCCCGTAACGACGTCCGGGCGCCGCGGCGCCTCGGGTACGAGAACGGGGCCCGCACCGATCCGGTGCGGGCCCCGTTCTCGTACACCTGACTAGTCCTGCTTTTTCCGCCGCGTGCCGAAGACGATCTCGTCCCAGCTCGGGACGGCCGCTCTGCGGCCGGGACGGACGCCGTCGGCCTCGGCCTGGCGGTCGGTCGAGCCGACGAGCCGGTCGCGGTGGCTGCCGACCGAACGAGGCATCAGGACGTCCGCGTAGGCGGAACCGGCGCCGGCCGAGGCGGCGGGAGCCGGGGGCTCCTCCTCCTCGGGCTCGGTGACGGGCTCCTCGACGGCGGGCCGCTCGGTGCTCGCCGGGCGCTCGGGCACCACCATGTCGCCGCGGAAGCTGGGCACCGCCTCCAGCAGGCTGGTGAGCGAGTCCCGGTCGCCGGTCTCCTCGACCGGCTCCGGAGGGGCCGGGGGCAGGCTCGGCCGCTCCATCTGCCGGTCGAGCGCGCGGTCCAGCGGACGGTCACGGGGGAGTCTGGCGATCCGCGGTACGAACGGGAAGCTCGGCTCGGGCGCCGCGAGGTCGTCGGACTCGCCGATCAGCGAGCGTGCCTCGTCGTCGACCGCCTGGACGAGCCTCCGGGGCGGGTCGTACGTCCAGCTCGCCGCGTGCGGTTCACCCGCGACGCGGTACACCAGCATGACTTCCCAGGTGCCGTCGTCGCGGCGCCACGAGTCCCACTGGACGGTGTCCTTCTCGGCGCCCCGGATCGTCAGCCGTTCCTGAACGGCCTCACCGAGCTGGGGGCCGACGTTCTCGCCGGGGCGGCGCACGGGGGTCTTCCTGGCCCGCTCGGCCATGAAGGCGCGCTCTGCCAGGACGGGACCCTCGAAGCGGCGGACGCGGTCGACGGGGATTCCGGCGAGCTGGGCGACCTCCTCCGCGGAGGCGCCGGCACGTATACGCGCCTGGATGTCTCGGGGGCGGAGATGGCTCTCCACCTCGATCTCGATCTGGCCGAGGCGCGGACGGTCGCCGCGGACCGCGGCGCGCAGACGCTCGTCAATCGGAAGCGTGTACTCCGTGCTGTCCGCAGCCTTCAGCACCAGCCGTGTGCCGTCGTTAGAGACGGCCACGACACGCAGTTCGGGCATGGGGACCTCCCGGGTGGTGCCTGCCGACGTCACGTGCGTCGCTGCTTCCGCTAGTCGAGTGTGGCCTGCCCGGGTGCAGCCTGCCACAACCTTGCCGAGTTGCCCGGCGTGTCGGGCGCGGGCCCGAGGCTGCCGTTATGGCACGGTTACCTATTCGCAACGCTAAGTGACGAACTCCATCACCCTGTGCAACGAGCCCCCTCCCGGCGGTCCTGCAAGGCCCCGGACACCCTGGCGGGAGTCCGGACCCAGGGCTCGCAACAGTACTCCATTCGGGCCACGCGCGTGGATCGCCGCGCCGCCCAACTTCGAGTGGGGGGTGCTAGTTGACCGCTCCTGACGGTGAATCCGGGGCCGGGGAACGTGGCGCACTTCACGGAATCGGCAGAAACGGAACTAATCGTTTCGCCTGTACGTCCCTTTCTCGTGTGATCGGTCGATCAAGTACGGGAAAGGCAGGCAAGGTCCGGGAATGCGTGAGAAGCCGGGTGTCGGCGGCGAGGAGCCGGGTGCCGACACGGAACCGAGGAAGAAGAGGCTGGACCTGAGCGTCCCTCAGGTGGCGGGAAGTGCGGTCGCCGCGGTGGTCGCCGCGAAACTCGCGTCCTATTTCGGCGTCTACGGGACGATCCTGGGCGCGGGTCTGGTCAGTGTCGTCGCCACCAGCGGGGGAACGCTCTTCCAGCACTTCTTCAAGCGCACCGGGGAGCAGATACGCGAGGTGACGGTGCAACCGAAGGTGAGACCGAGGTCGCAACAGGTGTCGGCGGCCGCGCCGGTCGGCGCACCGGGGGAGTTCACCGAGGGCACCGTCTACCGCGCCCGGGTCAGAAGCTGGAAGCGGCCGCTGGTCGCCACCGCTCTCGTCTTCGGCGTCACGATGACCGGGATCACCACGTACGAACTGGTCTCGGGCCAGAGCTTCAGCGGCGACGGCACGAGCACGACCGTCGGTGACGCCTTCAAGGGGCACAGTTCCGGTTCGGGCGGTTCCGACTCCGGTACGACGCCGTCGCCGGACTCCTCGCCCTCGTCGACCCCGGAGTCTCCCCGGGGGCCCGCCCCCTCCACCGGCGACGACGACGGGGGCGCTTCGCGCGAGCCGGGAAGCGGCGGCGGCACGACGTCACGGCCGGAGCCCGACGGCGGCGCGTCCTCGGCCCCGGAGGCCGGGGACGACACCCCGACGCCGGACCCCAGCACGACCGCTACGACCCCAGCACCCTCCGCAAGTAGTCATTCGCAAAGCGCCGATCCGGGTCGAGCCGATCCCGGAGCGCCGTGAACTCGCCGAAGCGGGGATAGACCCCGGAGAAGTACTCCGCGTCCCGCGTGTGCACCTTGCCCCAGTGCGGCCGCCCTTCGTGGGCGGTGAAGATCTGCTCGGCGGCGGTGAAGTACGCCTGGTACGGGGTGCCCCGGAACATGTGGACGGCGATGTAGGCGCTGTCCCGGCCGGACGCCGTGGAGAGGGTGATGTCGTCGGCGGGCGCGGTGCGCACCTCCACCGGGAAGCTGACCCGCAGGGCGGAGCGCTCGACCATCGACTTCAGCTCGCGCAGCGTCTCGACGAGGGCCTCGCGCGGGACGGCGTACTCCATCTCCACGAACCGCACGCGGCGCGGGGAGGTGAAGACCTTGTACGGGATGTCCGTGTAGGTCCGCGCGGAGAGCGCGCGGCTGGAGAGCCTGGCGATCGACGGGATCGTGGCGGGGGCGGCGCGGCCGAGCAGGTTGACCACCTGGAAGAGGCCGTTGGAGAGGAACTCGTCCTCGATCCAGCCGCTGACCGTCCCCACCGGCTTCTCGGGGCCGGCGCTGCGGTTGTTGCGCTTGGTGTTGCAGTTGCCCGTGTGCGGGAACCAGTAGAACTCGAAGTGCTCGTTCTCGGTGAACAGTTCGTCGAAGTCGGCGGTGACCCTGTCGAAGGTCATCGGCTCCTCGCGGGCGGAGAGCAGGAACACGGGCTCCACGGAGAAGGTGATCGCCGTGACGATGCCCAAGGCGCCGATGGCTATCCGGGCCGCGGCGAAGACCTCCGGGTTCTCCTTCTCGGAGCAGGTCAGCACCGAGCCGTCCGCGGTCACCAGCTCAAGGCCCTTGATCTGCGCGGCGATCGAGGCCGAGTCACGTCCGGTGCCGTGTGTTCCGGTGCTGGTCGCGCCCGAGACCGTCTGCTCCATGATGTCGCCCATGTTCGTGAGCGACAGCCCCTCGCGCGCGAGGGCCAGGTTGAGCCTCTTGAGCGGGGTGCCCGCCTCGACCGTGACGGTCATGGCCTCACGGTCGATCCCGCGAATGCCCGTCAACAGTTGAGGACGGATCAACACGCCGTCCGTGGCGGCGGCGGCCGTGAAGGAGTGCCCGGTGCCGACGGCCTTCACCGTCAGGCCGTCCTCGGCCGCCTGGCGTACGGCGGCGGTCAGTTCGTCGACCGAGGCGGGGGTGACCTCCCGTACGGGACGGGCGGTGACGTTTCCCGCCCAGTTACGCCACGTGCCGCTCTTCCCGCTCACTGTGGTGCTCATGAGACCCTCCCCGCTGCGGAACCGGCCTGCTGAGCCGGCGATACCCGAGGAAACCCACCGCGACCGCGACGGCTCCGGACACCGCCGGAACCAAGTACCCGGCCTTCGCACCGGAGGTGTCGATCACCCAGCCGGCCACGGAGGAACCGAGCGCGACCCCGACCGCGAGTCCCGTGCTCACCCAGGTCATGCCTTCGGTCAGTTTCGCGCGAGGTACGTGCTGCTCGATGAGGGACATCGTCGTGATCATCGTGGGAGCGATGGAGAGGCCCGCAACGAACAGCGCCACGGCCAGGAACGGCAAGTTTCCGACCAGTAGGAGGGGGATCATACTCACGGCCATCGCGCATATGCCCAGCAGCCACCTGCGTTCCGGTGCCCCCTTGAAGTGCAGGAGTCCGAAGACGGCCCCCGCGAGGCAGGAGCCCGCCGCGTAGATCGCCAGGACGATGCTCGCCCCGGCCTTGTGACCCTGTTCCTCGGCGAAGGCCACGGTGACCACGTCGACGGCCCCGAAGATCGCCCCGGTCGCCACGAACGTGGCCACCAGCACCTGGAGTCCGGCCGAGCGGAGCGCGGAACCGCGGGCGTGCTGCTCGCGCGGATGCGGTGCGGGTTCGGTCGCGCGCTGCGAGGTCAGCCAGAAGACACCGGCCGCGAGGAAGCAGGCGGCGAGCAGCGGGCCGGCCTCCGGGAACCACACCGTGGACAGTCCGATGGAGATGATCGGCCCGAAGATGAAGCAGACCTCGTCCACCACGGACTCCAGGGAGTACGCGGTGTGCAGCTGAGGGGTGCCTCCGTAGAGGGCCGCCCAGCGGGCCCGGACCATCGCGCCGATGCTCGGGACGCAGCCGATGCCGGCGGCGCACGCGAACAGCACCCAGTCCGGCCACTCGAAGTGCGCGGCGAGCAGCAGTCCCGCCGCGGCGGCGAGTGCGAACAGCGTGACGGGGCGCAGCACCCGCCGCTGCCCGTGCCGGTCGACCATCCTGGAGACCTGCGGGCCGAGCGCGGCGGCGGCCAGCGCCATGGTCGCCGAGAGTGCGCCGGCGAGCCCGTACCGCCCCGTGAGCTGGGAGATCATCGTGACCACGCCGATGCCCATCATGGACAGCGGCATCCGGCCGAGGAAGCCCGCTGCGGAGAAGCCCTTGGAGCCGGGGGCGGCGAACAGGGCGCGGTACGGGCTGGGCACGGGGGTCTCCGTCGGCTCGGCTCGGCCCCCCGGTCACCGCGGGCGGCCCGAACTTCGGTAAGGCGTGAAGCTGGCTGATACAGCTTACGGGTTAGGGCACCCTAAAGCGCACGCCCGCGACGCGCCCTTCCGCACGCCCCGTGCGCCCCTGAACTCGCCCCGGTCCGCGGCCGGAACAGGCGGTCCCGCCGTCTCGCGGCGCGGCCCGCGGGCGTCGCTCCTCGTTCGCCACCCCGCCGTTTCTCGCATGTCAGTGCCGGGTGGCAGGATCGGAGGCATGCCAGACGTGCTCGATGCCACCCCCTACGACGCCCTGCTGCTGCTCTCGTTCGGAGGTCCCGAAGGGCCGGACGACGTGGTCCCGTTCCTGGAGAACGTGACGCGGGGCAGGGGTATCCCCAAGGAGCGGCTCAAGGAGGTGGGACAGCACTACTTCCTGTTCGACGGGATCAGTCCCATCAACGACCAGAACCGCGCCCTGCTCGACGTGCTGCGCAAGGACTTCGCCGACCACGGCCTCGACCTGCCGGTGTACTGGGGCAACCGGAACTGGGCGCCGTACCTGACCGACACGCTGCGCGAGATGGTCACCGACGGCCGGCGCCGGATCCTGGTCCTGGCCACCAGCGCCTACGCCTCGTACTCGGGCTGCCGGCAGTACCGCGAGGACCTCGCCGGGGCGCTCGCCGCTCTGGAGAGCGAGGGGCTGGAGCTGCCGAGGATCGACAAGCTGCGCCACTACTTCAACCACCCCGGGTTCGTGGAGCCGATGACCGAGGGTGTCCTGCGGTCGCTCGCCGAGCTGCCCGAGGAGGTCCGCGCGGACGCGCACCTGGCGTTCACCACGCACTCCATCCCCACCGCCGCGGCGGACACCTCAGGACCGGTCGAGGGCCACGGCGACGGCGGCGCGTACGTCCGCCAGCACCTGGACGTGGCGCGGCTGATCGTGGAGGAGGTGCGCGAGCGGACCGGCGTCGACCACCCCTGGCGGCTCGTCTACCAGTCCCGCTCCGGGGCCCCGCACATCCCGTGGCTGGAGCCGGACATCTGCGACCACCTGGAGGAGCTGCACGGAGCCGGTGTCCCGGCCGCCGTGATGGTGCCGATCGGGTTCGTCTCGGACCACATGGAGGTCCTGTACGACCTGGACACGGAGGCGCGCGCCAAGGCCGCCGAGCTGGGTCTCCCGGTGCGCCGCTCGGCCACCGTGGGCTCCGACCCCCGGTTCGCCGCCGCGGTTCGTGACCTGGTCCTGGAGCGCGCCGCGGCCGAGAGCGGCCGCAGGGTGACACCGTGTGTCCTGGGCGCCCTGGGTGCGAGCCACGACCTGTGTCCGGTGGGCTGCTGCCCTGCCCGCACGCCCAAGCCCGCCGCCGCGGGCGCCGACAGCCCCTACGCATGAGGAGCCCCGTGACCGCGCCCCTGCAGACCGAACTGCTCCAGCTCGCGCACGAGGCGGCCCGCCGCGCCGGCGCGCTGCTGCGGGACGGCCGCCCCGCGGACCTGACGGTCGCCGCCACCAAGTCCAGCCCGATCGACGTCGTCACCGAGATGGACATCGCCGCCGAGAAGCTGATCACCAACCTGATCGCCGAGCACCGCCCGCGCGACGGCTTCCTCGGCGAGGAGGGCTCCGCCACCGAGGGCACCAGCGGCATCCGCTGGATCGTCGACCCGCTCGACGGCACGGTCAACTACCTGTACGGACTGCCGACCTGGGCGGTGTCGATCGCGGCCGAGCAGGACGGCGAGACCGTCGTCGGCGTCGTCGCGGCCCCGATGCGCGGCGAGACCTACCACGCGGTTCGCGGCCGCGGCGCCCGCGCCACCGGCGCCTGGGTCGGCGAGCGGCGGCTGACCTGCCGCCCGTCGCCGTCCCTCGACCAGGCCCTCGTCGCCACCGGCTTCAACTACGTGACCGACGTCAAGGTCCGCCAGGCCGACGTGGTCCAGCGGCTCATCCCGCTGGTCCGCGACGTCCGTCGCTCCGGCTCGGCCGCGGTCGACCTGTGCGACGTCGCGGCCGGCCGCCTCGACGGGTACTACGAGCGCGGCCTACACCCCTGGGACCTCGCGGCGGGGGACCTGATCGCCCGTGAGGCGGGCGCGGTGACCGGTGGACGCCCCGGAGAGCGCCCCGGAGGCGATCTCGCGGTGGCTGCCTCCCCGGGTGTCTTCGAGCCCCTCCAGCAGCTCCTGGAGGACTTCGGGGCCTGGCACGACTGACGGACCGGAGCGCCCGCGTCACGCGCGGCAACTGCGGGCCCTCGGCGGCCCGCCGTCGGCCCGCCGACGGAACGCGGCGCATCGGACGGCGACAGAGAACCAAAACGAAGCGGGACCCCGGTACTGGATCGATACCGGGGCCCCGCTGTCCTGCGTACGGATCAGACGCGCGTCGCGCCCGCGCCGACCTCCACACCGTGCTCGGCGGCAAGGCGGTGCAGGTCGTCCAGCTCGGCCTGCTCGACCTCGGCGAGGAAGTCGTCACCTGTTTCGCGAGCACGCGTCAGGTCGGTCTCGGTCGCCCTTATGCGCTGCAGAAGTCCTGCCGTGAATGCGTCCATGCTGCGCCCCCTCGTCCTGGGTCGTGGGTCGGGTGGCACGGGGGTGTGCCGATCGGAAGGGGCGATCACGTCTCTGAATGGGTGCCGCCCAGCGCTGCCCGGGCTGGGCGGCGACGGTGCCGGACACCCACGCCCGCTCTGCGGAAGCGGTTGGACGTACCACAAGGTGGCTTGCCACGTGCAGAGCGTGATCGCGGGGTGTAAAGCCGTCCTCCCCCCGCTCTCTTCCGTGGAAACCTCAACCCGGCGAGAAAATCCGGCATTCCCGGTCCCGTGCACGGGACTCTCGGCGCCCCACCCGCCTTACAGCCGGTTTATGGCCGAAAAGGGCAGGATGGAGCCCTCATCCGTGACAGACCTGCCCGCGGGGCGCCCGAAGACGCGCCGCGCCGGTGGACAGAGGAAGGACAAGCGACGTGCGCGTACTCGTCGTCGAGGACGAGCAGCTGCTCGCCGATGCGGTGGCCACCGGACTGCGCCGGGAGGCCATGGCCGTCGACGTCGTGTACGACGGCGCGGCCGCCCTGGAGCGCATCGGGGTCAACGACTACGACGTGGTCGTCCTCGACCGCGACCTCCCCCTCGTGCACGGTGACGACGTCTGCCGCCGCATCGTCGAGCTCGGCATGCCCACCCGCGTGCTGATGCTGACCGCGTCCGGAGACGTCAGCGACCGCGTCGAGGGCCTGGAGATCGGCGCCGACGACTACCTCCCCAAGCCCTTCGCCTTCAGCGAGTTGACGGCACGCGTGCGTGCCCTCGGCCGCCGTACGAGCGTGCCGCTGCCCCCTGTCCTGGAGCGCGCAGGGATCAAGCTCGACCCGAACCGGCGTGAGGTCTTCCGGGACGGCAAGGAGGTCCAGCTCGCGCCCAAGGAGTTCGCCGTGCTGGAGGTGCTGCTGCGCAGCGAGGGAGCCGTCGTCTCCGCCGAGCAGCTGCTGGAGAAGGCCTGGGACGAGAACACCGACCCGTTCACCAACGTCGTCCGTGTGACCGTCATGACGCTGCGCCGCAAGCTCGGCGAGCCCGCGGTGATCGTCACCGTGCCCGGCTCCGGCTACAGGATCTGATCCGCCGTGGCCACCACTCCCGCGCCGCCCACGGCGCCTCCCAAGCCCACCTGGGACCCCCGTCCCGAGCCGCCGTTCCCCTGGCTGCGCCCGACCATCCGCATACGGCTCACGCTGCTCTACGGCGGCATGTTCCTGATCGCCGGCATCCTGCTGCTGTCGATCATCTACCTGCTCGCGGCGCAGGCGCTGAACGTCGGCAGCGAGCTGCCGTTCAAGATCACCGAGGGCAAGGTCACGAGCACCATGTGCAACCTGCCCGACAAGGCCTCGCCCGACGTGTTCAACAGCGCGATGAACGACTGCGTCAACGAACAGCGTCAACACGCCCTGGACAACCTGCTCAGCCGCTCCCTGCTGGCCCTCCTCGGTCTCGCCGTCATCGCCTTCGCGTTCGGCTACGCCATGGCGGGCCGGGTGCTGTCGCCGCTCGGACGCATCACGCGCACCGCGCGCGCGGTGGCCGGTTCGGATCTGTCCCGGCGTATCGAACTGGACGGTCCGGACGACGAGTTGAAGGAGCTGGCGGACACCTTCGACGACATGCTGGAACGGCTGCAACGCGCGTTCACCGCCCAGCAGCGGTTCGTCGGCAACGCCTCGCACGAACTACGCACCCCGCTCGCGATCAACCGCACCCTCCTGGAGGTGCATCTGTCCGATCCGGGCGCACCCGTGGAACTCCAACAACTCGGTAAGACTCTGCTCGCCACGAACGAACGCAGTGAGCAGCTCGTAGAGGGCCTGCTGCTGCTCGCCCGCAGCGACAACCAGATCGTCGAGCGCAAGCCCGTGGACCTCGCCGAGGTCGCCACGCAGGCCGTCGACCAGGTGCACGCGGAGGCGGTCGCGAAGGGCGTGAAGATCCGCGGGGAGAGGCATCCGGTGATCGTCCAGGGCAACGGCGTCCTCCTGGAGCGGATCGCCCTGAACCTCGTCCAGAACGCCGTGCGGTACAACGTGCCGGAGGACGGCTGGGTCGAGGTCGTCACCGAGGCGGAGCACGGCCAGGCGGTCCTGATCGTGTCGAACACGGGACCGGTCGTTCCCGCGTACGAGGTCGACAATCTTTTCGAGCCTTTCCGGCGGCTGCGCACCGAGCGCACCGGCAGTGACAAGGGTGTGGGCCTAGGCCTGTCGATCGCCCGGTCGGTGGCCCGCGCGCACGGCGGTCACATCGTCGCTCAGCCTCGCGAAGGGGGTGGCCTCGTGATGCGCGTCACCCTTCCTGTCTGAGACCATGTCGCCGACACGCGTTGATGTTCGCTTTGCGCGGAATTTTCTGGTCGCCCACCCGGGCGGCCCGTGTGTGATCGATCACAAGGGCGAATTCGTGTCCATCCACTCTCCGTGATCATGCAAGCTGTCGGAAAGCCGGGAAAATCCGGGTTTTCGGGGGTCCTGATCACGGGAAGTACACGGTGGGACGCCTTTGATGTGCGGCCTTCGGACCGTGTACGGTCCGCATCGCCATCCAAGCCGATCACTCATGGGGAGTCCGGTTGGGTGTCGATTGAGTAACAGACCTTGATGTGAGGCAAAATCTCCGCCTCAGGTCGGGCACAAGTCCGGCCTCTCACGCGTTACGTGCGTCGAGACACCGCAGACACCCAGAGGGGGAGAGCTGACATGGCAACGGATTACGACACCCCACGCAAGACCGACGACGACGTCGACTCGGACAGCCTTGAAGAACTGAAGGCTCGCCGGAACGACAAGTCCACGTCGTCCGTCGACGTAGACGAGTTCGAGGCCGCAGAAGGCCTGGAGCTGCCCGGAGCGGACCTCTCGAACGAAGAGCTGGCCGTCCGGGTGCTGCCCAAGCAGCAGGACGAGTTCACTTGCATGAGCTGCTTCCTGGTGCACCACCGCAGTCAGCTGGCCCGCGAGAAGAACGGCCAGCCGATCTGCCGCGACTGCGACTGAGGCAGGGTCGGCCGTGACTGGCTCGACCCCTCCTTGGAAGCGCCGCTTCCCCAGGGGAGCGGACGGAGGGCCCCACGAGGGCCCTGAAGGCGTGCGTGACGACGAGCGGGGCTCTTCCGAACAGGGATCAGCCTCGCTCGACCGAGCGGGCGCCACAGGCGACCTGACGGCCTCGCCGGACACACCCGCACCCGCCGCGAGGCGGCGTGTGGCGGCGGTCCGGGACGGGGTCAAGAAGGGCGTCCAGAAGAGCGGCAGCCGGGCCAGGGCGGGCCTGGCGTATCTCGCCGACCGGATCATCGATCTCGCCCCGCGCGTTCCCGTACGGGACCTCGCGACCCTCCGCAAGCAGTTCCCGGGCCTCGGGCCCGAAGAACTCGCGGACAAGCTCGTGGCGGGCGCCGCCGCCGCGACCTCCACCGTCGGTGCCGGAGTCGGCGCCGCCGCCATGCTGCCGGTGCCGCCTGCCATGCCCACCGAGCTGGCCGCCGAGATCACCGGCGTCGCCGCGATCGAACTCAAACTGATCGCCGAACTCCACGAGGTCTACGGTCTCAGGCCGCCCGGCAACCTCAAGCAGCGCAGCACCGCGTACCTGAACTCCTGGTCGGGCGAGCGCGGGATCGACGTGACGAAGCCCGTGACGATCAACGCCGCGCTCGGCGGTCAGATGAAGCGCGAGCTGCGCCAGCAGATCATGAAGCGGACGGTCCGCGACTTGCCGAACCTGATGCCGTTCATGGTCGGCGCCGCCGTCGGAGCGGTGATGAACCGCCGGGACACCAAGCGTCTGGCGGGCCACATCCGCAAGGACCTGCGCAAGATGCAGGTGCCGTGGGAGGACCTCCCGGAGCTTCCTCCGCTGGAGGAGCCGGCCGATCCGCTGCGGATCGGCGAGATCCCCAAAGAGCTGGGGCACTGACGATCGGACGCCGAGAGCGTTCCCCCAGGGCCTGTCCGTCCGGATCAGGCCCTGGCGATCATTCGTGCGGCGCGCGAGGCGTGGCAGGCCGGTCCGACGCACGCGCCGCCTCCAGGGCGGCGATCAGACGCTCCGGCTCCCGGGTCGACAGGTACAGGTACGGCGTCGGGTCCGCCGGGTCGGTCACCTGGACGCGCAGGGCCGTCGGGATGTACGAGCGCAGGAGCATGAAGGCGCGGGTGTCGGCCTTGTACGTGCGCCAGGCGCGCGCCTCCTCCTGATCCAGGATCTCCGCGTCGCCGAGGGCCGCCACGGGGATCCTCGCGTCGCCGGCGATGAGCGCGTCACCGACCACCCGGATGCGGATCGAGCCGTACGCACTGGCCGCGACCGCCGCCACGGCGGTGCCACCGACCAGGGCTCCCAGCATCGGCAGGGTGCCGAACGGGAGGAACACGAGGGCCATCGCCAGCCCGACCAGGAAGCTGATCACCCACCACGACCGGGGTGCGGTGAGGCGTTCTTCGTACGGGGATGCGGAGAGCTGCATGAAGCCAAGCTTGGCACGGTGCGAGGACTTGGTGGACGCGCGGGTAAGGTCTGCGCCTGTGAGTGGTACTTCCGCAGCTCTGACGCCTCCCGCCGACGCCGTCGCGCCGGTGCGGCACCCCGACGCGCCCGCTCCCGGTGAGCCGCTCGGAGCACACTACGAACACTGTTTCGGGTGCGGTGGGGGACAGCCCCACGGGCTCCATCTGGAGGCCCGCGCGGGTGACGGTGTCCGCATCACGGCGGAGTTCACCGTGCGGCCCGTGCACCAGGGCGCCCCCGGTCTCGCGCACGGTGGTGTCCTCGCCACCGCGCTGGACGAGACGCTCGGCTCCCTGAACTGGCTGCTGCGGACGATCGCCGTGACCGGGCGGCTGGAGACCGACTTCGTCCGCCCCGTCCCCGTCGACACGGTGCTGTATCTGGAGGCCGAGGTCACCGCGGTGGCCGGCCGGAAGATCTACTGCACCGCCACCGGTCGGATCGGCGGTCCCGACGGACCCGTCGCCGTCCGCGCCGACGCCCTGTTCGTCGAGGTGAAGGTCGACCACTTCATCGACAACGGACGCCCGGAGGAGATCCGGGCCGCCATGAACGACCCGGACCAGATCCGGCGAGCCCGTGCCTTCGAGGTGAACCCGTGACCCGTGACCCCCGTCCCGAACTCGACGTGCTGATCCGCCGCGTCGACCCGGACGTCCCGCTTCCCGAGTACGCGCTCCCCGGTGACGCCGGAGCCGATCTCCGGACCACCGAGAGCCGCGAGCTGAAGCCCGGCGAACGGGCCGTCCTGCCGACGGGCGTGTCCATCGCGCTGCCCGAGGGGTACGCGGCCTTCGTGCACCCGCGCTCCGGCCTCGCCGCCCGCTGCGGCGTCGCCCTCGTGAATGCCCCGGGGACGGTTGATGCCGGGTACCGTGGGGAGATCAAGGTGATCGTGGTGAATCTCGACCCGCACGAGTCGGTGCGGTTCGAGCGCTTCGACCGGATTGCTCAACTGGTCGTCCAGCAGGTCGAGAAGGTTCGCTTCCGGGAGGTCGCGGAACTCCCCGACTCGGCGCGGGCCGCAGCGGGCTTCGGGTCCACCGGCGGCCATGCCGTCGTGGACAGCACAACGGGTGGGAATCGATACGCATCGGTCGTATCCGACCGGGAAGGACAGTGACGTGTTCGGACGTCGCAAGAAGGGCAGTGCCGCCGAGGACGCGGCGGGCGAGGCCGAGCAGGTCGTCGACGGCGTCGACGCTGGGACGGACGAGAACGAGGGCCGCGAGCGCGTGCGCCTCGAACCCGAGCCGCGCCCCGATGGACCCTGGGACGGCACCGAGGTCCGCGACCCCTCCGAGGGCCGTGTGGACCTGGGTGGCCTCTTCGTGCCCGGAGTGGACGGCATGGAGCTGCGTGTCGAGGTCGCGGGTGACGCGATCGTCGCCGCGACCGTCGTCCTGAAGGACAGCGCCGTGCAGCTGCAGGCCTTCGCCGCTCCCAAGCGCGAGGGCATCTGGGGCGAGGTGCGCGAGGAGATCGCCTCCGGGATCACCCAGCAGGGCGGGGTCATCGACGAGGTCGAGGGCCCGCTGGGCTGGGAGCTGCGGGCCCAGGTGCCCGTGCAGCTGCCGGACGGCACGGGCGGTTTCCAGGTCGTGCGCTTCGTCGGTGTGGACGGCCCCCGCTGGTTCCTGCGGGGAGTCATCTCCGGGCAGGGCGCGGTGCAGCCACAGGCCGCCGGACTGCTGGAGCAGATCTTCCGGGACACGGTTGTCGTGCGTGGTGAGGGTCCGATGGCCCCCCGTGACCCGATCGTCCTGAAGCTGCCGAACGACGCGCAGATGGTCCCCGAGGGTGTCCAGCAGGAGGAGCAGAGCGGTTCCCGCTTCTCCGGCGGCATGGGACAGCTGCAGCGCGGACCGGAGATCACCGAGGTTCGCTAGCCGGTCATCAGGCGGGCCGCATCCCCAGCGGATGCGGCCCTTTCCTGTGTCCGGGGTTCCGGTGGGTATCCCGACCGTGCCGGCCCTCCCAGGCTGTCCCCATCAAGTTCTCGTACAGGAACGGCAGTTGAGCAGCGGGTCTTTCTTCAGGCCTTGACGGAAGTCTGGTCCGTACCTATGGTCACCGGCCAGCGCACATGTTCAGCATTCCATGCGTCGTTCACATACAAGAACGGATGGCTCTGCATGTCCGACACCCCCACACCCCGGCGCCGCCGACGGCGTCCCGCGTTCCTCGTCCTGGCGGCCGCAGCGACCGCCGCGCTCGTGGGAACGCTCCTGTCCGGTCCCGGCGCCCACCGTGCCGAGGCCGCGCCCGCCACCTTCGTCCATCCCGGAGTCACCGTCTCCAAGGGCCAGTTGGACTTCGCCCGCACCCAGGTGCTGGCCGGCGCGCAGCCCTGGAAGGGCGCCTACGACCAGATGATGGGGAGCAAGTACGCCTCGCTCACCCGGACCCCCGCACCGCGTGCCACGGTCGAGTGCGGCTCGTACTCCAACCCCAACTACGGCTGTACGGACGAGCGCGAGGACGCCATCGCCGCGTACACCGACGCGCTCGCCTGGTACGTCACCCGCGACGAGCGGTACGCGAAGAAGGCCATCGAGCTGATGGACGCCTGGTCCGCGGTGATCAAGGACCACACCAACAGCAACGCGCCCCTGCAGACCGGCTGGGCCGGCTCCTCCTGGCCCAAGGCCGCCGAGATCATCAAGTACACGTACACCGGATCCTGGGCCAACTCCGGCCGCTTCGCGACCATGCTGCGCACGGTGTACCTGCCCGAGATCATCAACGGCTCCAACTCCAACGGGAACTGGGAGCTGTCGATGATGGAGGCCGCCGTCGGCATCTCCGTCTTCCTTGAGGACAAGACGTCGTACGACAAGGCCATGGCGAAGTTCCGGACGCGCACCGCGGCGTACGTGTACCTGTCCACCGACGGCTCCGTGCCCAAGACGGTGCCGAGCCAGAACCTCGACACCACGGCGAAGATCGTCAGCTACTGGCAGGGACAGTCCACCTTCGTCACCGGGCTCACCCAGGAGACCTGCCGCGACTTCACGCACACCGGCTACGGCATCTCCGCCATCTCGCACATCGCCGAGACCAGCCGGATCCAGGGCCAGGACCTGTACGGCACCGACGTGGGGGAGCGGCTGCGCCAGGCGCTCGGCTTCCAGGCGAAGTACCAGCTGGGGGCGGCCGTCCCGAGCTCCCTGTGCGGCGGCTCGCTCAACCTCGGGCTCGGCCCGGTCACCGAGGTCGGCTACAACGCGCTCCACAACCGCCTGGGCATCGCCATGACCAACACCCAGAACCTCACCCAGCAGAACCGCCCGGCCGGCAGCAACAACCTGTTCGTCGCCTGGGAGACCCTGACGCACGGCGACAATCCCGCGTGAACCGAAACGGGGGTCTCGTGCGATGAACCATTGAGGGACCGGGCGTCGGGTCGCGATACTGGCGCCCGGTCCACGGGGGATCACGGGGAGGGAACATGAGCCAGATCGTCACCGGTGCGGGCACCGCCACCGACACCATGCTGCGCGTCGAGAACGTCCACCGCACGTTCGGCACCGGGGCCGCCGCCGTGCACGCGCTGCGCGGCGTCTCCTTCGACGTGCCGCGCGGAGAACTCGTCGCCCTTAAGGGCCGCTCCGGCTCGGGCAAGACCACCCTGCTCAACGTGGTCGGAGGACTCGACTCGCCGGACGAGGGACACGTCGTCGTGGACGGCCTCGACCTCTCCACGCTCGACGAGGGCGGTCTGCTCGGCCTGCGTCGCGACCGCATCGGCTTCGTCTTCCAGTCCTTCGGCCTGATCCCCATCCTCACCGCCGCGGAGAACGTCGGGGTGCCGCTGCGGCTGCGCCGGGCCGCGACCCGCGAGCGTGAGGAGCGCGTCAAGCTGCTGCTCTCCCTCGTCGGCCTCGCCGACCACGCGGCCCAGCGCCCCGGGGAGCTGTCCGGCGGCCAGCAGCAGCGCGTGGCCATCGCCCGCGCCCTGGCCAACGAGCCGGCCCTGCTCATAGCCGACGAGCCCACCGGCCAGCTGGACGCGGAGACCGGCCACGCCGTGATGGAGCTGATGCGCGCCGTCGTCCACAGCCAGCAGGTGACCGCCCTGGTCGCCACCCACGACGCGACCCTGCTGGACCTCGCCGACCGGGTGCTGGAGCTGAGCGACGGCGAGCTGATCGAGCACTAGGGGGCGGCGCCCGGGTCTCACCTGGTCACGCGCCGTAGGGGTCGGTACGCCGCGCGCGGCCGTGCGGGCATCAGGGTTGCGTCAAGGACGTCCTCCGACCGGCCTCTCGTCCCCTTTGCCGGAATTCTTGGCCGTAAGGTCGACGCTGCGTACACGGCGGTGACAGGAAGACAATAGGGCTCATGGGACGCGGAAAGCTTCGGATCTACCTCGGTGCGGCACCGGGCGTCGGCAAGACGTACGCGATGCTCTCCGAGGCGCACCGCCGCGTCGAGCGCGGGACCGACTGTGTGGTGGCGTTCGTCGAGCACCACCACCGACCCCGCACCGAGGTGATGCTGCACGGTCTGGAGCAGGTCCCGCGTCGGGAGCTGGAGTACCGGGGCGGCACCTTCACCGAGATGGACGTCGACGCGGTGCTCCACCGCGCCCCCGCCGTCGCCCTGGTGGACGAACTGGCCCATACGAACGTCCCCGGCTCGCGCAACGCCAAGCGCTGGCAGGACGTGGAGGAACTGCTCGCCGCCGGCATCGACGTCGTCTCCACCGTCAACATCCAGCACCTGGAGTCACTCGGCGATGTCGTCGAGTCGATAACGGGCGTGCGGCAGCGGGAGACCGTGCCCGACGAGGTGGTCCGGCGGGCCGACCAGATCGAGCTGGTCGACATGTCGCCACCCGCGCTCCGTCGCCGTATGGCCCACGGCAACATCTACAAGTCGGACAAGGTCGACGCCGCGCTGTCCAACTACTTCCGACCGGGCAACCTCACGGCCCTGCGCGAGCTGGCGCTGCTCTGGGTCGCCGACCGGGTCGACGAGTACCTGACCGAGTACCGCAGCGAGCACCGGGTCTCCAAGATCTGGGGTTCACGGGAGCGGATCGTCGTCGGACTGACCGGCGGTCCCGAGGGGCGGACGCTGATCCGGCGGGCCGCGCGGCTCGCCGAGAAGGGCGCCGGAGGCGAGGTGATGGCCGTCTACATCGCGCGCAGCGACGGGCTGACCGCCGCCTCACCGAAGGAGCTGGCTCTCCAGCGCACCCTGGTCGAGGACCTCGGCGGCACCTTCCACCACGTGGTGGGCGACGACATACCGGCCTCCCTGCTGGACTTCGCGCGCGGAGTCAACGCCACCCAGATCGTCCTCGGCTCCTCGCGCCGCAAGACCTGGCAGTACGTCTTCGGGCCGGGCGTCGGTGTCACCGTCGCCCGCGAGTCGGGACCCGACCTGGACGTCCACATCGTCACCCACGAAGAGGTCGCCAAGGGCCGGGGACTGCCCGTGGCACGCGGGGCCCGGCTCGGGCGCTCCCGGATCATCTGGGGCTGGCTGGTCGGAGTGGGCGGCCCGGTGGTGCTGGCGCTGCTGCTGAACACCATCGACCTCGGCCTCGCCAACGACATGCTGCTCTTCCTGGCCGTCACGGTCGCGGCCGCCCTGCTCGGCGGGCTCCTCCCGGCGCTCGCCTCGGCCGCCTTCGGATCCCTGCTCCTGAACTACTTCTACACACCCCCCCTGCACCGGCTGACGGTCGCCGACCCGAAGAACATCGTCGCCATCGTGATCTTCGTGGGCGTCGCCGTCTCCGTCGCCTCGGTGGTGGACCTGGCGGCCCGCCGCACGCACCAGGCGGCGCGGCTGCGCGCCGAGTCGGAGATCCTCTCCTTCCTCGCGGGCAGCGTGCTGCGCGGCGAGACCAGCCTGGAGGCCCTGCTGGAGCGGGTCCGTGAGACGTTCGCGATGGAGTCCGTCGCGCTGCTGGAGCGGGTGAACGACGTCGAACCGTGGACCTGCGCCGGCAGCGTCGGACCGGACCCCTCGGCCCGGCCCGAGGACGCGGACGTCGACATGCCCGTCGGCGACCACATGGCGCTCGCCCTGTCCGGGCGGGTGCTGCCGGCCTCCGACCGCCGGGTACTGGCGGCCTTCGCCGCCCAGGCCGCGGTCGTGCTCGACCGCCAGCGCCTCCAGCACGAGGCCGACCAGGCCAAGGAACTGGCCGAGGGCAACCGCATCCGCACCGCCCTGCTGGCCGCCGTCAGCCACGACCTGCGCACCCCGCTCGCCGGGATCAAGGCCTCGGTGTCGTCCCTGCGCTCGGACGACGTCGCCTGGTCCGAGGAGGACCAGGCCGAACTCCTGGAAGGCATCGAGGACGGCGCCGACCGTCTCGACCACCTCGTGGGCAACCTGCTGGACATGTCCCGGCTCCAGACCGGCACCGTCGCCCCGCTGATCCGCGAGATCGACCTCGACGAGGTGGTCCCCATGGCACTCGGCGGTGTTCCCGAGGACAGCGTGGACCTGGAGATCCCCGAGAGCCTGCCGATGGTCGCCGTCGACGCCGGACTCCTGGAGCGTGCCGTCGCCAACCTCGTCGAGAACGCCGTCAAGTACAGCCCCCTCGACAAGCGGGTCCTGGTCGCCGCGAGCGCCATCGCCGACCGGGTCGAGGTCCGGGTGGTCGACCGCGGCCCCGGCGTTCCGGACGAGGCCAAGGACCGTATCTTCGCGCCCTTCCAGCGCTACGGGGACGCCCCGCGCGGCAACGGCGTGGGCCTCGGTCTCGCCGTCGCCCGCGGCTTCGCCGAGGCGATGGGCGGCACCCTGAACGCCGAGGACACCCCCGGCGGCGGACTCACCATGGTGCTCACGCTGCGGGCCGTGGCCCGCAGGCCCGACGTGGCCGCCCCGTCAGCAGTAGCAGAAAGGCAGGTCTCATGACCCGGGTCCTCGTGGTCGACGACGAGCCGCAGATCACCCGAGCCCTCGTGATCAACCTGAAGGCACGCAAGTACGAGGTCGACGCGGCCCCCGACGGAGCCACCGCGCTGCAGCTCGCCGCCGCCCGGCACCCCGATGTCATCGTCCTCGACCTCGGCCTGCCCGACATGGACGGCGTCGAGGTGATCAGGGGGCTGCGCGGCTGGACCCGGGTGCCGATCCTGGTGCTGTCCGCCCGGCACTCCTCCGACGAGAAGGTCGAGGCGCTCGACGCGGGCGCCGACGACTACGTCACCAAGCCCTTCGGCATGGACGAGCTGCTCGCCCGGCTGCGCGCCGCCGTCCGCCGCGCGGAGCCCACCGGGGGCGGCGAGGACGACGTGATCGTGGAGACCGCGGGGTTCACCGTCGACCTGGCCGCGAAGAAGGTGCACCGCGACGGCCGGGACGTCCGTCTCACCCCCACCGAGTGGCACCTGCTGGAGGTCCTGGTCCGCAACACGGGCCGGCTCGTCAGCCAGAAGCAGCTGCTCCAGGAGGTCTGGGGGCCGTCGTACGGGACGGAGACCAACTACCTGAGGGTCTACATGGCCCAGCTGCGTCGCAAGCTGGAGGCCGACCCCTCGCACCCCAAGCACTTCATGACCGAGCCGGGGATGGGCTACCGGTTCGAGCGGTGACCCGCCCTCCGGTTCGACGCGTGACGCGTCCGGTGCGCGGGGGCGGGGGAACGCGGGAACGCCGGTGCGGGCGATGACGCGCGCGCATGTACGGAACGTGACGCCGTCGGTGGTCCCGGCGACCTCCGAAGGCCCCGGTTCGCCACCGGGGAAGCGTGGGTACGTAGGTGTCAACGCTCACCGGTAGGCTTTCGGTATGAGTGCTGTTCCTCGTTCCGAAAAGCCGGCGGGCCGGTTCCGGCGCATGATGGACCGGCTCTCCTCGACCCAGGAGGACCTGGAGTCCGAGGAGCTGCGGGAGGACACCGCGACCGCGGGCTGCACCCGTATCGGCGACTGCCAGGACCGGCAGATCGTCACGGTTACTGGTACCTTGCGCACGGTCACTCTGCGGCCACGGGCCGGTGTCCCGGCCCTGGAGGCCGAGCTGTTCGACGGCTCGGCCGCCCTGGACGTGGTCTGGCTCGGCCGCCGCTCCATCGTCGGCATCGAGCCCGGGCGCAAGCTCATCGCATCCGGCCGCATCTCGATGAGCCGGGGCCGTAGGGTGCTGTTCAATCCGAAGTACGAACTCAGACCGCTCGGACGGGAGTAGCCGGTGACGTCGCTCGACAAGCCGACCGAAGACCCCCAGCAGGATTCCAGGGCGGTGACGGAGGCCGCACTCTTCGAGGCCTTCGGCGGCGTGCGCGGCATGGTCGAGACGGTGGTGCCCGGCCTGCTCTTCGTCACCATCTTCACGATCAACAAGGATCTGCACTGGTCGGCCATCGCCGCCCTCGCCGTGTCCCTGCTGCTCGTCGCGGTCCGCCTGGTGCGGCGCGACACCGTGAAGCACGCCTTCAGCGGCGTCTTCGGCGTCGCCTTCGGCGTGGTCTTCGCGATGATGACTGGCAACGCCAAGGACTTCTACCTGCCGGGCATGCTCTACACGCTCGGACTCGCCGTCGCCTACATCGTCACGACCCTCGCGGGCGTCCCGCTGATCGGCCTGATCCTCGGCCCGGTCTTCAAGGAGAACCTCTCCTGGCGCACCCGCAATCCCGGCCGCAAGAAGGCGTACGCGAAGGCCAGTTGGGCCTGGGGCCTGATCCTGCTCGCCAAGTGCGCGGTGCTCTTCCCGCTCTACTGGTGGGGCGACACCACCCAGTTCGGCTGGGTGCTCATCGCCCTGAAGATCCCGCCGTTCCTGCTCGCCGTCTGGCTGACCTGGGTCTTCCTCGCCAAGGCGCCGCCGCCCATCGACGTGTTCGCGGAGATGGAGGCCGAGGAGAAGGCCGAGAAGGAGCGCAAGGCCGCCCTGGCCGAGGAGCGCGGCGAGAGTGCCGCCCCGGCCCGCCACCGCCGCGAGGCGTAAGTACTCCCCGTAGGCACTTCCCGAGAGCACTCCCCGAGCGGACGAAGCGCACCGGCGGCACACGCGGGGAAGCCCGCACCGCACGCCGTACGGGGAAGCCCGCTCCGCACACCGGGACGCTCGCACCGGTGCCTCCACGACGATGGGGGCGCCCGGAGATTCTCCGGGCGCCCCCATCGTCGTACCGCGAGCGGCCGCTAGTTCGACGCGTCCTCGCGGCGCACCGACAGCAGGTCCTCCAGCTGCTCCTCGCGGGCCTGGGCGGCCACGAAGAGCAGTTCGTCGCCGGCCTCCAGGGCGTCCTCCCGGGAGGGCGTCAGGACGCGGGTGCCGCGGATGATGGTCACCAGGGAGGTGTCCTCGGGCCACTCGACGTCACCGACGGTCGTGCCGGCCAGGGCGGACTCCGGCGGCAGGGTCAGCTCCACGAGGTTGGCGTCGCCGTGGCTGAAGCGGAGCAGCCGCACCAGGTCGCCGACGCTGACGGCCTCCTCGACGAGGGCCGACATCAGGCGCGGGGTGGAGACGGCGACGTCCACGCCCCACGACTCGTTGAAGAGCCACTCGTTCTTGGGGTTGTTCACCCGGGCGACGACGCGGGGGACCCCGTACTCGGTCTTCGCGAGCAGGGAGACGACGAGGTTGACCTTGTCGTCACCCGTGGCCGCGATCACCACGTTGCAGCGCTGGAGCGCGGCCTCGTCCAGGGAGGTGATCTCGCAGGCGTCGGCGAGCAGCCACTCCGCCTGCGGGACGCGCTCGACCGAGATGGCGGTCGGAGCCTTGTCGATCAGCAGGATCTCGTGGCCGTTCTCCAGCAGTTCGCCCGCGATCGAGCGGCCCACGGCACCGGCACCGGCAATGGCGACCCTCATCAGTGACCCGCCTCTTCCTCAGGGCCCTTGGCGAACGCCGCCTCGACCTTGTCCACCTCGTCGGTGCGCATCATCACGTGCACCAGGTCGCCCTCCTGGAGGACCGTCTGCGAGGTCGGCAGGACCGCCTCGCCCAGCCGGGTGAGGAACGCGACGCGGACGCCGGTCTCCTCCTGGAGCCGGCTGATCTTGTGGCCCACCCAGGTGGAGGAGGTGTGCACCTCGGCGAGCTGGACGCCGCCGGTGGGGTCGCGCCACAGCGGCTCGGCGCCCGAGGGCAGCAGCCGGCGGAGCATCTGGTCGGCCGTCCAGCGGACCGTGGCGACGGTCGGGATGCCCAGGCGCTGGTAGACCTCGGCGCGGCGCGGGTCGTAGATGCGCGCCGCGACGTTCTCGATGCCGAAGTTCTCGCGGGCCACGCGGGCGGCGATGATGTTCGAGTTGTCACCGCTGGAGACGGCGGCGAAGGCGCCCGCCTCCTCGATGCCCGCCTCGCGCAGGGTGTCCTGGTCGAAGCCGACTCCGGTGACGCGACGGCCGCCGAACCCGGAGCCCAGCCGACGGAAGGCGGTGGGGTCCTGGTCGATCACGGCGACCGTGTGCCCCTGTTGCTCCAGGGTCTGGGCAAGAGCGGAACCCACTCTTCCGCAGCCCATGATGACGATGTGCACGACCGTCCTTCCGGATGTCAATGGTTAGAGCTCGGGCAAACAGGGTCTCAGACCGCCGCCCAAGCTACACACGCGCGGTCACCCGGCGGCACCCCTGTGCAGCGTCGCCTGCGCTTTTTCGCACGGCGGCCGGGAGACGGCGGCGAACGGCGGGTCTCAGCGCCGTGTGATGCTGCGAACACTCGCGAGGGTCAGGATTCCGAGGCCGACCAGTCCGACGGTGGCGCCGATGAGCTCCGGGCTCAGGTGCATGGGTTCTCCAAAGCGGTCAGGGTGCGGGGTTTTGTCATATAGACACGTGAGCCTCCGGGACCACGGAATCCGCAGCCGGAGCGGCCCCCGTTTTCACTCGGAGAGCAGATGGTGAGACGAAGAGGGACGGCGGGTGGGCGGCTGCCAGTTCGAACCCTTACGATCCCCTGTTGTGTCCAAACTGACCGACGTGCCCAAACGGATTCTGATCGGGCGGGCGTTGCGCAGCGACCGGCTGGGCGAAACGCTCCTGCCGAAGCGCATCGCCCTCCCCGTCTTCGCATCCGACCCGCTCTCCTCCGTGGCGTACGCGCCCGGAGAAGTGCTGCTGGTCCTTTCCATCGCGGGCGTGTCGGCCTACCACTTCAGCCCCTGGATCGCGGTCGCGGTCGTCGTGCTGATGTTCACGGTGGTCGCCTCCTACCGCCAGAACGTCCACGCCTACCCGAGCGGCGGCGGCGACTACGAGGTGGCCAACACCAACCTCGGACCGCGGGCCGGCCTCACCGTCGCCAGCGCCCTGCTCGTCGACTACATCCTCACCGTCGCCGTCTCCATCGCCTCCGGCATCGAGAACCTCGGCTCGGCGGTCCCCTTCGTGGTGGAGCACAAGGTCCCCTGCGCGGTCGCGGTCATCATCCTGCTCACGCTGATGAACCTGCGCGGGGTCAAGGAGTCCGGAAAGCTCTTCGCGATCCCGACCTACGTCTTCGTCGCCGGCGTCTTCGTCATGATCGCGTGGGGCGCCTTCCGCGGCCTCGTCCTCGGCGACACCATGCGGGCGCCCACCGCCCAGTACCACATCAAGGCCGAGCACCAGGGGCTCGCGGGCTTCGCCCTCGTCTTCCTGCTGCTGCGCGCCTTCTCCTCCGGCTGTGCCGCCCTCACGGGCGTCGAGGCCATCTCCAACGGCGTCCCCGCCTTCCGCAAGCCGAAGTCGAAGAACGCCGCCACCACGCTCGCGGCGATGGGCCTGCTCGCCGTCACCATGTTCTGCGGCATCATCGCCCTCGCCATGGTCACCAAGGTGCGCATGGCCGAGAACCCCGCCACCGACCTGATCCACAACGGCATGGCGGTCGGCTCCGGCTACGTCCAGAACCCGGTGATCTCCCAGGTCGGCGAAGCCGTGTTCGGCAAGGACAGCTTCCTGTTCATCGTGCTGGCCGCCGCCACCGCGCTCGTCCTCTTCCTGGCCGCGAACACCGCGTACAACGGCTTCCCGCTGCTCGGCTCGATCCTCGCCCAGGACCGCTACCTGCCGCGCCAGCTGCACACCCGCGGCGACCGTCTCGCCTTCTCGAACGGCATCGTCCTCCTGGCCGGCGCCGCGAGCATGCTCGTCATCATCTACGGGTCCGACTCGACCCGGCTGATCCAGCTCTACATCGTCGGCGTGTTCGTCTCGTTCACGCTCAGCCAGACCGGCATGGTCCGCCACTGGAACCGCCACCTGGCCACCGAGACCGACCAGGCCAAGCGGCGCCACATGGTCCGCTCCCGGGCCATCAACGCCTTCGGCGCCTTCTTCACGGGCCTCGTCCTGGTCGTCGTCCTCGTCACCAAGTTCACGCACGGCGCCTGGGTCGCCCTGCTCGGCATGGTGATCTTCTACGTGACGATGTCCGCGATCCGTAAGCACTACGACCGGGTCGCCGAGGAACTCGCCGCCCCCGAGGGACCGAGCGACGACAGTGTCCGTCCCTCACGCGTCCACTCCGTCGTCCTGGTCTCCAAGATCCACCGCCCCGCGCTGCGCGCCCTCGCCTACGCCAAGCTGCTGCGCTCCGACACCCTCGAAGCGCTCAGCGTCAACGTCGACCCGGCCGAGACCAAGAACCTGCGCGACGAATGGGAGCGGCGCGGCATCGACGTCCCCCTGAAGGTCCTCGACTCGCCCTACCGCGAGATCACCCGGCCCGTCATCGAGTACGTCAAGGGCCTGCGCAAGGAGTCGCCGCGCGACGCCGTCTCCGTGATCATCCCCGAGTACGTGGTCGGCCACTGGTACGAGCACCTGCTGCACAACCAGAGCGCCCTGCGCCTCAAGGGCCGCCTGCTGTTCACGCCCGGCGTCATGGTCACCTCGGTGCCCTACCAGCTGGAGTCCTCCGAGGCCGCGAAGCTGCGCGCCCGCAGGCGCCAGGACTGGAGCGCGCCGGGCGCGGTGCGCCGCGGTCCTGCGCACGAGCGGCCCAAGGAGCCGACCGCCAAGAACTGACGGCGGGCGACAGGTCGAGGCCCCGGCGGGCGAGCACTGCCTGCCGGGGCCGACCTGTGTCCGGGGGCGTGGCGACCGGCCGCCCGACGGGTGCGATCGGCGGGCGCCGGAAGCACGTAGACTGGTCGGCTGTTGTCCGGCCGTACCCCCCATCGCATCTGGAGTCACCCCACCATGCAGGCAGAACCGAAGAAATCGCTGGTGGGGGAGGAGTACGAGGTCGAGATCGGGCCCGTCGCGCACGGCGGGCACTGCATCGCCCGCACGGACGAGGGCCAGGTTCTCTTCGTCCGCCACACGCTGCCCGGTGAGCGCGTCGTCGCCCGCGTGACCGAGGGTGAGGAGGGCGCGCGCTTCCTGCGCGCCGACGCGGTACGGATCGTCGACGCGTCCAAGGACCGCGTCGAGGCGCCCTGCCCGTACGCCGGTCCCGGCCGCTGCGGCGGGTGCGACTGGCAGCACGCCAAGCCGGGTGCGCAGCGCCGCCTGAAGGGCGAGGTCATCGCCGAACAGCTGCAGCGTCTCGCGGGCCTCACGCCCGAGGAGGCCGGCTGGGACGGCACGGTGATGCCCGCCGAGGGCGACAAGCTTCCCGCCGGTGAGGTCCCGGCCTGGCGCACGCGCGTGCAGTACGCGGTCGACGCGGACGGCAACGCCGGTCTGCGCCGCCACCGCTCGCACGAGGTCGAGCCCGTCGAGCGCTGCATGATCGCCGCCGAGGGCGTCACCGAGCTCGGCATCGAGGAGCGCGACTGGGCCGGCATGGTGTCCGTCGACGCGATCGCCGCGACGGGATCACAGGACCGCATGGTCATCCTGGAGCCGCAGCCCGGCGCCCGCCTGCCCCTCGTCGAGCTCGACAAGCCGGCCTCCGTGATGCGGGTCGCCGAACAGGACGGCGGCATCCACCGCGTCCACGGCCGCGCCTTCGTCCGCGAGCGGGCCGACGGCCGCACCTACCGGGTCGGCAGCGGCGGCTTCTGGCAGGTCCACCCGATGGCCGCCGACATGCTCGTCAAGGCCGTCATGCAGGGTCTGCTGCCGCGCAAGGGCGACATGGCCCTCGACCTGTACTGCGGCGTCGGCCTCTTCGCGGGCGCCCTCGCGGACCGCATCGGCGACCAGGGCGCGGTCCTCGGCATCGAGTCGGGCAAGCGCGCGGTCGAGGACGCCCGTCACAACCTGGCGGGCTTCGAGCGCGTCCGCATCGAGCAGGGCAAGGTCGAGGCGGTCCTCCCGCGCACCGGCATCGCCGAGGTCGACCTCATCGTCCTGGACCCGCCCCGCGCGGGCGCCGGCAGGAAGACGGTCGAGCACCTCGTGTCGCTGGGCGCCCGCAAGATCGCGTACGTCGCCTGCGACCCGGCGGCGCTGGCCCGCGACATCGCGTACTTCCGGGACGGCGGATACAAGGTGCGGACGCTGCGCGCGTTCGACCTCTTCCCGATGACCCATCACGTGGAGTGCGTGGCGATTCTGGAGCCGGTGAAGAAGGACGCCTGACCTGTAGACGGTGTCGCGCCCGACGATCGTTCGGGCGTACGAGAGCGGGCCCCGCCGGAGTGTCTCCGGCGGGGCCCGCTCTCTTGGGTGGTGCCGCGGTCAGATGCCGCGCTGCGTCTGGTAGTAGCCGCCGACCTGCTCGTGGTAGCCGGTGTCGCCGACGTGCTTGTCCTTGTCGAACTCCGGGGAGTTCTTGATCTGGTCCTTGGTGAGGGCGACGTGGATCCTGTGCTCGTCCAGGTCG
Organism: Streptomyces sp. NPDC048643; assembly: GCF_040650615.1. Taxonomy (NCBI): domain Bacteria; kingdom Bacillati; phylum Actinomycetota; class Actinomycetes; order Kitasatosporales; family Streptomycetaceae; genus Streptomyces; species Streptomyces sp. NPDC048643. The sequence continues at coordinate 132,141 of NZ_JBEZHO010000022.1, forward strand.
ACCGACTGGACGGTCCCGGCCGGGAGCAGGACGTGCTTGCCGAAGATCCATACGCCGGTGTCGACGACGAGGTAGGAGGAGTCGACGTCGTCCGAGTGCTTGTCGACCTTGCCGATGCTGCCGTCGGTGGCCTCGACCTTGAATCCGGTCAGGTCGGTGCCCGCGGTGTAGCCGGTGGTCGGCTGGTAGCCCCAGATGTTGTCACTCATAAAGTACGGCTCCCTCATCGAATTGCGTTGCCTGTCCACGGTCGTGCTGTGGAGGCTTTTCAGGTGTCATCGAATTCGGTGACGTTCCTTCAGGAATTCGGGTTCCCAGGGTTCCTGGACTCACACATCGACTCACACATCCGCGCCGTGCATCGGGCGGACGGCCGGAGGCGGCGTGCTGGAGGGCCATGGTTCCTGGCGTCACGGCGCCTCCGGCCGTTGTGTCCGGCTACCCCGAAACGCAGGAGTCATCCCTTTCGTCCCGTGCGTACCGGGACGCATACATGGGTGGGGCCCGACGCCGTGGCGGACAACCACGGTGACGGCCTGACCGTGCTGCTCGGTCCCTCCTCCGACGTCGGCCGCGCACTCACCGCGGGCCGCCCGGACCGCGCGGCCG
>NZ_JBEZHO010000023.1:0-128909 GCF_040650615.1 Streptomyces sp. NPDC048643
ACCGGGCATTGTGCAGTCCGTGAATGGCAAGTCTGACGCTGCTGTAACGCTGACTGCCGCTGACGTTGGTGCGTTCCCGGTTGCGGGTGGCGTGATGACGGGCGGGTTCACTGCGGGTGGCACAAGTACGATTCCGAACCTTCGCATGGGTTCGACGTCCGTTGGGTTCGCGGGTGGCAGCGGCGGAATTCTCGCCTTCCCGAACGCGACGACCGTTCCGAACGCTGCCCCGACCGGCGCCGTTGTGTTCGTTGAAGGCGGTCTTCTGAAGGTCCGGCAGGGTGACAACACAACGGTCACGCTGACCGCTGACGCTGTGTCTTCGGTGAACTCCAAGACGGGTGCGGTATCCCTTACCGCTGCGGACGTCAGTGCTCTTGCCACGTCAACACGGGGCGCAGCGAGCGGAGTTGCAAGCCTGGGCACGGACACGAAGGTTCCCGTGGCTCAGCTTTCCGTCGCGTCGGCTGTGACTGCCGCTGATCAGTCCATTACGGCAGACGCGACGCTAACCACAGATGGTGACCTAGTCCTTCCGGTAGTGGCGAACGCGCGGTATCTCGTGACTGCCAACCTGATTTGGACGAACGGTGCGGGTGGGTTCGCCTGTTCGTTCACGGGACCTAGTGGCGCAACGATGGCTTGGACGGACAACGACAGCGGCGGCAATGCCACGCTCACCACGAAGTCGACGTTTCAGACTTCGAAGGGTTCGACCATGACGGGCGTTCTCGTGACGTCCAGCACCGCCGGAAACCTTTCGGTCACATGGGCCCAGGCTGTTTCGGACGCTAGCGCCACGGTTCTTAAGAAGGGAAGCGGACTTGCAATTCAGCGAGTCGGCTAATCAACGAAAGAGGCAACAGAATGGCTAAGTTCGCCGGCGCCACGTGGCGACCGATTCCCGTCAACTACACGAAGGGCGGGCAGGATTCTGTACACGGCGTTGTCGTGCACATCATGGCCGGAACGCTTGCCGGTACCGATTCTTGGTTCCGCAACAGTGCGGCTCAGGCTTCGTCCCACTTCGGCACGGGCAAGGCTGGGGCGCTTTATCAGTGGGTTGACACTGCTGACCGCGCATGGGCCCAGGCTGACGGCAACCGCACGTGGCTCAGCGTCGAGAATGAGGGCAAGGGCGGTGACACGCTGACTGACGCGCAGCTTGACCGCAATGCCGAAGTCCTTGCCTGGGCGCACAAGACGTACGGTGTCCCGCTTCAGGTGGCTTCGGGCGTCAGCGGCAAGGGGCTGGGGTATCACGGCATGGGCGGCGCTTCGTGGGGCAATCACCCTTCGTGCCCCGGTCCGAAGATCGTTGCTCAGCTTCCGGAGATTGTGAAGCGCGCGAAGGCGATAGCGGGTGTCAAGCCTGCCGCGCCGGCGAAGCCTTCGTATGAGCCGTTCCCGGGTGCTTCGTGGTTCAAGACTGGGCGGAAGTCGCCCATTGTCCTTGCCATGCGTAAGCGGCTCATTGCCGTTGGCTGCAACAAGTACAAGTCCAGCACTGACCCGGACACGATCGGCTCCGGCGACATTGCTTCCTATGAGACGTGGCAGCGGAAGTGCGGGTTCACGGGTGCGTCCGCTGAGTGGCCGCCCGGCAAGACCACGTGGGACAAGCTGAAGGTCCCGAACGTCTAAGAAGGGGTACGCCATGGGCGACCACAGCAAGACTGAGCGCTTCAAGCTGGGCATAGTGCTGTCCTGGGCGAAGGCTCATCCGAAGGTCGTGAGCGCGGTTGTTGTCGGCGTGGTCGGCGTTGTCTCGGCTGTGAAGCCTGACTTCCCGGGCGCTGCCGTTCTGGCCACGGTTCACGCTGTCCTAGGGGCTTAGTGACCGACTCCCTTCCTGGGTGGTGACACACTCAGCGAAGGGAGTTCGGGCAGTGATCCGATATCGACACGTGGGGCTCATCGGGCGTGCGCGGGCGGGGAAGGACTCCGTGGCGGCGCGCCTGTCGGAGCGTCATGGTTATCAGCGGGTGGCGTTCGCGGACCGGTTGAAGGAAGCGGCGCTGAAGGTTGACCCATACGTTGAGGTGTGGGCGGGACCTACCGCGTACCGGCAAATTCGACTGTCGGACGTTGTGCGTGAGCACGGGTGGGAAGGCGCAAAGAAGTACCCGGAAGTTCGCCGCTTCCTTCAGCAGTACGGGCAGACCGTTCGTGACATTGACCCGGACTTTTGGGTTCGTGCCGCACGTCCGTCTATCGACGCTGCGAATCGCCTGAGCCTGCCGGTCGTCGTGACTGACGTTCGGTACGCGAACGAAGCGCGTTGGCTTCTGAACCGTGGCTTCGCCCTTGTCCGGGTGACTCGTCCCAACGTGGTGTTGGCCGGCGCAGCGGGCAGGCACAAGAGCGAGACTGAACTAGCCGACTGGGCAACGGACATGACGGTTGCCAACACTGGGACGCTGAACGATCTGAACGGGATCGTTGACAGTCTCCTTCTCCCCCGGAGCTAGCAACTAGCCCCGCACTGACTGACCTTCGCGGTTGGTTGGTGCGGGGCTTTTTTGTGTCCTGGGGTTGTGCGTACGTACTCACGTGAGTATCTTGGAAGCACACCAACGAAGGGCGGGGAAATGTTCAAGCGCGCGAAGGACGTCACGTACACGGATCGGCTTGTGACCGAAGCGGGAATCATGGACGTGCGCACGGTGGCCACGGACATGATCGCATTTACCACGATGATCGGGAACGCCGACGACACGCTGATTTACGGGGCGTACGAACAGGTTGAGACGCTGGACGACTAGCCACCCGGGACCGGAGTCACGAACTCCGGTCCCACTCACCGTGAGTACGTTGGACACTCCAAGATCACTCAGCTAATGTCAGCAATGCAACGAAGGGGCGGGACCATGGCGGCCGTGCGTGCACCTAAGGGATACCGGACGTTCTACCTGGGCGCGGGCAAGGTCGTTCACGCCGCCCAGGACAGCGACACGACGACGCTGTGTAAGAAGCCGATCACGACTGTCAAGCTGTCGCACTACCCGTATATCAATTGCACCCAGTGCGCGAAGACTGCCCTGACGTTCACCAACGGAGAGAAGGAAGACATGCCGAAGAGTGGTGCGCGCCTTCCGTGGCGTCTGACGTTCCAATACGCCACCCAGGCCAAGCCCAGCAACAATGCGCACTACTCTGCGGAAGATGCGGAGCGAGCGGCGGACGAAATGGTTGACACTGCCGCGCGTCGCGACTCGTCCGTGACGATCACGATCAGCAATCGCGACACGGGTGAAAGCTACAGCTACCCGCGTACCGACGGAGAGAAGGAAGCCATGCCCCCGAAGAAGAAGACCGAAGCTGCGCCGGCTGACGTTGATGTTGACGCGCTGATCAGTGACGTTCACGCGACCATTGACCAAATCAATGAGATCACGCCGGGTGACGAAGGCGCGGCCACGCTTGCCGCTGAGCTGAAGTCGGAAGCCGAAACGAAGATCCTTCAGCTTCCCACCAACAAGCGCACGGCACTGCGGAGCGCACGGGACAAGGCGTACAAGGCAGCGATCACGAAGCCGGAGCCTGCCGCCGCACCTGCCCCCGCGCCTGCCGCTGAGGTAGCCACTATCAGCGACGACCCGATGAAGTGGGCGCACGTGCCCGAACTCATCGCAACGGGCGTCGAGAAAATGCGCGAAGGCACCGAAGCCGGGATGAAGCTGACTTCCGCCGGCGAAGTGGTGGCGAACGTTCTTCTGACTATCCGTCAGAACATGGTTGACCCTGAGACTGGTCTGCCGGATCTCCCGTGGCGCATGAAGGCGACCCGCAACGCTGCGAGCAAGGTGTACGACGACGCTCTTAAGGGTGTCTCCGAAGACGACGTTGACCGCCGTGCCGCTCACGCTTCGCTCATCAAGGCGACCCAGAACAAGGCGAGTGACGTCCTTGTTGCCTGGCTTCGCGGCTACACCCGGGATGACATTGCGCTTCTCCGGGAGATCTTCCCCGCTGCCGCTGCCGCCGTACAGGCTGACGAAGAGCTGACCCCGGAAGCCGCTATCCGGAAGCTGTACGCGGACAAGGGTGTTGAACTCCCGCTTCGTGGTCGCACTGAGCAGATGCGCATTAACCGTCGCGTTGACGCGATCGTGAGCGCGACGAAGGAACTTGAGACGGCGAAGGAAGCCGAGGACAAGGACAAGGCCGAAGAGCTTGAAGGCAAGATCAGCGACTTGAAGGCTGACCTTCCCGCTGACGCGCTTGAGAAGCTGGGCGAGACGGAGACGGAGAAGAGCGACGCCGACAAGACGTCGGAAGCGCTTGAGCGTGCGTGGAAGGCCATTGAGACGGCGGGCAAGCGCGCGAAGAAGCTGAAGGGCAACGACAAGCGGAAGGTCAAGGCGGAGCTGTACAAGCGCATTCGCCTCATGGCCGAAGACTTCGATCTTGATCTGAGCGCCCTTGTGCCGGCGGACACCGACGAAGCGTAAGCGCTAGCGCACCACCCGGAGCCCCGTTGGTCACCATGACTGGCGGGGCTTCGTCACGTTCAAGCACAGCGCGAAGGGCTCCGACCTGGGCTTAGTGACGGAGTGACGCTGTGTCTTAAAATCTGAATTCACACCAACACATATAGAGAGCAATCCAAATTTGAAGGCACTGCGTCACAGCATCACTTGCCCTGCTGCGCAGTGACCGACTCCCTTCAGTACGGGTGACACCAATGAAGGGGGTCACCTTGCCGAAGGTGCGCACTATCTTTCGCGGCGGAAGCCGCTTTTACATCCACCCTGAGAACAGGGAACTGATCCATCCGGGCGTGACCAGCATCCTGGGCATGATCCCTAAGCAGAACTTTCTAGCCCCGTGGCAAGCAAAGCTGACGGCGGAACTTGCCGCTGACTCACTTGACTTCATCGCTGACATGCTGACGCGTGGCGGACGAGACAGCGTGGTTGATTACCTGAAGGGCGCTGCCCGCCGGTACACGAAGGTTCGTGCCGACATTGGCAGCGAAGCTCACGACCTGTTTGAGCGCCTGATTCGCGGTGAGTACGTGGGGCGGGTTCGGTCGGATCTTGAGCCGTACGTGACGCACTTCCGTGAGTTCATGGCAGCGGTGAACCCGGAGTTCGTACGTGCCGAAGACGTGGTTTGGTCGGACACCTATGGGTACGCCGGCTCATTCGACATTTGGCTGTACGTGTGGTTGGACGAGAACGGCGACCCGACCCCGGACCGGTCCGGCACCCGTCACCTGATCTTGGGCGATTGGAAGACGGGCAAGAACACGTACCCGGACGTTGCGCTTCAGCTTGCCGCGTATGAGCGTGCCGACTACGTCATTGACCCGGACGGCAACCGTGAGCCCCTGCCTGAGTTCGACGGCGCGGCGGTGCTCCACATCACTGACGAAGACTGGGCTTTCAAGCCGGTTGACACGAGTGACGAAGTGTTCGCTGAGTTCCTGCACCTTCGTGCCACGTTCGATTGGGATCGTGAGCTGAGCCGGAAGGTAATCGGGAAGCCCATTGCACGGAAGGTGCGTAAGCGTCTCGTGACCGGTACCCAGCGACGGGCAAGCAAGTGACGCGCGAAGAGGCGCTGAACAAGGCAGCGGACCACGTGGCGAAGCTGTCGACGAACGCGCGTGGCTACGCGGACGGCGTGACACTGCCCCAGCGGATTGATGCAACTGAGCGGCTTGCCCGCTTCCTGATCGGTGAGGAGACGGACGAATGAGCGGTCCCAACTGTCTTTGCAACCCCCAGCGTTCGGGGCTGTGCGGTAGCTGCGGGGGCTAGTCTCCGACTCCCTTACTGGCACACGCAACCGAATCGCTTGAAGGAGAGACACCCTTGTTCGACTTCCTGAAGTTGTTCGTCGTGGCGTTCGTGCTGTCAGTCCTGGGGCTGTGCGCTTCGGCGTTCGGGCTCATGATTTACGTCGGCGTGTGGCACGGGTACAACGCTGCTGTGCCGGCTGTGGGCTTCATTGACTGCCTGTACGCCGTCGGCATTCTCTCCCTGCTGGGCATCCTGGGCGGCAGCGTGAAGTGCAAGTAGCACCCTGCCGGACCGACGACCCACACGAAGCCCCTCAGTGCCTTACACGGGCGCTGAGGGGCTTTCGTCGTTGCCGTGCCAAGTCTCCGACTCCCTTACAGACAGAAGACAGCTACAGCGGACGCGCGGGAAGTGTCACTGAACCTTCCCGCGCGCCCTACAAAGGGAGAAACCCTCTATGGCGCGGCAGAGCATTTGGGCGAAGGACGAAGAGAACAAGCCGAAGGAACGGGTCACCTATTCGGATGACACCGTTGGCCGGCTGCACTCCGGCTATATGGACGAGACGAACCCGAAGAAGCCCGTTCCCGTGGCGCTGGGCGAGTGGCGTTTTTCGACCGGTGACAAGGTCGTTGCTGATGCCCTTGCCGCACTGTTCGGCGGCACTCCCGCTGAGAATGATGAGAGTGCGTCCGAGAACTTCATAGACGTCTTCACCGACGCTGCGAAGGTCCCGGTGATCATCGAACAGGACGGTATCTATTGGGACATGAAGCAGTGGATCAACGGCAAGCTTGTCCACCACTGCGACGGCTTCAACTTCCTTTCGCATCCGAAGGATGACGAACTTGTCGGCACTGAGTGCGGTTGCCCCGTGCTCTTCGCGGAGCGTAAGCAGGCGGCGAAGGATTACCAGGGTCCGAACCCTGCCATCAAGGTGACCTTCCGCCTTGCTGATGACCCGGAGATTGGCCTGTTCAGTTTCCAGACTGGGGCATGGACGCTGTTCAAGGTGCTTCACGAGTCGGAAGGCGCGCTTGAGGACCTGGGCGTTACCGCGCTGGGTGATCTTGAGCTTGAGTACGTGGAGTACACGCCGAAGAAGGGTCCGATGCGGAACAAGCTTGTTTCGTACACGAAGCCCAACATCAACATTCGCCGGCCGTACGTCGCTGATGCTGAGTGACGCACAGCGCGTAAGCGTGTTGCGATTCCTGAAGGGCGCTGACGATGCGTACATTCGTCAGCCCCTTTGGGAGTTTCACCCGTCATACCGCGCTCACGTTCTTCATGAGCGGCGCGTTCGCTTCGGCGTTCCTACCGCTGACGATTTTGACCCGGAGTACCGCTAGTGAGCAAGCGCGGAACGGTCACCGACTACGCGGGAGAAGCGCTGTACGTCGGTGACCTAGTCAACTATGCGACGCGTTGCGGGAACGGTACGCGCGCCACGGACGCAATCATTCGAGCGATTGAGATTCGCTACGCGTACGGCAAGCGCATCCCGTTCCTTCTCGTCCAGCCGACGGGCGTTGAATCCCGCAGTGGATTGGATGAGCGCAAGACGCTGCGCAAGGAATGGATAGGCACGGAACACGTACGGCTCTTGCGTAGCAGCGTGGCCGGCTAACACGACAGATGACGACTAAGCCCCGGGCGGAGCACTGAGCTTCGTACCGGGGCTAGTCGCGTTAAAGGCACTCACGGTGAGTAGGTTGGGAATGCGAAAGGGATTGTTCATCACGCTGGGCGGGGCTCCGGCGATAGGTGACGTTCGGGCGGCAGACACGGCAAACGTGATCTTCGTACACGCCGACGCTCCACAGCGGAAGGACTGGGCGCGCTACGCGGACGCGCTGACGATTGCGGTTGCCCGTGGCGCTGAAGTCATCACGGGTGTGCGCCGTGCGTCATGAGCCGAAGTGTGGTTGCAAGCCGTGCCGAGACAAGCGGCGGAAGGCGTACATCAAGGACTATTACCGGAAGTTGCCGAAGGACAAGCGGCACACGCTGAGTCAGAAGCGTCGGGCGACGGCGTACGGCGTGGCGCACGAAGAGTATTCGCGCACGGAGATTATGCGTCGTTGGGGCTACCGCTGCGCCTACTGCAACGCGCGGGCTGAGCACCTTGACCACGTCCACCCGCTGAGCAAGGGGGGTGCTGACGCTGCCCACAACATGCTTCCGGCGTGCGCTCCCTGCAACTTGAGCAAGGGCGCGAAGACGCTTGCTGACTGGGCACTCACCTTTGGGCCGGCGGACCCAGGTAACCGACTCCCTTCTGTGGCTCCGAAGGACGAGAGAAGGGAACTTCCGTGGAGTTCGTAGACCTGTTGGGCCGCTTCAAGGACGTCAGCGAAGAGGCGGACGGCGGTTACCTTGCCGTGTGTCCGGCACACAACGACTCGCGTCCGTCGCTGCGCATATGGCGTGGTGACGACGACAAGGTTCGCATGACGTGTCGTGCGGGTTGCAAGACGGAGCGCGTGAAGGAAGCCGTGGGGTTGGCCTGGGCGGACCTGTTCGACGTTACCGGCGAAGGCAGCACCGTGCCGAAGGAGAAGCCCGCGCTTGTGACGGGTGCCCCGGTTACGCGGCTCCGCATGTGGCTTGAGTCGCTGCCGCTGGGTGACGGCACGTACGCCGAAGGCCGATTCGGTATCGACCCTGAGACGGCTGAGCGCCTGGGGCTTCGTTGGGCTGACGCTACGCCGTTCCCGTCCGCTGAGGCGTATGAAGCCGCCGTTGCCGCTGGGGTGCAGCCCGCATTTCTGTCGCGAAGCTTCGCGCGGTATCCGCGTCTTGTCGTTCCGCTGGACGGATTCGACGGCGTGACCCGTGGCGCTCAGGGGCGAGACTTGAGCGGCAAGTGTCCTGGGCGGTGGCTGAGCCTGAGCAACCCGGAAGGGCAGCGGTGGGCACCGTACGGCGTTTTCAGGGGCGAGTCGGGATATGGAGTCATCCTCATCACTGAGGGACCCGGAGACGCGCTCACAGCGGTTTCTGTCGGGTATGACGCCGTTGCCGTCCGGGGCGCTTCGCTGGTCAACAACCCTGAATTGATTGCGGAGTTGGCCGCTGGGCTGAAGGGCTTTCAGGTAGTGGTCGCCGGCGACAATGACACGGCGGGCAACGACTTCACTCAGCGGTTGTCTGAGGGGCTTGCCGCGCACGGAATCGACGTGTACGCGCTGACGCTGCCGCATGTTGGCGACGATCTGACCGATTGGCGTGCACGCGTCGGGGATGACTTCGCGTCCGACTTGCACGCTGCCGTTAAGCACGCGCGCCCCGTGAAGGATCGTGCCGTTGTGGAGGCGGAGCACCGTAAGGCGGAAGTGGCGCACCGCACGGGCGCAACGGTCGTCAGCAGCGATCAAGGCGCCGACGCTGCGCGCATCCTGGGTGAGCTTGCCGCCACGTACGGCGAAGAGGCTGACGCCATGAACGCGTTCGCCCTTGTTGCGTGGACGGAAGGGCGCATCAAGCACGCGAACGGGCTGGGGTACTTCGTCTGGGACGGTGTGACCTGGGTGAAGAGCGCGACTCGTGTCCGGCAGGAAATTCACGCCATGGGCGCGGCTCTTGTCCTTGCCGGGTACGTGAAGGAATCGCGCGGGTTCACGTCCACAAGCAAAATCAACAACCTGTTGGAAGAGCTTCGCAGCGTGCCGAGTGTGTATGTCGACGCTGAAGAGTTCGACGCGAAGCCCCACCTGTTGAGTTTCGCGAACGGTGTGGTTGACCTTCGTACGGGCAAGATCCGGCCGCACGACAAAGCTGACATGCTCACTGTGTCGCTGCCCATAGAGTACGACCCGGACGCGAAGGCTCCGCGCTGGGAACAGTTCGTGTCTGAGATCTTCCCGAACAACCCGGATCTTGTGGACTACATGCGCCGGCTGACGGGTTACGGGATTACGGGCAACACGTCGGAACAGTGCTTTGCTGTGCTGTGGGGCAAGGGTGCCAACGGCAAGAGCGTTTTCACGGAGACACTGACGGACGTCTTCGGCCGGATCACTTCCACAACGCCGTTCGCCACGTTCGAAGACAAGGGCAGTGGCGGGGGCATCCCGAACGACCTTGCTGCGCTTCGTGGTGCGCGCCTTGTCATGGCGTCTGAGGGCGAGTCGGGCAAGCCCATGTCGGAAGCTGTCCTGAAGCGTGTGACGGGTAAGGACAAGGTCACCGCGCGATTCCTTCGGCAAGAGTTCTTCACTTTCGCGCCGACGTTCCTGATCATGCTTGCGACGAACCACAAGCCGCGCTTCCGTTCCCAGGATGAGGGGCTGTGGCGACGCGTGAAGCTGATTCCTTTCACGCGGTACTTCGCGCCCCATGAGCGGGATTACGACCTTGACAAGAAGCTTCGCGCTGAGGCAGCGGGCATTATCGCCTGGGCTGTGCGTGGCGCTGTGGAATGGTACGCGAACGGGCTGAACGACCCGGAATCGATTAGCGCCGCTACGCGTGAATATCGCGCGACGTCCGATGCACTCGCCGGCTTCTTCCCTGGGGTGCTCATTGAGGACGAGTCGGCAACGCTGCCGGGTGCTGACGCGTACAACGCCTATCGCGATTGGTGCGAAGCCGAAGGACTGAAGCCTACCGAGGTTTGGTCACGGAAGGCGTTTTACGGCGCCATGGAAGAGCGCAACGTTTCGAAGAAGAAGACCAACAAGGGCATCAGCCTTGTCGGCGTGCGGGTTGCTGACGCGCCTACGGCTGTTGGTCCGGGAATCTTCAGCAAGGATTGACCGCACAACGGAGCCCCAACCTACTCACCGTGAGTGGGTTGGGGCTCTTCGCGTACCCAGGTCACCGACTCCCTTCTAGGTGCACAACGAAGGGAGAGACACAGTGCCAATTCTCGAACTCTGCGCGGGTTACGGCGGGCTGGGCATAGCCGTTGAGAACCTGACCGGCGACAAAGTGACCGTAGTCGCTGAGGTACACAAGGCAGCGTGCGAAGTCATGGCGTACCGATTCCCGGACGCGCCGAACATCGGTGACGTGCGCTATGCCCCGTGGCATGAATTCGCGGGTGAAGTCGACACGATCACAGCGGGTTTCCCGTGTCAGGACATTTCCAACGCCGGAAAGCGTGAGGGTATCAAGGGTGAGCGCAGCGGAATTTGGTTCAATATCGCCGAAGCCGTACGGATCATTCGACCCCGATACGTGTTCTTGGAGAACGTCGGAGCTATCCGAAATCGGGGACAAGGCGCAGTGCTCACATCGCTTCACGAAGTCGGGTATGACGCTGCGTGGACAGCTATTCGAGCTAGTGACATCGGAGCGCCCCACATGCGCGAACGGTGGTTCTGCGTTGCGACTCCTTCCGACTCCGACGGTAGCTGACGCGGACCGGGGACCGGACTTCGCGAAGGCTGACCGGCCTGGGGCTGGGGGCGACGACCTTGTAACCGCTGTGGCGCGCCTCTTCCCGCGTGACCGTGCTGACGTCCTCTTCAAGACTCCGACGGCGAACCTTGCCAGCAACGGCAGCGCACAGCACCCGGACAAGAGGAAAGCCGGCGGGCATGGTCCGACGTTGGAAGACGAAGTTTGCTTCCTGCTGAACGTCACGCCCGACGACGAATTGCCCGACGACGGTCCGCACTCCCCTGCTGAGTGGTGGAATGAGTTCGCGCCTGCCGTGTACCGCTGGGAGTGCATACGCGGCACTGCGGCACCGGTTCCCGTGGTTCGTGGTCCGCGCGGTGGCGTGAAGCTCAGCCCGGAGTTTGCGGAATGGCTCATGGGGCTTGACCCGGGTTGGGTGACCAGCGTTCCGGGGCTCACGCGCAAAGAAATGATTGAGCGAATCGGCAACGGCGTTGTCCCGCATCAAGCGTTCTATGCGTTCAGGGAACTGAAAGCGAAGTTGGATGCGCGCAACGGTGGGGGCGAGTAGTGGAGCACGAAGACGGGTGCGAATGCGCGGCGTGCGGAACGCTGGTCATGGGCCCGTTTGATGGCTGGGAACCGAGGTACCTGCCGGACGGTACCAACGGAACGTGCGTGTTCTGTCGGCGTAGTGGTCAACTCGCCTATTACACGGCGTTGGGCATGTCCGTAGGCGTGTGCTGTCAGCGCTAGTAACCGACTCCCTTCGTGGCACTTGTCACGAAGGGGGTTTGTTGCATGATCCATTACCGCCACGGAGTGAACGGCGAACCGGTAACCGTGTTCGTGCCTGAGACGGACGGCGACCTTCGCACGTTCATGGACTGGGCGCGAAGTCAGCCGGAACTTGCGTTGGACACGGAGACGACCGGGCTTGCTATGTACTCGCCCGGGTACCGCTTGCGCACGGTGCAATTCGGCACAGCGCATGAAGCCTGGGTCATCCATTACGAGTTGGGCGGCAGGTTCGTTGAGGCAGCGAACTACGTACTCCGCCACTGTCCGCGCTTCCTGATTCACAACGCGCCGTTTGACTGGCTTGTGTTGGACGCGCATTCGGAAGTGTCGCTTGAGTCGTTGGCTCCGCGCACGACGGATACGAAGATCAAGGCCACGCTGATTGACCCGCGTCAGCCCCAGGAAGGCGGCATTGGGACCGGCCTTAAGCCACTCAGCGCGTTCTACGTCGACCCGACGGCGCCGGACACACAAGGCGACTTGACCGCTGTGTTCCGTTCGCTGGGACTGACGAAGGCAACGGGCTGGGCGGGTATCGACCTTCGGCACCCAATTTACAACTTGTACGCGGGACTTGACGTCATACTCACGGCGCGTCTGAACCCGAAGCTTGACGCTGAACATGCGCGCCTGGGAGTTCGGCCGGCGCTTGTGGAGTATGAACACGAGATTGCCCACATGTGCGCTCACATGCAACGCGCTGGGCTTGTGCTTGACCTTGACTACGTCGACACGCTGCGCCGAATGTTGCGCGACGAAGAAGAGAAGTACCTAACGATTGCCGCGCGTTGGGGTGTTGATGCGGTCAACTCCGGCGCTCAGGTGTCCGAAGCCTTGCTTGCCATGGGCGAGACGCTGACTCAGAAGACCGACGGCGGAGCGCTGAAGGTAGACAAAGCCGTCTTGCTGCCGTTGGCGGACCTTGATCGCGATTGGCAGCGAGTCGGGGCACGTGCGCCTAACCCGTTGGCTGAGGCGGTGCTACGGAGCAAGCGCGCCGGCAAATGGGTCACGACCTACGCCGACCGGTTCGCGGCGAACGTTGACCCGCACGGGCGCATCCACGCGACGATAAACACCCTTCAGGCGCGCACGGGTCGCATGTCCATTTCGGGAGACTTCGCGGCGCAGACGCTGCCTTCGTCCGATTGGATGATTCGCCGCGCTGTGCTGTCCGACGCACCCGATCACATCGTTGGGTCCGTCGACTTTCAGGCGATTGAAATGCGCGTGTTGGCGGCGCTTGCCGACGTGAAGCGCATGAAGGCAGGGTTCAGCGACCCGCACCCGGACCCGGAGATTTACCCGGACGGGTTCGACATTCACATGTACACGGCGCGGCTCATCAAGGGTCCGAACGCCACGAAGCGTGATCGGAAGGTCTTCAAGGGCGCTGGGTTCGGCAAGGTGTACGGCGGTGGCGTGGCGACGATTGCGCGGCAAACCGGAGCGCCTGAATCTGAGATCTCCCGCGCTGTGACGGAGTACGACCGGGTGTTCCCTGAGATCAAGCGTGCGTCGTCGCGTTGGCAGCGGGAAGCGCGCAACACGGGGCTTGTGACTGTGTCGGTGACTGGTCGCCGGCTTCCGCTGGACCGTGACCGGACTTACGCCGTTGTGAACTATCAGTGCCAAAGCGCCGCCCGTGACGTGCTGGGGCAAGCCATGCTGAACATGCGTGACGCTGGGCTTCTCGACCTGATGAAGTTGCCGATTCATGACGAAATCGTCTTCAGTGCGCCGAAGTCGGACGCGAAGGACATTGCGCGTGAGTTTGAGCGTTGCATGACCATGGACTTGTACGGCGTGCCGGTCGTCGCTGATGCGGACCTAGGTGGGCGCTCATGGGGGTCGCTGTACGGCGCTGACGTCTAAGCGGAATCGCTCCAACACGTAGCGGAGTTCTGACGTCCACTCAAGATCACGCGCGGATAACAGTTCGAAGGTACTCACGGTGAGTACCTTCGAAACCTACCGAAGCCCCGTTGCCTGTAACTCAAAGGTAACGGGGCTTCTGGCATATGCCGCTTCCGTACATCCAAAGGATGAGGCCGCATCACGCCTTCGAATCTTCAACAACCCTGAGCCGGCCCGTCGGGTCTCTGCGGGTGTTCCGAACGAAATCAAAGGTACTCACGTGAGTGCCTTCGGGTTATGTTCGAACTGTTCGACGGACCGGAAGTGATCAGCCCCCGTCGGCAAGAGTCGGTGACCGTATCGGTTGCCCTCACCTGCCCAAACGTGGGGTGAGCCTTGCCGTGAATTGGCTGTGACGCGCTCCGTCGCTCCCTAGGTCACCGACTCCCTTCAGCGGATTCAAACCGACTTAGGGAGTCACCCAGTGCTGTCCTTCGACACCATCAAGGCCGCTCAGTCCGAAGACAAGCTTGCCGCCGTCACTGCCGCCGCAACCATCGTTGAAGCCATGGCGGGACGCATCAAGACTCACGCGGACCGGGCAGCGCGCCGCATGGCTCCGCACGGTGGGGCACGGCTTGCTGACTATCAGGACGAGTTTGCCCAGGTCGGACGAGTGGCTGTGTTCGACGCGCTGAGCCGCTTCACCGACACGACCGTTGACGCGTTCGAACGCTACGTGTACACGACCGTTGAGAACGCCATGAAGGATGCGGTCCGCAGTGAGCGCAACGGTGGGGCAGGCGCGGACGAGAACGCTGTAAAGACCTTCGCGGCAATGATCGAAGCGGCGGAAGGCAACCTTCACAAAGCAGAGAAGATGTGCCAGACGGAGCCGCCCGCTGGTCGTCGGATGAGCCCGGAGCGTGCACACGCCGCACGTCTTGCCTGGCAGGGTGCTCTTTCGCTGGACAAGGTCACCGGGGCGCGTGAGCACACCGAAGCGAGCGGCACGATTGCCGACACGCTTGCCTATCACGACGAAGAGCCGGACGGAGAGATTCGCCCGAAGGTTGGTCGGGGCGCTGTGATCGAAGCCGCCATGGTGCTTGAGCGGTACGTGCCCGTTCCCACTGACCACAAGGCGCGGAAGTTCCTTGCACACGCGCTCACCGTGGGACTCGCCGGCTACGCCACGCCGGACACCGTTGACGCGCTTGAGGACGTCATCACGCTCCCCCGTGACCCGGAAACGCGCCGCTACGTGCTGGACGCAATGGCAGTCTTCAGCGCCGCTGCCTCCACTGCGACGGACGGCGAACTTGCCGCTGACCTTCGTGACGTCCGAGACGACCGTATGGCCGACTCGCGTGAGAAGCATGACCGTGTGAACGGCGTTCTTGACTCCATGGGTGCCGCACAGCGTGACGTCCTTCGCCACTCGTTCGGTATCGGTGACGTCATGGAGTTCGGATGGGGCGACGGGTGCGATATGGAAGGGCTGTGCGAAGCCCTGGGCATGACGTACGTCAACGCGAAGGCTCACCGCGCTAAGGGTCGGAAGGCGTTCGCGAAGCGCTACGTGGCCGCTGTGGCTGTGAGCAAGCCCGCTCTTGCCGCCGTCCTTGAAGCCGCTGCCGCCGCACAGCTCACCAACAAGGGTCGCAAGTAACCGACTGTCCTGGGGCGGAGCTGACCGGTTCCGCCCCGGGTTACCGACTCCCTTACTCGCACACGAAGACGACGCTTCGCAGAAACAGGAGACACCCAATGCTCTTCAAGCTTGAGAACGGCTACCGCGTACGCACGACCCGCATGACCGACGGCGTTGAGTTCGAGACGCGCAATCGCAAGGGCGAAACCATCAGCAGCGTTCTTCACTCGCACGCCGAAGCCGTCCCGCTCATCAAGCGACTGACCGTGCTGGACGCGTGCCGCTTCGTTCGGGTTTTCGGCGGTGGGGCAAACACCATCGCTTAGCAGTGCGGGGCTTCGGCCCCATAAGCCCCGGTAGCTCAGCGGAAGAGCGCCCGGACCTAGGGCCCGTAAGGGTGCAACGGGAAGTCACCGGTTCGAATCCGGTACGGGGCACGCAAGACCAACTCACAGCGAAGGGGGCGCGCCGTGCGCGTGTGGAGAGTGGCACATGAGTCAGCCCGGTACGAAGGATTCCCCGCCGGACCGTACGCCTGTAGCGAGACACTGCCGGACAGCGTGAACATCAAGCTTCGCCGCATGTTCGAAGCGCACTGCGCCTACTCGCACCCTTCGCCTTACGCGGACGCGGACCTTCGCGGAATCAGTTCGCATGAACGCTGCGGGTTCGACTCGCGAGAAGCGCTGAGTGACTGGTTTGAAGGGTTCCTTCCCTTGCTTGTTGAGTGCGGGTTCCGCGTCTACACGTACGACGTTCCCGACTTCGCTTGTCGTGTGGGTCGCGCCGGCCAAGCCGTTTTTGATCAGTACGAAGCGAAGGAATTGAGCGTTGAGCCCTTCGCGTTGAAGCCCCAACAAATTGCACTGTTCGCATAAGGAGAGAACCGACATGCTGAGTGTTACGAACGAGACGAAGGCTGTACTTCAGGCGGAGAAGGGGCGCATTGTCGGCTTCATCAAGTCGTCGGAGCCGGGCAAGATCAGCATTGCCGTCCCGGGTGAGCGTGCCGTGATGACTCCGGCTCAGGCGCGTCAGCTTGCCGCGTGGCTTGTGGAAGAGGCCAACACGGGCGCAACGGCTACGCGTGAAGGTCGCGCTGAGAGTGGTTGGCGTACCGCTGAGGCGCGTCGACAGACGGAGATTCGAAGCGCGCTTCACCCTTCCCGCCGTGCCTTCTGAGATCAAGGCTCCGCGCGTCACAGCATCCCAGCGCCGTGCCGAACGGACCGCTGAGCGTGTGGACGCGTGGAAGATCGCACGCAACTTGATCGGTCCGGAAGCGGCATGGCCGGACGGCGTTGACCCGTACGACGTGTTTCAGCTTGCCCAGTGGCTAGCCGGAGACGCGACCGAATGACGACGTGGGGCGAACCTACTCACCGTGAGTGGGTTCGCCCCGTTGGGAGAGACCTTGAACGTTGACGTGATCGCAAGCACTTCGCTTAGCGACCTTGCCCTGTTCGACGCGTACGACTATGACGCGATTCCCTGGGGTCAGAACACGACTGAGGCGGACGCGCTTGCCGAAGCCGCTGGGCGAATCTGTTTCAAGAGCTTCAGCCGGCCGAACCCGAAGACCGCAGCGAACGCCGACTACTTGAACAACATCATTACCCAGGGTCATTACAGCGTGCTGGAACACTCGTCCGTGACGTTCCTTGTCCGTGACGTGTCCCGCGCACTGCTGACGGAGCTGACACGGCACCGACACCTGAGTTTCAGCGTGGTGAGTCAGCGGTACGTCCGATACGACGACACGAAGCCGGTCATTCCTCCTGCCATCGAAGGCCATGAGGGGGCAACGGAGCTACTGCGGACGGCGTACAAGCTTGCCGTTCACGATTACGGCGCACTAGTCCACACGCTGACCGCTCAGGGGCTGAGCCGCAAAGCTGCCCGCGAAGCGGCCCGTTCTGTGCTGCCGAATGCCGCACCCGTAGACATGGTGGTTACCGGCAACCTTCGGGCATGGCGTGACGTGCTGGGCAAGCGTTGGCACGTGGCCGCTGACGCTGAGATCCGTGAGTTCGCTGGGCTTGTCCTGGGTGAGCTTCGGAAGGTCGCGCCCAACTCCGTTCAGGATGTGCCGGCCAAGCCTTACGGGAGTGATGACCAGTGAGCGACGCGAAGCCGAACCCGTTCCTGAGCTTGAGCCCCGCTGCCGTCGATGTGCTGGACGACATGCGTGAGGAATGGAACGACCGTGAACGGCACGGCGAACTAAACGGTGGCTGGGGCTACGGGCCGAAGAAGACCGAAGCGCTCAGCGCGCTCAACACACTGATAACTGAGGCATGGCGCGTGCGGGTTGCGTACATCGACGTTGAGGAGACTTCCGAATGAACAAGTCCACTGCCGCACTTGCCGCTACCGCTGCCCTTGCTGCCGCTGTGCTGACCGGGTGTTCCGACGGCGACGACAACACGGAGTGTTCGACCTTCACGACGGTCGGGTATTCGGTTCCGGCTCCGCGTCCGGCTCCAGCTCCGCGCGTTGCTCCCCCGGCTCCGCGCCCGAACTTCAACAAGCCGACCACGCCGAAGGCACCCCAGCGCAACACGACCCCGATTCAGCCGGCACAGCCGAATTCGCCCCGTGTGCACACGACTTGTTGGGAGCGCGACGACCGATGATCAACGCCGTCCTTGTGGGGCTTCCCGGGCACGCGACTTCGCGCCGGATCATGGGCCCATTCAGCGCCGCGTGTTGGGACGCTGACGTTGAGCCTGAGTTCGCTGACGTCACTTCGTACGACCCGCGCGGCAACGGCGTTGACGTAGTCCCGACCATTCGCGTGTACGCCGACGACGACCCTTACGGCGACGTGTTGGCTGAGCATCGGGGCGCAGCGACGGACGAAGAGATTCGCGCACTTCTGAAGCGGGGGCTTGAGCTTGTCTGAACGACCTTCATGGGACGCGTATTTCTTGGCGGGTGCTGCCTGGGCGGCAAGCCGTGCGGACTGTACGCGCTCCCAGGTTGGCGCTGTGCTTGTGAACGCTTCCAACGAAGTGCGCGGCACGGGTTACAACGGTGCGCCGGCGGGTGTTCCTGGGTGCATGTCAGCGGGTGCATGTCCGCGCGGTCAGCTCACGTACGCGCAGTGCGCAGCGAACACGGACTACAGCAATTGCGTTGCCGACCACGCCGAACGGAACGCGATTCGTCATGCGCCTGCCGCTGAGCTTCCTGGGGCGACGCTGTACGTGACTCGTGAACCTTGCCCTTCGTGCTGGACGCTGATTCGGGCTTCAGGAATTCGTCGCGTCGTGACTCCAGAGTTTGACGTACTCACGTGAGTACGATAGATTCTCTCTTGTCAGCAACGACGAAGGAGAGAACGAAATGGTTCACATGCAATGCGGCGCTTGCAGCGGTGACGTTCAGGTGACCGAAGAGCAGTACCGGACGTTGAACGTGATCCCGTGCCCGAAGTGCCCCGACGGTGGCGTTGACCTTGTGCACGCGCGACGGCACGCCGACGATTTCTGATCTGCCGGAATCCCCCAACCTACTCACCGTGAGTGGGTTGGGGGATTCTTTGGTTTCTGGGTACGTACTCACGTGAGTACGTGGTAAGCTACTCACGTAAGGACGAAGACGACGAAGGGCACAAAAATGGTTGAGGTACGCGAACTGAAGTGCGTCAGCTGTGGCGAGAAGTGCAGCGGAAACATGAGGCACGCTCACATTTACCGCTGGGTGAAGCACTGACGGAAGACGAAGAAGCCCCGACCTACACACGGTGGGTCGGGGCTTTGCTGCGTTTGCTGACGTTCTCTCAGTTGTCTCTCAGGCAACAAACGTTCCCGTCTGGCGTCTGTCAGTGGTCGGGCGTAAGGTCGGTCACCTGTTCGACGGCGCGCACAGAACCTACACACGTGCACCCAACGAACGACACAAGTCACCGGTTGTACGACTCAGGTATTGGTAGGGGTCAACCCTGTCGGATGAGTCGTACGTATAACCGGAAGCGCAACATGGGAAGCACAGATTCCGCCACTGGGGGGCGACACATGCACACCGCACCTTTCACGCTGTCACTGTCCGTCTGGGTGCCGTCCAGCGCTGCCCATGCGTGGCTTCCGTGCGCGCTGCTGGGCACGTCCATGAGCGACGAACCCATAACGGCGTGCGCTGAACTCCACGCGGTTTTGGGGGCGCATGGGCGACTTGTCGCACGCATCCTGAGCGCTCCGCCGGCTCCGAAATACGCCGGTTTCCGCATCATTGGCCGTCGGAAGGATACGGGCATTTTGGTCGCCGGAGTTGAGTGGAAACGATCATCCGAAACAGGGCAACTCATCCTGAGCGGTGACGTGTTCACAGCATGTGAATGGGTTCACGCAACATAGCGGAAGCCGTTCATCCGGTTGGTGTATGGTCCGATTAAGTTTAAAACTGGACAAGATCCGTTTTGGGGGGTTTCAATGCGTCGGCTAGTGCTGCCCGCTGCCGTATCCGCTGCCGTTTTCACCATGATGTTGGGTGCCGTCGCACTCAACGCACACGCTGACGCTGACCCCGATTGCAGGGCTGACAGCGTTCCCGACAACCTGCCGGAAGCGGAGCCGACCCCGGAGCCGACGACCGGTGACACGCTGCCCCAGGGTTCCCCAGCGCCCATGAAAGCGACTGAGCTGCCCGCCCCATCGCTCATCAAGCCGAAGCACGCGAAGCCGCCCGTTGCGCCCAGTGAAGCCCCGCCGGCTGAGCACCACGCAACCGCGAAGCCCGCAAAGCCGAAGCACGCGAAGCCGGAGCACCATGAGCGGCACCATGCGCGCGGTGAGCACCATGGGCATGGTCACCACCATGGGAAGCACCGACGCAACACGACCGGAAGTAAGGGACCGTTCAGCGACGGCGACAAGGACGGAAAGGTTTTGGACGACTTGCTAGGAACGGTACTCCCCGACGGCATGTTGCCCATGAGCTACCCGACCGACCAACGTCACGACACCCAGCCTCAGCGCCCCAACCACCATTGGGCGTAGGCAAGTTACCGACTCCCTTACTCGCCCATGCAAGAGATCAAATTCTCAACTACGCATGGGAGTACGGGAGTTGGATACGCGGACGATCATCAGAACCCGACATGTGCTTGTGGGCGGACGTTGGTTCCTGATCCTGGGGCTTGTGTTTTACAGCCTCATGACGACCACGCCGTTCGTTGCCGCTCACAGCGAATGGGCGTGGTCCGGCTGGGTGCTGGGGCTCATCGTTGATGCCGCCTTCATCATGGCGCTGTCAGCAGAAAGCACCCTTGCGAAGTACGGCGTGACGAAGCTGGGGAATTGGCCCGTTGCCTTCCGCTGGGTCACCGGGTTGGCGTCGGTCTTCCTGAACGTGTGGCTGAGCGTGAGCGACCGTGATCCTGTCGGCGTGGCTGTGCACCTGATCGCTCCGGCGTTGGTCATGCTTCTGGCCGAAGTCGGACCCGTGTACATGAAGGCGCTTGCCGACGCTGAGCGGGAAGCCCTGAGCGCCCCGGAGACGCTGCCGATCACTGGGGACAACCCGATTGCCGCACGGTTCCTTGAAGAGCCTGAGGCGGAGTACGAGACACCTGACGACAGCGGGCTTGAGGCGAGTGGGTATGAGCCGGCGCCGGTCGTCACCCATGAGCGCCTGCCCAACGCTGAGGCGGACCGCATCATTGAGGAAGGTTGGCGGCACAAGCTGAACCCGGTTGAAGTCGCTGCCGCCGCTGGACGTCACCCGGCAACCGTTCGCCGGAAGTTCAAAGAGTTCGACGCTGCGCTGAGCATCTGACAGAAGCCCCGTGCTGACTGCCTTCCCGGCGGTTGGTGCGGGGCTTTCTGCGTGCCCATGAGAGAAGCCCCGTACGTGTCGGCGTACGGGGCTTCAATCTTCAGCGGGTAGCGCGATACTTCCGCCAAAGTTTTTGACCGTATGGGCAACCGCTGGTCGCCTTCGGGGCATGGGCGCACATGTGGCAGTGGTCCGCGTGCTTCAGCCACGACGCGTAAGCCGTCTGAAGGTACTGCGGCGCGCTCATCGGTTCGTCCCGTGCGGGTGGCGTCGGATCTCAACGTTGCAGTCCGTGACGCGGGACATGTCGTGACCCTTCCGCGCGGCTTCACGCTCCCTGACAAGGGCGCTACACACATTGCAGCCCCGGGCGGGCTGTGCTTCGTCCAGTACCTGACTAGTCTGTTGCACGGTGACACGCTCCATCGTGTTGCCCATTACCCCCGGACCGGTCGCACGGTTCGGGGGTTTCGTCGTTTCGTCACAGTAGCGCGGTCCGCCACCCTTCGCCATAGCGCGCCATAGATACCTATCGGTCGACTGGCGCGCAATAGGTACCTACGGTGAGAAGCATGGGTGATCTTGACGACTCACGCCCGAAGTGGGTACAGATTTTCGAAATTCTCAGCGCCCGGATTGCTGACGGCACGTACGCGCCGGACACGAGGATTCCGACCACGCTGGAACTTCAGGGTGAGTTCGGCGTAGCCAACGCGACGGCTCAGAAGGTGTATCGCCGGCTCCGCGAAGACGGGTTGATCCGGACCGAACCCGGCATGGGGTCGTATGTGAAGCGGCAGGCGTAGGGACGAGTCAGCGGGTGGGAAGCGCCTTCCGCAACGCGCCTTCAATGGCGCGCACCGCCGGACCGTACGAAGGGTCGTTCAGGCGCTCTTCGCGCATGTCCGCCACTCGCCCGACGCACACAACGTGATCAACCAACGCGCGCACAATCTTGCGAAGGTCGTCACGCGAAACGTCCGGGCGGTCAACCATGGCCAACGCGTACCGGGCATCATTGCGCGCTGTGCTGAGCATGTGGGCTTCTTCCTGATCTGCGAAGCCGTCCACTTCCCCCGGCGCTGCAAACTCCGCTTCGCCATTCGGCCCAGTCCACGGAAGCCGGCGGACGTTTTCAGGCATGACGACTCCCCATCAATCGCGCTGTGTCGGTGACGTCCACGCTACGGATACCAGGTGGCTAGAACGGCGTTGAACGGGCACGATCTTTCTGCGGAAACGGACTGACCCGGACACGTTGGACATGCTAGAACTGTTAGTTCCGTCCCTTCGGAAACCCGGCCGCGAAGGCGATCTGGGTGATGGGGAGGCCGGTGGTCTGGAGGAGGATCCGCGCGGTGTGCGCCCGCTGGGCCCGAGCGAGGGCGACCGGGCCCGCCCCGACCTCGGCGGTGAGCTGGCGCTGCACCTGGCGGGCGCTGTAACCGAGGCGTGCGGCGAGCCCGCCGACGCCCTCGCGGTCCACCACGCCGTCACCGATCAGGCGCATGGCGCGGCCGACGACATCGGCGCGTACGTTCCATGCCGCGGAACCGGGCACGGCGTCCGGGCGGCACCGGCGGCAGGCCCGGAAGCCGGAGCCCTGCGCGGCGGCGGCCGTCGCGTAGAAGCGGACGTTCTGCCGCTTCGGCGTCACCGCGGGGCAGCTGGGCCTGCAGTAGATGCCGGTCGTCCGCACGGCGAAGAAGAACTCCCCGTCGAAGCGGGCGTCCCGGCTGCGTACGGCCTCGTACCTGGTGTCCTCGTCGATCACCCTTCCAGTGTGGCCCGGAACGGACAGCGCGGCTGGCGGGAATCGGACACCACGTTACGGGCCCGGTGGAGGAACCGGGCCCGGCGGGGCGGCGACCACGGCCGGCCGGGGCGGAGCGACGGACGGGCCGTCGCCGCACCCCGGCCGGACCGGTGAACGGGCGGAGAGCCGGGACCCCCGGCCCCTTCGCGGGGCAGAGCTACCAGCGGCCCCGCTTGGCCTCCATGGCGGCGCGGCCTTCCGCACCCTTGCGCTTCCAGTCCCGGCGGATCTCGGCGCGGACGCGGGCGTCCGTCTTGGCGACGATCCGCTGGTTCTCCCGGATCAGCTTGCGGTAGCTGTCGAGCCGTCGTTCCGGCAGTGCGCCGGAGTCGACGGCCTCCAGCACCGCGCAGCCGGGTTCGGCGACGTGGGCGCAGTCCTGGAAGCGGCAGTCGGCGGCGAACTCCTCGATCTCGGCGAACACCTGGCCGACGCCTGTCTCGGCGTCCCAGAGGCCGACACCGCGCAGTCCCGGGGTGTCGATGAGGACGCCGCCGCCCGGCAGGACGAGGAGGTTGCGGGTCGTGGTGGTGTGCCGGCCCTTGCCGTCCATGTCGCGGGTGGCCTGGACCTCCATCACGTCCGCGCCCAGCAGGGCGTTGGCGAGGGTGGACTTGCCGGCGCCGGACTGGCCGAGCAGGACCGCGGTCCCTCCGGCGAGCACGGCTTCGAGGACGTCGAGTCCCTCGCCGGTCGCGGAGCTGGCGGTGAGCACGGGCACGCCCGGTGCCGCGGTCTCCACGTCCTGGACGAGGTGGCCGAGCGTCGCCGGATCGGGCACGAGGTCGGCCTTGGTGAGGACGACCACGGGCTGCGCGCCGGACTCCCAGGCCAGGGCCAGGAAGCGTTCGACCCGCCCGAGGTCGAGTTCGACGGCGAGCGAGACGGCGACGACCGCGTGGTCGACGTTGGCGGCGAGGATCTGCCCCTCGGACCGCTTGGAGGAGGTGGAGCGTACGAATGCGGTACGGCGCGGCAGATACGCCCGTACGTAGCGGGGGTGGCCCGAGGGTTCGACGGCGACCCAGTCGCCGGTGCACACGACCCGCATCGGGTCGTGCGGTGTCACGAACGCGGTGTCCGCGCGGATGACCCCGTCGGCGGTGGCCACGTCGCACTGACCGCGGTCGACGCGGATCACGCGCCCGGCGACGAGACCTTCGGAGAGGTAGGGAGCGAACTCGTCGGCCCAGGCGTCGTCCCAGCCGTAGGACACGAGCGGGGAGAGGTCCAGGGACGCGAACGAGGTCGGGAGGGCGGAGCTGGAAGTCAAGGGAGACCCTTCACAAGGGCGGCCCCGGCGACGCGCACTACGGCGCGAAGGAAGAGGAAGGTCAGCCGGCGGCCACGGAGGTGGACTTGATGAACTTCTGGATGCGGGCAGCGCCCATCTCAATGACAGCCATCGGTCACACCTCCCAGTGCACAATCCAGGTCACCTGCGACAACGAACCCCGTCGCCGCGCCAACGGGCCCCACTCTAGAGACCCCTCGGCGACGGCGCCATCGAATTACGGACAGAGGCCACTGCCCCCGGACTGCGGGGTCTCCCGGGCGGGCCGGTCAGCCCAGGTCGGCCTTCAGCACGCCCTGGGCCAGGGCCAGCGCGTATGCGGACAGGGTGTACGCGTCGGAGATGTGCCGGTCCGCGACCATCGTTCGGAACTCCTGTTGCGATACGGCCCGGTATGCCTGGATTCCCTCCGCCCGGGCGTCCCCGGTCGGCTCGTCGGCCACCTGGTCCGTCCCCACGTGCGCGAGGTACAGGTGGTCCACGCCCGCACGCAGGCCGGTGTCGGGAGAGAGCGCGCCGAGATAGGTGAAGTCCACGACGTGGACGCCCAGTTCCTCCTGAAGTTCCCGCGCGGCCGTACCGGCGCCGTCCTCCCCCGGAGCACCGAAGCCACGGGGGATCTCCCAGTGCCATTCCCGGCTCGCGTGGCGGAAGTGACGCAGCAGGACGACACGTCCGTCGGCGAGCAGGGGAAGAACCGCGGCTCCTCCCGACGCGGACGCGGGCAGGATACGGATGTACGTCCCCAGTCGGCCGTTCGCGAACCGTACGGCGTCACGTACCAGGCAGAAGTAGGCGTCGCGATAGACGACGCCGATGTGTCCGACGCTCTCGGGCAGACCGGCCGCGACGGCCAGCCGTGACATGGCGTCAGCCGCCCGATCCTGGTCTGCGCGGTCGAAGAGGATTTCGAAAGCCGCGCCGGAGGGGTTCACGAACAGCTCCGGGCGGTGCTGACGCAGCGCCTCGTAGTCGGTGAGTGCGGCCTGCTTAACGTCGGCCGGGTCGTGTGCGCCCATGGCTCTCCTCAATCTGTGCGCGATGTCGGTGTCGCCGCCGGGACGGGACGAGCGCGACCGGATCATAGATACAGCGCGATGGGGAGCCGATCGACTCGGGCCTCCACCGACGTGTACGTCTCGATACTCTCCCGGTAGTGGTCGTGCAGGGTCTGCACGACGTCGAAGACACCGGTGGCCGAGGGTCCGAGCGCCGCTCTGCTCTCGCGCAGCAGGGCACTCACCGTCGCCACCATCGCCGAGTTGCGGACGGACCACAGCGGCACGCCTATGGCACCGGCACCGCTGATGATCAGCGACCGCATGAATCCGAGGACGTCACCGCCGTCGGACCGCATCCCCTGTCCGGCCAGACAGGCGCCGAGCACGGTGAGCTTGTTCCTCGGCAGGCTGACGCGCAACGCGAGGTCGAACTGCGACAGCATGTCCGTCTTTCCCAGATAGATCAGCGGGCCGGAGACCTCAGGTTCGTCCACATACACCCCGTGCCCGGCGTACACGAAGAACTCCGGCTTCACCGCGACCAGTTGCTCAAGACCGTCCCAGTCGGCGGTGAAGGCGCCCGCGACCTTGCCCACGAGGGCGTCGGGGACCTCTCCGGCCACGTGGACGTGCGTCGCCGTCCAGCCGACATCGACGATCTCGTCGCCCGTCGCCTGTGCGTCGGTGGACAGCAGCGCGGCCAGGTCGTCGTCGTGCTCCATGAGTTGCTTCTTGAGCAGATGGCGGCCACGCGTGACGAAGGCGGCCACACTCACCGAGTGCGACAGCGGAACCCGGGCAGCGAGCGGCCGGTCGTCCCCCGGCGCGGTGGCGACATGCAGGGGGATCGCGAAGATGTCGTCGGTCGGGATCAGGGTGAGATGGCTCGGCGGCCCTCCCTTGGTGGCGCTCTCCCACACCGGCCCGACCAGCAGGTTCCAGATGCGCCGGCAGGTTTCCTCCTTCGGTACCGGAAACGCCGGATCCGCGAGGTCCTCGAAGACCTGGCGCGCGAGTTCGGCCACGTCCGTGTACGGAACGGAGGGCAGCAGCGTGAGCACCCCGTCCCGGCAGACCACGATGCCGAGCGAGTCGGGCTCGGTGGCCTCCTCGCCCTCCAGGGCCGCATCCGACGTACCGAAGCGGAAGTACCGCACGACACACGAGCCCTCGTGGTTGAGGGTGTACTGGACCAACTGATGGGCGATGTCGTCGTCGTGGGTCGCCGATGTCAGCGGGTGCTGGAGGAAGTGCTCCTCGTACTGCTGCTCGCGCTCGATGAGGAGTTCCCTCCACTCCCTCCCCTCCGTCGCCTCGGCGGATCTCTGTGTGCGCAGAGGCGTCCGACGACCCTCCGGGGAACCCTTTTCGGCCCGGGATCCTTCCGGAGCGGTGGGCAGCGGATGTACGGGGCGGCCGAGGACGGGTGGGCGGGACGACGCGAGCAGGTCCAGGAGTTCCCGGCCCGAGGACTCCTCCACCAGGGAGACGATCTTCTCCAGGTCCTCCTGCCGGTGGCCGCCCCGTGCCATCTGCGCACCGATGGCGCGCAGATACGCGGGCCTCACGTGGTTGGCGTAGGCGCGCTTGTACACGGGGAGGGCGATGGCTTCGCGCACCGACTCCGCCATCCTCAGTCGGCGGTCCAGGACGTCCCGTGGACGATCGGCCGCAGGGAGGGCGGCAGCCGTCTCCCGGTAGTAGCGCACGGTGTAGGCGTAGAAGTCGACGTCCAGCCCGGCGCGTCGGCCCGTACCGACGACGTCGTCCTCCAACTCGTCGAGAAGGTTCCCCAGATCGGCCAGGCCGTCGGGGCCGCCGGCGAGCCGGGCGAGGTTCTGGCGGGCGATCCGCCGTCCGCGCTCCCACCCCGGTCCCGCGTACTCCTCGCGGCCATGACCCAGATCGCGCAGGGTCGCGAAGCTCCTCTCGGGGTCGTCTCCGCAGAAGGCCTCGTTCAGGAGCGACTGCGTCGTGCGGTACGTGTCGTTCAGCCCCTCCGAGATGGCCTTGGCGCGCGCGGTGACGCGCAGTGACTGCTCCTTGTCCCCAGCCTGACGCAGAGCGGTGGCGAGGTTGTGGAGGGCATTGGAGTAGCCGCGGAGGAACTCCCTTTTCCTGAGAGGCGTTTCCTGATGCGGAACGGCATGGATGTCGACACCGTGCTCGTTCGCCTGCTCGACGAGTTGGTCGTGTCTCCGCTGCATCGGAGCGACCATCGCGTCGACGTCTCGCCCTCCGGTCCTGCCGTCGTCCTTCTCACGCGCCGCCTGCTCACGTTCCTCGAACTCGGCGCGGGTGTAGTTGCTGAGCAGGTCGGGCAGCGCCCACCACAGTCGGGCCGACTCGGCCACCCGCACCGCGGTACCGAAGTCACGCCGGGAGGCGGTGTAACTCCCCAGGCGGTAGCGGATCCTGCCCACTCCGTCGTGCCACCGGGCGAGGGCGTAGGCGGGGAAGGGGTCCTCGGGGTCGGCGGTGCCCTCGGTCAGCCACGCCGACAGCCGCTCGGCGTCCGGCCGTGACGCCTCGATCAGCTGCAGCCCCGCGAGCAACTCGTAGCCGAGGTCCGCCTGGACGATTTCGCACCAGTGGGCGCCGACTCTCCGTGCGATGCCTCGGGCACCGGCCTGCGGCTCCTTGGTGTGCGCTCGCGCCATTCGTAACATGCCGATGGCGTCCGCCTGGCGCATCGGGGCATCGAAGTCGATGTCGAACCGCATGATCAGATCCTCGACGTCCAGTGCCTCGACGAAGGCCCTGATCGCGGAGCCGGGGTCCTGCGGGTGCCGCCCGTCGTGCTGGCGCATGGGGAGAACTCCTCTGATTCCGTCGGATTCATCGCTCCGGCACCGCGGGGACTCGAGCGGCGCGCGGAGCGGAGGGGACAGCGAGTGGACTAGCGCGGCCGAGTCAGGAGGTGTGTCCCCACGAAAGCGATCAGACCGGCCACGACGGCGCCCGAGAGCGACCACGCGACGGCGGGAGGCCCTCCTCCCCGGCCCAGCGCCCAGCAAGTGACGGCCAGCCACCCCAGGGCGGCACCGAACAGCCCCGCGACGCCCGAGTCGAGCCATCGGTAGCGGGACGTCGTCGGCGCGACGCCCGCCCAGCGCAGTGTGGCCAGGGGCAGGGCGAGGGCAAGGGCTGCCACGGCGACGATGACCGGGGACTCGAGGGACTTGCGTATCGGCACCTTGTAGTTCATGGTCTGCACTGCCGTCAGCGCGGTGAGGAGCGAGCCCAGAATGGAGGTCTGAATCAGCGTCAGCCAGCCGCGGTGGCTGACCAGTTCACGCTCCACCAGTACCGAGACCGCGGCGCGCACGCTGTCCGCCCGTTCGCGCGCGGCTTCCAGATGCAGCCGGTCCTCGTCCACCTGCTTGATGAGCCATTCGGCGTCGGCGAGGTCCGTCACGGTCCAGGAGACTCCCCTGCCGTGCCTGCGTAAGTCGGGGGTGTGCAGACGCATGTTGGCGACGGCGGTGGAGACACTGCGGCTCAGCTGACGCTGGCGCGTGATGGTCCACAGCAGTCCCTGGGGCCCGAACTGGGTCTCGTCCAGCAGGTGCGACGTCTTCAGCAGGCGCTCGAGGGGCGCGGGACGTCGGGTCGCGGAGTCCAACTCCCGCAGGAGCGCCGTCGTCCGCTCGTCGCTCTCCGATATCTGCGCGCGCGACGGCTCCGAGGACGCGTACAGCCGTCCTTGGTACTGGATCTTCGAGAGCTGGAGCAAATAGCGTGTGAGCGGCATCAGCCCGTGTCGGCCGTCGGTGGCCCAGGCCCACTCGTCGAGGTCTGCCTCGTGCCGGGCCGGTGCGAGAACGTAGAGGTCGGTGGCATCCTCGGGTTCGCCGGTCTCGGTGGACCTCCACACGGCGAAACCGTGCTCCGTGCGGTCGAAGCCGGCCCACCAGGGTTCGGTGCCGGCCCGGGGAGCATGCCGACGGACGAGCTCGCACATCGCGCGGTCGCGGCGTGCGAGCCCCCGGCCGTGCAGGGCCTCGAACACGCGGAACTCCCCCAACAGACCCTGGGGTTGGGGCGGTCCGCCGGCAGCGGCCACCGCTCCGCTCCACTGGGCGTCGAGATCGGCCCACTGGGTGAGGCCTCTGGACGAGTCGTTGGGTGCCAGCAGGGCGACGAGGCCGACGACATCGTGGTCGGCGAAGGCGAAGGCGGAATAGACCGAGTCGTCGCCCGTCCGCTGTGCGGCCGCCAGCAAGGTGAATCGGGGGGCGACCGGGGGTGCCAGGCCGAAGTCGATATGGTCCGCGGGCACGGAGGTCCCGGCAACCGGCTCACGCATGCCCAGTGAACGGCATGCTCGCCACAGACAGGCGAGGTATTCGCGCGCGTTGCTGTCGATCTCGGATTCGGCGGGCGCGAACGCCATGACGAGTAAGGCCGGCTTGGTGATTCCGTTCATACTGTGCGACCTGCTTCCGGAACCCCGAGGGGCTGTCAAGGAGTACCGAGCCTTCTTCGATGCGCGTTCCTACTCGTCCGACCGCGGACAAGCGGTTCGGCTACGGTCGGTTCACGCCGTCTCCCCTTGGGGGTTCCGGCCTTCCCGGGAGCGGTCCTCGGGACCGCTCAGGTCGGCCGTGAGCCGTGCGACCAGGTGATTCCGCTGCTCGCGCTGTTGTGCCGGGATGGGTGTGCGCCCCGCGCCCAACCGGGCCTGCGCACGACGTGCCCCTTCTCGGTCCAACGGCTCCAGGAGGGCCAGCACGTGAAGAGTCTCGGCATCGTCCCCTTCGGGGAGCACGGACTCGAGCCTGTTCAGCACATCGCCCACGGCGCGCCATTCCTCCGCGGTGAGCGACCAGTCCTCGATCTCCCGCAGACGCGCAAGGATCTGTCGTAACTCCATGAAAGTCCTCCCCCGAGCACCGCCGACCGCACACCCACGCCCACGGATTCCCCGCATCCGCCCCGTATGCGAAGCCCAGCCTTGCGTGTGACGGAAGGTGTTCCTGGGTTCGCCGGCTGATTTTCCAACCTTTGGGCCGAGTGCACAAGGCAGAGCGGCACCGAGTGGGCACCGGGCCACCGACCGAACCGTCCGTCGCTGCGAGACCTCGCGCCGACGGACGGCCCGCGTTCCGCCGCGGGGCCTAGGAAGCGGTGCGGTGGGCGAAGGACGTGGCGCGTCGGCGGCGGGCGGGGTCGAAGGCGTCGGTGGCGCCCGCGCCCTCGTTGCCGGGGCCGGAGTTCCAGCCGTCGATCTTCCGGGCGACCCCCTTCACCTTGGGGTGACCGGGCTCGTGCGCGACCTCGAAGTGGGACTCCTTGGGCGTCGCGAAGTCGCCGCCCCACGCCACGGCGCCGTCCAGTTCGGCGAGGACGTCGCGGATGACGACCAGTTCCTGCGGATAGAAGCCGCCCTTGGCACCGAGCGGGTAGGCCTGGGGTCTGATCTCGATGGCCGTGCCGGACAGGTAGTTCGACTCGTGGGGGTCCTGGACGCGACGCGAGGTGCGGTGGCCCCGGACGTCGCCGTCCCGAAGCTGGTCGATCTCGTAGTGGAAGCGTCGTGCGACGTGCAGGAGCAGGGTCGCGGCCGTTCCTCCGGCGAGGTGGACGGACCGGTCGCTGCCCTCGATGCGGAAGCTCTCCGCCTCGGGCAGGATCTCCCAGCCGTTGGCGGAGCGGCTCCCCGCCCAGTCCGTCCGGCGGGGGGCTGCGGAGGCGGGGGCCGCCCCCAGTGACCCGATCGCGGCGGCTCCGGCGAACCCGGCGGCGGCGCCCACGAAGTGGCGCCTGGTCAGCTCGTTCACGCTGTGCCCTTCTCGGTGCGTTGGTTGACGACGGCCAGCCGAACGGCCAGGCCCAGGAAGGTGACGGCCAGCAGGGGCAGGACCACCAGGGCCGGGTTGACCCATACCGGGACGAGGTCGAAGCCAGCGTTGCACTTGTTGTGCAGGGGGAACCATCGCGAGGGCTCCTGCCAGTGGACGGAGCGGTAGGCGCGGTCGTAGGTGGTGCCGGCCGCGTGACAGGACTCCTCGGCGTCCATCGAGGAACCGGCGAGGGCTCCGACGATCCAGGTGACGAGCATGGCGACGAGACAGAGCCCCGCTGTCACGAGGAA
Organism: Streptomyces sp. NPDC048643; assembly: GCF_040650615.1. Lineage (NCBI taxonomy): Bacteria > Bacillati > Actinomycetota > Actinomycetes > Kitasatosporales > Streptomycetaceae > Streptomyces > Streptomyces sp. NPDC048643. Next base: position 31,398 of record NZ_JBEZHO010000023.1, read on the forward strand.
CCAGCCGGGTGTCTTCCACCGGCCGGTGAGGAGGGGCCGGCTCCACAGTCCCAGCACGATCAGGACGGGAACGGCGAGGAGGAGGAAGTTCGCGATGACGCCCATCGATCAGTGGCCGGCTCGTGCGGCAGCTCGCTGCCCGGCGGCCTTGAGGTACTTCCGCAGGTTGCTCTTGTACGTGGCGGCCAGGCTGTTCTCCAGGCCGACGAGGGCGAGCATGCGGTCGCTGAAGCCGAGGACGAACGCGTCGAGCTTGTCGCCGCCGCCGGGAAGATTGATCATCACGGACGGCAGCATGGCACCGGAGGCCATGATGAGCTTCTTGCGGGCGAGGTCGACGGTGACGTCGTCGGCGGCCGTGAGGATGTTCCAGCAGGACTGGTAGCAGTTCCCGCCGTTCTGCCAGCGGGTGTCGTAGTTGTTGCGGAACCGGCGCAGCCCGCCGCCTCCGTTGTACTGGGCCTTGACCCAGTCGACGATGTTCTGGCCGCCCGTGACGGCCTTGGCCAGCAGGTATCCGTCGGCGTCCTCGACCATGTCGGTGAAGCCGAAGCTGGAGACGACGGCCGGTTTGGCGAGCTTGGCGTCGCAGAAGGCGTGTCCGGAGGCGTACTGCTCCTCGGAGTTCCGCCAGTCGGCGTAGAAGGTCATGATGTCGCCGCCCCAGCCGGCGATGTCGCCGCCGGTCGCGGACTTCTTGTCGCTGGGGTCGGAGTTGACGAGGAAGCCGTTGGCGGTGGCCATCAGGTGCGTGGCGTCGAGGTCGTAGCCGGAGATGGGGTCCTTGAAGCTGTCCATCACGGACATGCCCCGGGTGTTGCAGTAGTCGACGAAGCCGGAGTCGAAGCTGCCGGCGAGCCACCACCAGGCCATGCCCGCGTACTTCTCGTGGCGGATGTACTCCATGACGAGCTGGCTGGCGTTCTTGTCGTGCCCGTACGCGACGGCCATGCCGTAGAGCTTCTCGACGTACGCGATGAAGCCGTCCGCCGGACCGGCCGTGCTGTTCACGGAGTTGGTGCCCGGGTCGCTTCCGGTGCGCCAGACGTCGCGGTCCAGGTCGAAGGTGTCGGACCCGTTGGTGACCTTGAACTCCTTGATCTGGTTCATGGACCAGTTGTCCGGCAGGGGGAAGCCGAGGTTGCCGGAGAAGCCGTAGGACATGCCGGAGACGAAGGAGTACCGGGCGAGGGTCTTCTCGGTGACGTTGGTACAGACGTTGCGGGATCCGTAGACGCCGTGGAGGTACTTCTTGCCCTGGCCGGCGAGGCCCGCCACCACGCCGTTGAAGTACGTGACGATGCCCTGCGGATAGCCGTCGATCGCCTCCTGCGTGGCGTCGTAGTCGCAGGCGAAGTAGATGGTGGTGCCGCGGTTGAAGCCGTAACCGCTCGCCAGCGCGTGGGCGTTCAGCGCGTGCTGGTACCCGGCCGTGTAGGTGAAGTCCGACAACTGGCGCGCGTTGTCCTGGTAGATGGGGAAGACGCGCAGGCCGGCGTCGAAGATGGTCTTGAGTTCGCCGGGTTTGATCTCCTTGTCGAGCGTGGAGCCCGGGGGGTCGTACAGGTAGCGGCCGACGATGCGGAAGCCGTTGTCGTAGAGCCATCTGGCGCGCGAGGCGGTTATCTCGTAGCGCGTGTCGCTGCCGTGGGCCTCGCGGTCCGGGTCGCCCATGGAGACGAGGAGCTGGGACCACGTCTGGTAGTCCCCGAGACCGGTCTCGGGGAGCTGCGAGAACTTCTGGAAGATCTGGACGAACTCCTTGGTCTTGGAGTCGAAGCTGTCCTTGAAGGTGGTGCGGACCTCCTGGTCGTCCTGGCCGTGCAGGATGACCGGCTCGTTGAAGACGCAGGCGGCCGTGAAGAGCTGGACGAAGATGCCGGAGTTGCCCTCGGTGAGGGTGTGCGACTTCAGGCCGGCCTGGGTGCCCGGGCCGAAGTTGCCGGTGGGGCTGAGTCCGAGTTCGTACTGGAGGGCGATCATGAGGGCCTTCTGCACGTCGCGGGAGTAGATCCCGTCGCAGGGGCCGATGCTGTAGGCGTCCTTCTGCCAGTAACCGCCGTTGAGCCACCGCTGGATGCCTCGGATCTTGTCGGTGCCACCCGCGACGACGACGTAGGCGTCCATGTTGAGGATGCACTTGGCGATCTTGGCGTTGATGACACCGTCGCCCTCGGGGATGCCCATGTTGGACCGCAGGCTCTTCACCGCTTCGCGGGTGACGCCGGTGAACCAGCCGTAACTGTCCGGCTCGACGGCCCAGTAGCCCTTGCAGAACAGGCCGTGTTCGAGGATGGCGACGATGTTGCGGTTCGCGTCCCAGCCGAATCCGATATCGCCGAGCGCCTGCATTTTGGACATCGTCCCGGGGCCGAAACTGGCGACCACCGGACTGATGCCGAGTTCGTGCTGAAGTCCCATGATCAGGGAGTTCATGGTGCCCCAGCCGGTGTGGCCGTCTTCCGGACACGGAACATATCCGGCCACGGTGCCGTAGGTGGAGTTCACCCATTTCTGCGCTTCGAGGACTTTCTCGTCTGCCAAGTCTTTTCCTGTCTCCGGTCGTACGGCACCAGGCCGCACGAGACTGCGAGCCGAAAGGAAAGGGGGCCTGTACAAGGAGGGGACGAACGTCGACGGGCCTGACCGGCCCACCGTCGCGGAACGCACGCTGCGGGCAGAGCTGTTGGGGGTGCCGCTCCGGCCGGCCAGGGGGAACGCTCCGAGGACGGGCACAGGTAGGCGTGCTCCCGATCTACCGAACTGCCCTTCCTCGCACCCGATTCACCGAAAGGCGTGGGCCTTTCCGACCAGCCGTACCGCGCACCATGAACACGTCCCCCGCTCCCCGTGACGGGACTTCCCGAAGAAGATCCCGCGAGCACGCTAAGGCACCCGCCACCGCGCGAACAGCCCCACGACGGCTGCCGGATCGGTGCGTCGGGAAACTCCGCATGCCCGAACGATGTGACTCCCGACACGGCTCCGAGGGTTGTGCGATTTCCGGCCTCTTCGCGGCGGGAACGGGCCAATGCATCGACCCCGGGAAATGGCCCGGCGAGTGGATTCAGTGCGCTGTCGCGCAGGATGCCCCATTGAGGGTGATGGTGTCGGGTGCCGTGTTCGTGTGCTGCCAGGAGCCGATGAAGCCCACGGAGACGGAACCGCCCGCGGCGACCGTCCTGTTGTAGTCGGCGGCGGTGGCGGTCACCCGGGAGCCGTGCTGGTCGACGGTGCCGTCCCACATCTGGGTGACCCGCTGGCCGTCGTCGAAGGTCCAGCCGAGCCGCCAGGTGTCCAGGGGCTCGGTGGTCGTGACGGAGACGGTCGCCTGGAAGCCGTCCGGCCACTCGTTGTCGAGGGTGTACGTCGCCGCGCAGCGAGGGGAGTTCCTCGTCGGCTCCGGGGTGCGGTCGACGACGCGGGCCGGAGGCGAGGTCGGGCCCTGGGGTTCGGGATCGGGATCGGGTCGCGCGTCGGCGGTCGTCCGCGTCGGCTCCGGCGAGACGAGCGTCCCGTCGGCGCGGTTGGTGGCCGGCGGGGACGACGACACGGCCGGGGCGGCCACCGGCCGGTCGGCGACGGCCGTGTCGCCGCGCGGCGCGATGGAACCGTCGCCGTCGGGGCCGAAGGGCATGAGGGAGACGGTGAGCGCGAGTCCGGACACGATGAGGGCGGCGACCAGCACTCCGGTACGGCCGATCCGGGGCGCGGGCTCCCGGTTCTCGGCGATGCCGGTGTCCACGGCGGCCTCCGAGCGACCGCCGCCGAGTCCCGCTTCGGCGGCGCGGCGGCGGCGTTCGAGATAGGCGAGGCCGCCCCAGCCGATCACCCCGCCCGCGAGCGCGGCGGGCAGTCCGCCGCCGTGCAGGCGCAGGCAGGCGGCGGCCTCCGCGCACTCGGCGCAGTGGGCGAGGTGCCGGGACAGATCCTCGGGTGTCCCGGCTCCCGGCGAACGGGTGACCGCGTCGAGGAGGCGGGCGTAGCTGCGGCAGGCGGTGTCCATCGGGGTGTCGAGGTGGCTGCGGTGGCAGCGGGCTCTGAACAGGGCGCGCACCTCGCCGAGTTCCTCGGCGGCCGCCACCGGGTCCAGGCCGAGCCGACGGGCCACGGCGGGCAGCGGGAGGGCTTCGACCTCGACCAGCCACAGCAGGGCGGCGTCCGCCTCCTGGAGGTCCCTGAGGCCGCGCAGGGCGATCGGGCGGTGCAGCGGGGGCCCGGTGAAGCGTGCGGCCTTCTCGGAGTTGAGCCACAGCCTGAGGTCGGGGTCGAGCCGGTGCCCCTGGCCGTGCGTCTCCCAGGCCGCGGCCGTGGTGCGTACGGAGTTGAGCAGCAGGGGGATCCGGGGCAGCCCCGGTGTCCTGCGGCCGGTGTTCTTCGCGCGGACCTCGGCGGCGCGGGCCTCGTGGACGCCGTGCGTGAAGGCCTCGGTGGCGAGTTGGGTCGCGGCGGCCGAGCCGGACGTGCACAGGTCGGCGTACGAGAGCACCGCGTCCCAGCACTCCGAGAACAACGCGGCCTCGGCGGCGTCCTGAGGGGTCGGCAGGTCGGGCATGGGGGGCTCCTGCATCCACTGCGTCCATGTGCAACGTCAGGTAACGCCCAACTCGGCTTGCGGCACCGGGGAGTTGGAGACCGTCCCGACAACGGGCCCGAGCCTTTCACGGTTCCGACACAACTGACAAGCCGTTCCCTCACATCGCGCGACCGGGCGGTCACGCGTCGGTGATTCCGGCCTCCCCCACGGCCCGCGGAACGCGCCCGGCCCGGACGTACGGATGACGTCCGGGCCGGGCGAGGCGTTCAGGGGTGCACGGGGTGGGGTGCACCGCGCCGATGGGTCAGACCTGGGCGGCCGGCTCCTCCGCGGGCAGGCTGTCCATGAAGGAGCTGACGGAGAAGACCGCGCGCCCGGGGCCCGGCTGCCCGTACCCGGGGGGCGACTTGAGACCGAAGTCGTCCATGGTGGCGCGGTAGGCCTCCAGCAGACGGATGTGGTACTCCAGCGGCGCGCCCTGCGGGTTGGCCTTGCCGAGCGGGGTGGTCGGCTCCGGGCACCAGGTGGTGAAGCGGGGCGTGATGCCGTGGGACATGAAGAAGCGCAGTCCCTCGGTCGTCGACGCGATGGCCTCGTCGACGCTGGTGAAGCCGAACGGCTCGGCCATCTCCACGCCCGCCACGAAGTTGGGGATCACGTTGCGCGCGCCGAAGATCTCGGCGGAGTCGAGGATGCGCTTGTGCCACTCGTCCCGGCCGACGTAGCGCTCCTTGCCGGGGCAGTACATCTTGAACAGATACTCGTCCCACACCTCGTAGTTGGGGTGGTAGATCTGCACGCCGTAGTCCTTGAACCGCTGCACGTCGTCGCGGGGCAGCGCCTGGGCCACCACCTTGCCGATCCAGCGTCCGGGGAACCGCTCCTCGATGGCCTTGGCGTAGTGGCCGTAGAAGTCGGCCTCGTCACGGCCGGACACCGTCTTGGTGATCGCGCCGCCGGTGAGGGTGTAGGCGGTGGACGTCTTCGCGGTGTCGTACCGGTCGATGATCTCCAGGGCTTCGAGGACCTCCTCGACGTCCTTGACCCCGGTGTACGGGCGGCCGGCCGCCTTGTGCTGGCGCCAGTTGTGGTTGATGTCGCAGTACTGGCACTCCTCCTTGGCGCCGAAGTACTGGCAGACCCGGAACACCGTGAGGTAGATCAGGTAGCCCCACTGGATCGTCGGCGCCACCTCCATCACGGACTTCCCGTTGGAGAGCTTGTGCCGGTAGTACTCGGGCATCGGCGGCACGCCGACGTCGGAGATCCGCTTCCCGTCGAGGTAGAGCCCGAGGACTCCCTCGTCGTCGGCGGCGACCCGGTAGGGCGAGGACGGGTTGACGCGCACGGAGACCACGGTGCGCCGCAGGTCGTACGGGCCGCCGGTGAGGATGATCTCCTCGGGCGGGCGCCGGAGCGCGGCCTCGCCCAGCTCGGGGAGCGTGCCGTGGTCGAAGGAGAAGATGAAGTACGACTTCGGCTTGACCTCGCCGTTCTCGTTGTCGCTGAGAGCGGACGCGTCGAAGGCCACACCCCCGCGGAGCAGGTCCTCCTTGAAGACGGCCTCCCGCGGTACGTGCGGGAACCGCTCCATCAGATCCTCGACCAGCGCGGTGCGGCTGCCCATCCCGTTCTCCTCGCTCCCGACCTGCTTCGTCTGTCGTGTTCGACTCCTCACGGTATGCCCCCGGCCCGGCGTCAGCCGTGCCGGGTCCCCTCGCGGCGCGCGATGTGGTCCGGAACGGGCTGTCCGGACGGCAGCAGCGGGTCGGGCACGGGCGCGCCCCAGGTGGCCGTCAGCGGGAGCGTGCCGGCCCACAGGCCCCCGGCGGCGTCCGGGCCGTCCCCATCGTCCGGAGCGCCGGTACGGATCTTGACGGAGGCCACTTCGAGGGACAGCGCGAGCACGGTGGTCGCGGCCAGCTCCTTGCGGCTGGGGCCTCGGGCGTAGTCCCACTGTCCGGGGGTGGCGTGCTCCGTGAGGAGGCGGAGGGCCTCGGTCTTCTCGTCGGGGTCGGTGACCTTCCGCGGGACGCCGTGGATCATCGCGCTGCGGTAGTTCACGCCGTGCTCGAACACGGACCGCGCGAGGACGAGCCCGTCGACGTGCGTCACGGTGACACAGACGGGCGTGTCCCCCGCGAGGCTCCGGCTCGCCACGGAGCCGTGGACGTACAGGTCGCGCTCGCCCCGCCCGTACACCGTCGGCACCACCATCGGGCGCCCGTCGACGATCACCCCGAGGTGGCAGACGAACCCCGCGTCGAGGATGGCGTCGAGGTCGGCGCGGTCGAGGCTGCCCTGCTCGCGCAGCCGGCGGTGCCGGGTGAGGTCGGTGTCGGGAAGCGGTCCGTAGGTCATGAGTGACAGAATAACGATATCTGTCATTCGTTAGCCATAGAGCAACTGAATCAGCAGCATGAGACGTCACAAACAACGGAATCCGCATCGAGAGCGCGGCGAGATGGCGCCCGGGCCACGCGGAAGTCGTTTGCCCCGTCCGGCCCCCGCTGCGAGAGTCGCGGCCATGCCGACCTTCACCGCGTACGACGGGACAGAGCTGGCCTTCGAGGTTCTCGGGGACGGACCACCCCTGGTGTGTCTGCCGGGCGGGCCGATGCAGGACTGCGCCTACCTCGGGGAGCTGGGCGGGCTCTCGGCGCACCGACGGCTGATCATGGCGGACCCGCGCGGCACGGGTGGCTCGGCGGTCCCCGAGGACCCCGGCACGTACCGCTGCGACCGCCTGGTCGACGACGTGGAGGCGCTGCGTGAGCATCTCGGTCTGGACCGGCTGGACCTGCTCGCGCACTCCGCGGGGACGAACCTGGCGATGCTGTACGCGCAGCGCCACCCGGACCGGGTCGAGCGGCTCGCGCTGATCACGCCGAGTCCCTACGCGGTCGGCATCGAGATCACCGGGGACGTCCGGCGGGAGACGGCGCGGCTGCGGGCGGCGGAACCGTGGTTCCCGGAGGCGTTCGCCGCACTGGAACGGATCGTCGCCGGAACCGGGGACGCCGCCGCCTTTCTGGCCATCGCCCCCTTCTGGTACGGCCGCTGGGACGAGGCTGCCCGAGCGCACCGGGCGGCGGAGGACGCGCACCGGAACCAGGAGGCCGCGGGCCGTTACGGCGACGGCGCGTTCACCCCGGACGACACCCGGGCGGCGCTCGGCCGCCTGACGTGTCCGGTGCTCGTGCTCGCCGGCGAGGTCGACCTGAACTCCCCGCCTGCCGCGGTCGCCGCCCTCGCCGCCGTGTTCCCGCGTGCCGAGCTGGTCGTCCAGCCCGGGGCCGGGCACTTTCCGTGGCTCGACGACGCGGAGCGGTTCGTGGGGACGACCGAAGCCTTCCTCGGCCGACCGGCCGGGTAGCCGCCCGCCGCGCGCAGCGCCACCCCGCAAGCGCCGGAAACGCCTGCCACCCCGCGGCGCCGGTGACGTCCGTCCGCCGTCGCCGCCGCCCCAGGGTCCTCTCCGGCCCGTCAGGCCGTCCGGTCCAGCTCCGTCTCGTCCACCCGGAACTCCAGCTCCCGCCCCGCCAGCAGCCGTTCCAGTTCGCCGAGAACGGTCGCGCCGAGCCGGGCGACCTCGTTGCCCTGGGAACCGGCCAGATGCGGGGTGACGAAGGCGTTCGGGAGGTCGAGGAGCGGGGAGTCCGCAGGGAGCGGTTCCGGGTCCGTGACGTCGAGGACGGCGCTGATCCGGCCGGACCGCAGTTCCCCGACGAGCGCGTCGTGGTCGACGAGGGAGCCGCGCGCGGTGTTCACGAGGACCGATCCGTCGGGCATCAGGGCGAGTTCGCGGCGGCCGACGAGGTGCCGGGTCTCGGGGGTCTGCGGGGCGTGCACGGTGACGATGTCGCTGCCGGCGAGCAGGGCGTCGAGCGGCAGCAGCGGCACCCCGAGAGCCGCCGCCCCGGCTTCGGTGACGTAGGGGTCGGCGAGGCTCACCTCCAGGTCGAACGGCCGCAGCAGTTCGATGAGGCGTCTGCCGATGCGGGAGGCGCCGACGACACCGACACGGCGGCCGAAGTTGCCGAGGCCGGGCAGGATCTCGCCGTAGGGGAAGGCCCGTTCGTCGCGGAGGCGGTCGCGGTGAGCGAAGACGTTCTTGCCCGCGAGCAGGATCATGGCGAGCGTGTACTCGGCGACGGGCAGCGCGTTCGCGGCGGCGGCCGACGACACGGCGATCCCGCGGTCCCACACCGCCTGTGTGGTGAACCCCTTCACGGAGCCGGCGGCGTGCAGCACGGTCCGCAGTTCCGGCGCCGCCTCCAGCGCACCGGCGTCGAGGACCGGACAACCCCAGCCGGTGATCAGGACCTCGGTGGCGGCGAGACGCTCACGCACGCGGGGATCGGTGAAGTCCCCCGCCACCAGGGCGGGATCGATGTCCACCAGCTCGCGCAACCGGGCGAGCGTGTCCGCCGGGAACACGCGCGGCACGTTCTCGGCCGTCATGGCGAACATCGCCACGGGACGCTTCGGCACAGAGGGGCCTTCCGGTTCGGGAGACGCCCGACGGCGTCCGGCGACGGTGCGGGGCCTCGACGCGATCGCGTGACCGTCGGCGAGTGTCGACGGCCCTCGTGACAGCGACAGCAACCGCTCTCTACGGTAGATCGCAGCGCGTGAGAGGGTCAACGAAGAGGTCTGCCACCTGGGCGGACCGGCGCGGTACGTTCGCCGGGTGGTCATCGCACGGGCGGCGGACATCCGAGGAGGAACAGCAGGATGACTGGGACGCTGACCAACTGGGCCGGCAACATCACGTACACGGCCAAGGAGCTGCACCGGCCCGCCTCGCTCGGCGCGCTGCGCGCGCTGGTCGCGGAGAGCTCCCGGGTGCGGGTGCTGGGCAGTGGCCACTCGTTCAACCGGATCGCCGAACCGGGCGCCGACGGCGTCCTGCTGTCGCTGACCGCGCTGCCGCCCACGATCGACGTCGACACGGCGGCCCGCACGGTACGGGTGTCGGGCGGCGTGCGCTACGCCGAACTCGCCCGCGCGGTGCACGCGAAGGGGTTCGCGCTGCACAACATGGCCTCCCTGCCGCACATCTCGGTGGCCGGCTCGGTCGCCACCGGCACCCACGGTTCAGGGGTCGCGAACGGGTCGTTGGCCTCGGCGGTCCGTGAGGTCGAGCTGGTCACCGCGGACGGTTCCTCGCTGACGATCGGCCGCGGCGACGACCGTTTCGACGGCGCGGTGACCGCGTTGGGCGCTCTGGGTGTGGTCACCGCTCTCACACTCGACGTGGAGCCGGACTTCGAGGTGAGCCAGCACGTCTACACCGAACTCCCGCTGGAGGGACTGGACTTCGAGACGGTCGCTGCCTGCGCGTACAGCGTGAGCCTGTTCACGGACTGGGGGCGGCCCGGTTTCCGCCAGGTGTGGCTCAAGCGGCGCACCGACCGGCCCCTGCCGGACTTCCCCTGGGCGCGGCCCGCGACCGAGGCCATGCACCCGGTGCCGGGGATGCCCGCCCGCAACTGCACCGAGCAGTTCGGCGTTCCCGGTCCCTGGCATGAGCGACTTCCCCATTTCCGGGCGGAGTTCACGCCGAGCAGCGGCTCCGAGCTGCAGTCCGAGTATCTGCTGGCGCGCTCGGACGCCCTGGCCGCCCTGCACGCCCTGGACGCGATCCGCGGGACGATCGCACCGCTGCTGCAGATCTGCGAGGTGCGGACCGTCGCCGCCGACCGGCAGTGGCTGAGCCCGGCCTACGGGCGGGACACCGTGGCGCTGCACTTCACCTGGGTCGACGACACGGAGGCCGTCCTGCCGGTGGTGCGGAGCGTCGAGCGGGCGCTGGAGCCGTTCGCGCCGCGCCCGCACTGGGGCAAGGTCTTCGCCGTACCGCCGGAGACCCTGCGCGGACGCTATGCGCGCCTGACCGACTTCCGGACGCTGGTCGACGGCCTCGACCCGGCCGGCACCTTCACCAACGCCTTCGTGGCGGACCTCCTCCCTCCTCGGTCCTGAGACACCGGGCAGGGCCTCGGGAGAACCGCACCGACCGGGAACACGACGCACGGGCTGATCCACGGGCTGACCTAGGAGACGCATGTCCTTCCGCACCTCCCCCTCGCACCCGACCGCCGCACCCTCCGCCACCGGCTACGTCGAGGACGTGTCCCCCGGCCACGGCGCGCTGCCGCCGCGCGCCCGGTACGCGGCCTCGGACGCCGCGGCCCTTTCCCTGAACGGGCGTTGGCACTTCCGGCTCTCCCCCACCGCCGACGCGCGCGACGACTCCTTCGCCGCCGAGGGGTACGCGCCGCACGAGGACGACGACCCCGACAGCTGGGCCGAGGTCCAGGTCCCCGGCCACTGGGTGCTGCAGGGGCACGGCGCGCCGATCTACACCAACCACCTCTATCCGTTCCCGGTCGACCCGCCGCACGTGCCGACCGAGAACCCGACCGGCGACCATCTGCGCCTCTTCGACCTGCCGGCGGACTGGCCCGCCGACGGCGGTACGGTGCTGCGCTTCGACGGGGTCGAGTCCTGCGCCCGCGTCTGGCTGAACGGCACGGACCTCGGCGAGTTCAAGGGCTCCCGGCTGCCGCACGAGTTCGCCGTGGGCCATCTGCTGCGGCCGGGGCGCAACGCGCTCGCCGTCCGGGTGCACCAGTGGTCGGCGGGCTCCTACCTGGAGGACCAGGACCAGTGGTGGCTGCCCGGCATCTTCCGTGACGTCACCCTGCTGCACCGCCCCGCGGGCGGCGTGCTCGACTTCTTCGTGCACGCCGGGTACGACCACCGCGAGGGCCTCGGAACCCTGCGCGTGGACTCCGACGTCGACGGACGGGTCCTCGTGCCCGCCCTGGACGTCGACGTCGCGACCGGGGCGGAGGTCACGGTGCCGGTGGCGCCGTGGACCGCCGAGACGCCCCGGCTGTACGACGGCGAACTGGTCACGGAGGGCGAGCGCGTACCCCTGCGGATCGGCTTCCGCACCGTCGCTCTCGACGACGGGCGGATCAAGGTCAACGGCCGTGCGGTGCTGTTCAAGGGCGTCAACCGGCACGAGTGGCACCCGGAGAAGGGCCGCGCGCTCGACGCGGAGACGATGCTCGCCGACGTGCTGCTGATGAAGCGGCACAACATCAACGCCGTCCGCACCTCGCACTATCCGCCGCACCCCGCCTTCCTCGACCTGTGCGACGAGTACGGCCTGTGGGTCGTCGACGAGTGCGACCTGGAGACCCACGGATTCACCGAGGAGGCCTGGCGCGGCAACCCCGTCGACGACGACCGCTGGACGCCCGCGCTCCTCGACCGGGCGGCCCGGATGGTCGAGCGCGACAAGAACCATCCGTCCGTCGTCATGTGGTCGCTCGGCAACGAGGCGGGCACCGGACGCGGACTGACGGCGATGGCCGACTGGATCCGGGGCCGCGACGGCTCACGCCTCATCCACTACGAGGGGGACGCCACCTGCCGTGACACGGACGTCTATTCGCGCATGTACGCCGACCACGCCGAGGTCGAGCGCATCGGCCGCCACGAGGACGGGGGCGACGCGAAGCGACGCGGACTCCCCTTCGTTCTCTGCGAGTACGGCCACGCCATGGGCAACGGTCCCGGCGGTCTCGCCGACTACCAGCGTCTGTTCACCGCGTACGACCGCGTCCAGGGCGGGTTCATCTGGGAGTGGATCGACCACGGCATCACGGACGGGCGCCACGGGTTCGCGTACGGCGGGGACTTCGGAGAGGAGCTGCACGACGGGAACTTCGTCTGCGACGGGCTGCTCTTCCCGGACCGGACACCCTCCCCGGGGCTCGTCGAGTACAAGAAGGTGATCGAACCCGTCCGCATCGACACCGGCGGGACTTCCGGCCTCCCCGGACCGGACCGACTCCGGGACCGGGAAGGGGTGCTGGACCGAGCCCTGGAAGCCGCCCCGGCCGACGGCGTCGTGCGCGTCACCAACGGGTACGACTTCGCCGACCTCTCCGCGCTCACGTTCTCGTGGTCGTACCAGGTGGACGGCGAGACCGTCGGGACGGGACCCCTCCAGGTGCCCGAACTGGCCCCCGGCGGGTCGGCGGACGTGAAGCTGCCCGCACCGCCCGTGGACCCGGGGGGCGCCGAGGCGCACTGGACGGTACGGGCGGTGCTCGCCGAGGACACGGCGTGGGCGCCCCGCGGCCATGAGGTCGCCTGGGCCCAACTCCGCAGCGCCGAGCCCGTGTCCGCACCTCTCGCGCGGTTCGTCGCCCCGGTGGCCGGTGAGGGAGTGATCACCCTGGGACCGGGCACCTTCGACGCCCGCACCGGGGAGCCGCTCACCATCGGCGGTGTCGAGGTCACGGGGCTGCGGCTGGACGTGTGGCGGGCCCCGACCGACAACGACAACGGCGCGCACTGGCAGCCCGACGCCCGCTTCGGCCTGCTCTGGCGCACGCTGGGCCTGCACCGGATGCGGCACCGCCTGGACGCGGTGGAGCCGGGCGAGGACGCGTTGACGGTACGGACCAGGGTGGCGCCCGCCGCCCGCGCGGTCGGCCTGCGCACGGTGTACCGGTGGACGTCCGACGGCACCCGGCTGCGGCTGACCGTGTCCGTGGCACCGGAGGGCGACTGGAAGCTGCCGCTGCCCCGACTCGGTGTCCGGCTCGGCCTGACCGGCTCGGCGGATCGCGTGACCTGGTTCGGCGGCGGCCCGGGCGAGGGCTACCCCGACACCACGTCGGCCTCGATGAGCGGCCGTTGGGAGTCGACGGTGGACGCCCTGCAGACCCCGTACGTGCGCCCGCAGGAGAACGGCGCCCGGCCCGACGTCCGCTGGGCGGAGATCGGCGGCCTGCGTGTCGAGGGCGATCCGCGGTTCTGGTTCACCGCGCGGCGCTGGACGACCGAGCAACTCGACGCGGCGGAGCACCTGTCGGACCTCAGGGCCGGTGACACGGTCTGGGTCAACCTCGACCACGGCCAGCAGGGCATCGGCTCCCAGTCGTGTGGTCCCGGCGTGCTTCCGCCGTACCGGCTGGCCGCGGAGCCGGCGGAGTTCTCGTTCGTCTTCTCGGACGTCCGCTAGAACGGTCGGACCGGTCCCGATCGGCCGGGCGGGTGCTCCCCCGTCCGGCCCGCCGGTGCCCGTCCGGTGTCCGTCGGGCCGGAATTCCGTGGAGTCCGCGCTCGGCCGCGCCTACGATCTTCCGGTGGACCGGCCGGGAGAACACCGGCGTGCCGGGTCGGGACGCCGGCGACCGGTTCACGGACGACGAAGGACGAGGACGATGACCGAGCCCGGGAACGAACGGCGCGCGTACCACCACGAGGTGCGGGGCAGCGGCCCCGTACTGCTGGTCGTACCGGGAGGGGCCGGCCACCCCATGGGCATGGAGGGCCTCACCGACCGGCTCTCCGAGCGGTTCACCGTGGTGACGTACGACCCGCTCGGCCTGTCGCGCACGCCCGTGGACGGCCCGGTCGGCGACCAGCGCGTCGAGGACTGGAGCGACAACGCCCACCGGCTCCTCGGCTCCGTTCTCCCGGACGGCGAGTCGGCGTACGTCTTCGGCACCAGCTCGGGCGGCATCGTCGCCCTCGACCTGCTGGCCCGGCACCCGGAGCGGCTGCGCCGGGTGGTGGCCCACGAACCGCCGAGCGTCGCGCTGCTGCCGGACGCGGCGACCCAGGTCGCGATGGTCGAGGAAGTGGATCGGCTCTGCCGCAGGGAGGGCCCCGCGGTGGCGATGGCGCGTCTGGCCGCGGGCCTGGAGGGCCGGCCCTGGGAGGGCGCGGCGATCGGTCGGGCGGACGGGAGCGCGGAGTCCGCGGAGGCTGTCGCGAGGCACGGCGGAGTGGCGCCCGGCCCGGAGGCGGCCGAGCCCGCGGAGATCCCCGCGGACACCCCGATGGCTGTCTTCCTGGCCCACGTGCTGCGCCCCTTCGCCACCCGCACCCCGGACGTGGACGTGCTCAAAGGACTGTCCGACCGGTTCGTCCTCGGCGCGGGCCGCACCTCCGGAGGCCAACTCCCGCGCCGTACGGCCGTGTCGCTCGCCGGGGCAACGGGAGCCGCGCTGCTCGACTTCCCCGGCGGCCACCTCGGCTGCCTGGAACACCCGGTGGAGTTCGCGGACCTTCTGGCGGAGGTGCTGGTGGGCCGGGCGACACGCCGAGACGCGCGTCCGTGACCGACAGCCGTGCCTCAACTACCCCTCGATCAGGTCGTTTTCCGGGTCAGGGATCGAGTCGCGGCGCGCTCAGGGCCTGCACGTCCGCGTAGGACGGGGTGGTCCCCTGTGGCGTCCGGCCGGCGCGGATGTCCAGGGCCGTGTCGAGGGCGGCGCCCAGGGATCGGCGGTACAGCAGGGAGCCGAGGCTGACCCGGCGGACACCGAGGTCGCCGAGCCGGGCGACGGTCGGGCCGAGCGGCGAGTACAGGATGTTGAGCGGCACGTCGAACGTCTTCACCAGGTCGGCGATGCGGTCCGGGTCGCCGAGGCCGGGCACGAACACGCCGTCGGCGCCCGCCTGGAGGTAGACGTCGAGGCGGCGGCACGTCTCGGTGTGGCTTCCGTCGCCGAGCCAGTACGTGTCCGTCCGGGCGTTCACGAACAGGTGGGGCACCGCGGCCTTGACCGCCGCGATCTTCGCGGCGTGCAGTGTGGCGGATCCGAGGCCGTCCTCGATGTTGACGCCGACCGCTCCGGCGTCGGCCAGTTCACGTGCCAGGCCGGCCACCTCGTCCGGGTCCCGGCCGAACCCGTCCTCCGCGTCCACCGACAGCAGGAATCCGCCGCCACCGAGCTGCCGGGCGAGCTGGATGGTGAGGTCGCGGGTGGCGGCCGCGCCGTCGGGGATCCCGGCGGCGGCGGAGACACCGAGACTCGTGGTCCCCACGGCCTCGAACCCCTGCCCGGCCAGTGCGAGGGCGGAGGCGTGGTCCCAGGCGTTGGGCAGCAGAAGGGGGACATCGGCGTGGTGCAGCGCGGCGAACGAGGCGGCGCCGCCGACCGGGTCGTCACTCGGGGCAGCGGTCATACGGGGACGATAGCGGCGCGAGGGTTCGGTATCCGCCGAACCGTCGCCCGGACCCGCGCCTGTCGGCGTCCCGTCGGCCCGTCCGGCGCTCGACCCCGGCCTGGAGAAGCCCCAGGTCCCCCAGCTCCTTGTGCAGGTCCGCGCGGGGGCTGTCCGGAGTGGGTGGCTGCGCGGTGCGGGGGGCCGGTGTGCCGGGCGGGGTGGGTGGGGTCGGGGTCGCGGTGTTGCGGGGGTGGCGGTCGCGGAACAGCCAGGCGCCGAGGAGGCCGCCGACCAGGCCTCCGAGGTGGCCGAGCCAGCTCACGCCCGGGGTTCCCGGGACGGTGACGGTGAGCATGTAGGCGAAGGACGCCGCCATGACGACGCCGATGAGGGTGTCGATCAGGTGGCGGTCGAAGAGGCCGCGGACCACGACATAGCCGAAGTACCCGAAGATCAGGCTGCTCGCGCCCACCGTGTCCACGCCGCCGTTCTCGAAGAGCCACACCGTGAGGCCGCTGGTCACGGCGACGAGGAGGCTCAGCCCGAGGAAGCGGGCCACTCCGCGGTAGGCGGCGAGGAAGCCGAAGACGAACAGCGGTCCGGAGTTGCTCTCGATGTGGGCCCAACTCCAGTGCAGGAAGGGCGCGCTGAGGATGTCGGGCAGGGTGCTCAGGTCTCCGGAGACGACTCCGTGGTCACGCGAGAGGGCGTAGTGGTCGGCGGAGTTGGCCAGTTGCACCAGCCACACGATCGCGAGGAACGCGAACACCACGAAGAACGCCTTTCGCGCCTCCGCGATCATCTGCTCCGGGTCGACCGCTCCCCTGCCCGCCCGCGTGGTCCTGCCCGCTCTGCCCATGGCCCGTTCCCCTCCCCCCCGCGGATCCGCGTCCGCGTCGGCACCGCCTTCCCCACTCTAGGGAGTTCGGACGAAGACCCTCGGGGAGGGGCCCTGGGACGGCTTCCCCGTCCCCGACGTCTCCGGGCCGTCCTGCGACGGGGCGTCCGGCAGCGCGGCATCCGGGTCGGCGGATGCGGTGAACCGGAAGGTCGCCTCGTCGCCCGGTGCCCAGGTCACCGTGAGGTCGTACGCGCCGGGTCCCTCGTCCTCCGCGGGCGCCACCCCCACCGACACCAGGTCGGTGAGCGGTCGCGGGTCCGGCTCCGCGGTGAGACGGACGAGGGCGACGAAGAGGGACGCGTCGGCTTCGGTGGCCCCTTCCGCCGCCTCCGGCAGGCCGTCCGCGGACGCAACCGCCCTCGACAGGCCGTGCACCGCGTGGAGTTCGGAGCGCGCACCGTCCCGCGCCGCCCAGCCCGTGACCCGTACCGGTGTCCCCGCGGCCGCGCCCGACACCAGGTGGGCCCGCACCTCGACAGCGCCCCGCGCGAGGACGAGACCGGCCACGGCGACGCCCTCCGCGACGGTGTGCCGGGACGCCGCCCAGCCCTCGCCGACTCCGAGCGGCACGATCCCCGTACGGCTCGCGTCGCCACCGACGATCACGCTGTTGTCGTACGAGGGCGAGGGCTCCGTGACGGTCGAGTAGGCGAGCCGCGTGTAGTACGGGTCGTAGCGGGCGTCCTCGCTGCCGTGGTTGTGGAGGCGGACCAGACCGTCCGAACGCGTCGACTGGATCAGCCAGTTGGCCGGGCGGACCGGGGTGACCGCGTCGGCGCGTTCCGCCGGGCCCGGCTCCTCGCGGGCCGTCCACACCTCGTGGTCGGGGGGCAGCAGCAGGCAGACGAACGCCTTGCTGGCCCAGTACGGCGAGGCGGGGCCGGAGTACTCCTGCAGGAACGCCTCGTCGGGGCCGCGCCAGCCCCGGGTGAGCAGGCCGTCGGCGTCGACCGCGCCCCGGTCGAGGAAGTAGCGCAGGGCGCCGGAGGCGAGGCGCCGGGTCTCGCCCGGGGGCAACGGTGTGCGGCCGGTGAGCGCGCCGAGCCACAGCGGGGCGGTGGCCGCGAAGCGGTAGGTCAGGGAGCGGCCCTGGAGCATCGGAGCCCCGTCGCCGCCGAACAGGCGGGCATAGTCGCCGAGATGGGTCTGAAGGCGGCCTGCGTACAGGTCGAGGAGGCGGGTGTCGTCGCCGAGCCAGGCGTGCAGCACCGGGTAGAGGTGCATCGCCCAGCCGTTGTAGTAGTCGAACTTGCGGCCGTGGCCGTCGGTGTACCAGCCGTCGCCGAGGTACCACTGCTCGATGCGCTCCAGGCCGCGGTCGATCACCGCGCGGGAGAGGTCGGGCTCGTAGCCGACGTCCTCAAGGAAGCCGCCGACCGTCACCGGGAACAACTCCCAGTTGTTGGGCCAGGGTTCGGCCTTCAGCGCGTCGCCGAGCCAGGCGGCGGCACGCCGGCGCACGCCGTCGTCCAGGCGGTCCCACAGCTGGGAGCGGGTCAGCCGGAGCGCGAGCGCGACGGACGCGGCCTCCACGAGCGGCTGGCTGCGGTGCTCGACCCGGGGCCAGACTCCCGCCGTTCCGGCGGCGAGCCCGTCCGCGTACCGCTCCAGGACCTTCTCGTCCCGGCGGAAGGCGGCCAGCAGCAGCGTCCGGGCGTAGCCCTCCAGCCCGTCGGAGAGCCGCCCGGAGGCGCTCGCGCGGTTTCCGGGGAGGTGATAGAGGGCGCCCCCGTCGGTCGCGTACGGCGCCACGGCGGCGAGCAGGGAGTCGGCGGTCGCCTCCCAGTGGGCGCGCGTACGGCCGGTGTACGGGCTCAGGGTGCGGTCCTCGGCGGGCTCGGCGGGCATCAGATGGGCTTCCTGTCTCAGGGGGCGTCCGGGCAGGCGTGGCGGTGCGGCAGGACGGAACGCCTTGGCGGCAGGACGCTACCCCTTCCGGGCAAGCGCTTTCCAGACCCCCGGAGCCCCGGGGTGCCAGGACCCGGTTCGGCGCTCCGGTCCGAGCCCGCCGCCGGCACCCCGCACCCCGGCGACTACGGAGCCGGCCGCTCCACCCGTCGGGCCGTGATCAGCTCGTGCAGGTAGCGCTTGGTGACGCTGCCTCCGTACCGGTTGTCGATCAGGCCGGCGAGGCAGGCGAGGAGGCCGTCGCGGGCGGGGGCGGGCAACGCCCGGTGTCCGGAGTAGGTGCGCAGGACGTCGAGGTAGGCCTCGGTGGTGTACGTGATCTCCCGGGAGAAGCGCCGGACCTCGACCGGCCCGAGCCGGTCGCAGGCGTCGAGTTCGCCGGTGTCGGAGGCGACGTCGCGCTCGTCCGACGCGCGCAGGCCGGGTGGGGTGGCGGGATCCCAGCGTTCGTAACACCCCTGGGCCCGGGCGAAGAACTCCTCGGAGCCGCCCGCCACATGGTGGGTGGTGATCAGGGCGAGGGTGCCGCCCGGAGCGAGGGCGGCGGTCATCCTGGGCACGCGTACGGCCGGGTCGATCCAGTGGAAGGCGGTGGCGCAGACCGCCAGTCCGAAGACCGGGCCCGGTGGGCTCCACTCCTCGAACGCGGCGACCTCGACGCGGGCCTCGGGGAACGGCCGCAGGTTGCGCCGGGTCACCGCCGCGAGGGAGGGCCCCAGCTCGACCGCCGTGATCCGGCAGCCGGTCCGGGCCAGGGGTACGGTCAGCTGTCCCGTTCCCGGGCCCACCTCCAGCACACGCGTGTCCGGGGTCAGGCCCGTGTCGCCGATCAGAGCGTCGACCAGGGCGGGCGGATAGGCGGGACGGGCACGGTCGTAGAGCTCGGCGTCCTCGTCGAACACGTCTCGCAGCATGCGTCCAGGCTAGAACGTTCACCCGGTGGGGCGGCCGCCGTGGCCGTGTCAGGAGTGCAGGCCCCAGTGCCCCCGGTGGACCACCTCGGCCGTACCGCGCCTGCGTTCCTCGACGAGAGGGCTCTGCGGGGGAACGTCGTCCGACCGGTGGCCGACGGTGATGCCGCCGATCGGCGCGTACTCCTCGGGGATGCCGAACTCGGCCCGGAAGGGCTCCAGTTCCTCGGGCATGATCCCGAAGAAGCAGGCGTCCAGCCCCTCGTCGACCGCGGTGAGCAGCATCATCAAAGACGCCATCCCGGTGTCGATGAACCAGTACGGGGCGGGCCAGCGCGCCTCCGCCCGGTCCTCCCAGCCCTTGTCGGGCTCGGCGTAACGCTCCAGGTAGGCACTCTTGTGGGCGAGCGGTACGACGACCAGCGGCGCGTCCTGCATGCTCGGCGTCTTCTCCACGCGGGTGGGGACGAAGGGCCAGAACCGGGCGCGGTCCGCCGGGTCGGTCAGGGCCAGGAACGCCCAGCCCTGCGAGAAGCCGGCGGAGGGCGCGCGCAGTGCGGAGGCGAGGACGCGTTCAACGACTCCGGGGTCAGGGGCTTGTCGGAGTAGTGCCGGATCATGCGACGGCGACGGACCACCTCGGAGAATTCCATGTCGGCCGATCATGCCACCGCCCGCCCCCTCCTCGGCAGGGTGCCGTCCGGACCTGCCCGGCAAGGCGCGGTCCGGATCGACTAGCGTCGTGACATGACCAGCGACACGACCGGCCGACCGGCCCGCGACACCCCCCGCACCTTCGCCGAGGCGCTCTCCCGCGGCACGGTCGTGCTCGACGGCGGTATGTCCAACCAGCTGGAGTCGGCCGGGCACGACCTGAGCGACGCGCTGTGGTCGGCACGGCTGCTCGCGGAGCGCCCCGACGCGGTCGTCGAAGCGCATCTCGCCTACTACGAGGCGGGCGCGGACGTAGCGATCACCGCCAGCTACCAGGCCACGTTCGAGGGCTTCGCGCGGCGCGGCATCACGCACGAGCGATCGGCCGAACTCCTCGCCCTGAGCGTCGAGTCGGGGCGCGAGGCCGCCCGGCTCGCCCATGCCAAGGGTGTCGCGCGCCCGCTGTGGGTGGCCGCGTCGGTCGGCCCGTACGGGGCGATGCTCGCGGACGGTTCGGAGTACCGGGGGCGGTACGGGCTGAGCGTCGACGAGCTGGAGCGGTTCCACCGCCCGCGCCTGGAGGTGCTGGCCGCCGCCGGTCCCGACGTGCTGGCCCTGGAGACGGTCCCGGACGCCGACGAGGCGCTGGCCCTGCTGCGGGGTGTGCGCGGGCTCGGCGTCCCGGCGTGGCTGTCGTACAGCGTCGCCGGTGACCGGACGCGGGCCGGTCAGCCGCTGGAGGAGGCGTTCGCGCCGGCCGCCGAGGCGGACGAGATCGTCGCCGTCGGTGTCAACTGCTGCGCGCCCGAGGACGTGGACGCGGCGATCGCCGTCGCGGCCCGTGTGACCGGCAAGCCCGTCGTGGTCTATCCGAACAGCGGCGAGGCCTGGGACGCCGAGGCCCGTGCCTGGACCGGCAGTTCATCGTTCACGGCCGGGCAGGTCGCCGGGTGGGAGCGGGCCGGGGCGCGGCTCGTCGGCGGTTGCTGCCGGGTGGGCCCGGAGGCGATCACGGGGATCGCGACAGCTGTGCGGGGCGTCTGAGGGCGG
The DNA here is from genome assembly GCF_040650615.1 of Streptomyces sp. NPDC048643. NCBI lineage: Bacteria > Bacillati > Actinomycetota > Actinomycetes > Kitasatosporales > Streptomycetaceae > Streptomyces > Streptomyces sp. NPDC048643. The sequence continues at coordinate 52,348 of NZ_JBEZHO010000023.1, forward strand.
TCGGTGCGAGGAAGCCCGCACGCGTCCGTACAACCCTCCCGACCCCGGCCACCCACCAGCACGGCCCGCAACACCCACCCTCACGGGCGCCCGGTACCGCTGCCGTCCTCCAGCCCGCAACACCTCACGAGCGCCCGGTGCCGCTGCCGTGCACCAGCACGGCCCGCAGCGCCCCAGTGCTCACGGGCGCCCGGTGCCGCCGTCCGGGGTGCCCCGCGCGCCTGGCCTGCGGAAGCGGCGGACGACGGACAGGGGTGCCGCTATGCGGGTCGTCGTCTCGAACGTCCGGTGTGCCGGCGTTCCGGGTTCGGGGGACCCGTCCGCCGGATCGGCCGTGGGTGCGGTGGGACGCGCCGCCTCCTCCTCCCACAGGGCGAGTTCGCGGTCGCGCGGGCCGTGCACGGTGTGCGGGTCGCCGGCGCCGAAGATCCGGACCGGGTGCGAACTGTCCCAGGCGTCCCACCCCGGATCGCCGTCGACCGCGAACCGTACCCACGCGCCGTGCATGGCGTCCGCCAGCTCCTGCGGGGCTCCCTCGCCCGCGAGCCTCTCCGACTCGGGCACGTCGGGGGTGTCGAAGACGAAGCCCAGTTCCAGGGCGTGGCAGGCGCCGAGGTCCGGCACGTTGGACGGCCAGGCGAACTCGTAGACGTACGCCGGAGCCCGCGGGACGCCTCGGGCGTCCGCGTCGAGCGCGGCGGTGGGGCGGCCGTCGCGGGCGTCGGCGAGGCGGTGCAGCGGGACCCGCAGGACGTGGTCGGTGACCATCTGGCCGACGAGGTCGGCGGTGCCCGCGTCCGGGTGGAGGGCGCGGTAACCGCGGGGGACCTCGTGGCCGCAGTGGCAGCGGGCCATCGCGCCGGCCAGGGCGACCGGGCCGAGGCGGTCCACACGTTCCAGGAGGCCGCCCGGCACGAGCCACAGCCGGTACTCGTCGCGGGTCCAGCCGAGGAGGAGGCCGACGTCCGGCGCGGCGCCCTCGACGAGGGCCTCCAGCGGGTCGCGGGGGACGAGGTCGCCGTCGACGACGATACCGAAGGCGGGACCGCCGAGGACGGGGCTGCTGAGCCGGCCCACCTCGGCCTGGGTGCGCAGGAGAAGGTCGCGGTCGACGGCGGCGAACGCCTCGGCCGTCGCCGGGATCTTCAGCCGGGTTGCCATCCTGCGCACCATCCGGCGCACCTTGTCGCGGTCGCTCGCCTCGGGCGGGCCGCTCTGCAGGACGGCCCGGTGGAAGAGCCCCTGGGCCCGCGGGCTCGCGAGCAGCGCACCGATGCTGATGGCCCCCGCGGACTCGCCGAAGACGGTCACCCGGTCGGGGTCGCCGCCGAACGCGCCGACGGACGCGCGCACCCACTCCAGCGCGGCCAGTTGGTCGCGCAGTCCGGGGTTGGCGGGGGCGTCCGGGAAGAGGCCGTAACCCTCCACTCCCAGGCGGTAGTTGATGGACACGAAGACGACGCCGTCCCGGGCGAACGCGCGTCCGTCGTAGACCGGCACCGCGGAGGAGCCGCGCGTGAGGGCGCCGCCGTGGATCCACACCATGACGGGGAGACGGGCGGCGGGATCCGGGGCCGGTGTCCACACGTTGAGGTTGAGGCAGTCGTCGCCGGGCACGCTGGGGTCGGACAGCAGCCGCCCGAACGCCTCGGAGTACGGCGGTTTCGGCGGCGTCGGGCCGAACGCGCCCGCGTCCCGCACGCCGTCCCACGGCTCGGGCGGCACGGGCGGGCGGAAGCGGTGGGGGCCGAAGGGCGGAGCCGCGTAGGGGATGCCCCGGAAGACCGCGATGCCGTTCTCGTAGCGGCCGCGCACCCTTCCGTGCGGGGTGGCGACCACCGGGTCCTTCGTCTCCGCCGATTCCACCGCGTCCACCGCCATCCGGGACCAGCTCCTCATCGTCGCGAGTCGTAAAGATCAGAGCATCACATCACGTCCCGGTATTCCTGCGGACGTCCCCGTTCGGCCGATATCGCGGTACGGCCCCGGTCAGCGCGTCGCCGGGTCGGCCCCGGTCGCCGCCGCGGCCCAGGTGATGCCGCCGAGGAGGTGGCGGCGGAAGTCCTCGTCGTCGTAGGCCTGCGCGGTGTGTCCGAGGGCGGTGTAGAAGACGCGGCCCGCGCCCTGGGTCCTGCACCACGCCAGGGGGTGGTCGTCGCCCATCCCCCCGCCCTCGTAGGAGGATTCGTCGGCGGAGACGAGGACGCGTACCGAACTGCGCGGACTGGCACGGAAGTCGTACCACTCGTCCGTGAACTCCCAGGCGGGAGGTAGGTGTCGGGTGGCCGGGTGGCCGTGGTCCTCGACGACGGCGCGGCCCGGCTGAAGGTCCGGGTGCCGGTCGAAGCGGGCGCCGAGCAGTTCTCCGTAGTACGGCCAGTCGTACTCGGTGCAGGCGGCGGCGTGCACCCCGACGAACCCGCCGCCCTCGTCCACGTAGGCCGCGAGCCGGTCGCGCCCGGGCGGCGTCAGCACGTCGCCGCTGGTCGACAGGAAGACGACCGCCGCGTACGCGTCGAGGGGCGCTTCGAGGACGGCGGGGTCCTCGGTGACGTCGACGGCGAACCCGTACGCCTCCCCGAGGGCCCGTATGGCGGCGGTCCCGGCCGGAATGGAGTCGTGCCGGTAGTCGGCGGTACGGGTGTACACGAGGACGCGGAAGGTCATGACCGGAGCCTAGTGGCGGCCCCGACCGGGGCGGGGGCCGTCGGACCTGTGCCCCCGCGGCGGCAGCCGTCCCACCCGGGGCGGCCGGGGTGTCCCCGCCGGACAACGCTTCTGCCGCCGGCCGGGAGGGCGCCCGGCCCGCACCTCCCCCTGTCGGAGCGGGGCTCACCCCCCGGGGCTCCGGGGCGGGGTGAGCCCCGCTCCTCGCCCGGCGCGAGCGGCCCCACACGGCGCTCCGCCCTGTCCGATTCCTACAAGACCCGCTCTCCCGGGTCCGCCTACCGTGGCCGTATGACTCCTCGATTCGATGTGATCGGCCTCGTCGTCTCCGACATGGCCGCCTCTCTCACCTTCTACCGTCTCCTCGGGCTCGACTTCCCCGCGGGTGCCGAGGCCGAGCCGCACGTCGAGGCCGGGCTGCCCGGCGGGCTGCGTCTCGCGCTGGACACGGAGGAGACCATCCGGTCCTTCCACCCGGGGTGGCGGCCACCGTCCGGCGGGGGCCGGGTGTCGCTCGCCTTCCGCTGCGACGACCCGGCCGAGGTCGACTCGGTGTACGACGAGCTGGTCGGCGCCGGCCAGCACGGCGAACTGAAGCCCTGGGACGCCTTCTGGGGCATGCGGTACGCCGTCGTGCACGACCCGGACGGAAACGGCGTGGACCTGTTCGCTCCGCTGCCCGGGACCCGGACGCCCGCGCAGTAGTCCCGGCGACTACCGGTGGGCGACCAGTTCACCGAGCGTCGCGCCCGCCAACTCCCTTACGTCACGGGCCAGATGGGCCTGGTCGGCGAATCCGGCGCGGAACGCCGTCTCCGCGAAGGGCACGCCGTCGCGGGCCAGGGCGAGGGCGCGTTGCAGACGCAGGACGCGGGCCAGGGTCTTGGGTCCGTACCCGAAAGCCGTGAGGGACCGTCGGTGCAACTGCCGTGCTCCCAGGCCAAGTTCGTCCGCCGTCCGGGCGACCGGGCGCCCTTCGTCCAAGGCTGCCACGACCTCCAGGAGCACCGGGTCGGGCTCCTCGGTGTCGGCCGCCCGGCGCAGGGCGACATCTTCGAGCGCGGTCACGGGATCGGTGGCCGCGTCGATCCGCGCGGCGAGGCGACGCACCTCGGTGGCCGGCCACAGGTCGGTCAACTCCACGCGTCGGTCGCGGAGTTCGTCAGCCGGAACGCCCAGGTAGGTGGGTGCGGTGCCCGGGAAGAAGCGGACGCCCGCCCAGCCGCCGCCGGACGGCACCTCGTCCGGGACGTAGGGGCCGGTGTCGGGACCGGCCACCAGCAGGCGGCCCTCGGTCCACAGCAGGTCCATGCAGCCGTCCGGCAGAACGGCCGCGACGGAGGCCGCGGGCGGGTCCCCGGGGCCGGCGCCCGGCTCCTCGCGCCCGTTCTCCCGGCCCGGAGCGGGAGGGCTCGGGACGCGGCTCCACACGACCGCGCCCGGCAGCCGGGAGGCCCGTTCCGCGTACATGGGTGCCAGGCTACGCCGCGCCCGTCCGGTGTTCCTGCGGGCTGACGCCGTACACCCGCTTGAAGGCGCTGGAGAGGGCGAAGGCGCTGCCGTAGCCCACGTGGCGGGCGATCGTCTCCAGGGTGTCGTCGCTCTCGCGGAGCCGGTCGGCGGCCAGGGCGAGCCGCCGCCCGGTCAGGTAGGTCATCGGGGGCTCCCCGACGAGTTCGCTGAAGCGTCTGGCCAGGGCGGCGCGCGAGACACCGGCCTTGGCGGCGAGCGTCGCGACCGTCCAGGGGTGCGCCGGATCGTCCCGCACGAGCCGTAGGACGCGGCCCACGACGGGGTCCGCGAGGGCCTGGTACCAGGCGGGGGCGGCGGCCTCAGGGCGGGAGAACCAGGCCCGCAGGGCGGCGATCATCAGGAGGTCGAGCAGTCGGTCGAGGACGACCTCCTGGCCGGGTTCGTCGCGCACCATCTCGTCCGCGAGGATCGAGGTGAGCGGGCACTCCCACACGTCGGAGGTGAGGGACAGCAACGGCGGCAGGGCGTCCAGCAGCCGGCCGTCGACCTCGCCCCGCATCAGGTACGTGCCGATGAGCAGCACCGTGGAGCCGTCGAGCCGGTCGCCCCAGGTCCGCACCCCGAGGTCCCAGTGGCCGCTGAGCGAGCGCCCGTCGGGGTAGGAGCACTCGCCGCCCGGAAGGATCACGGCCTGCGTGGGGGTGTCGGGGTCGTCGGCGCAGACGTACGGGTCGGGGCCGCGGGCGATGGCGAGGTCACCGGCGTGCAGCCGGACGCGCTCGCCGCGCTCCGGTACGACCCAGGCGTCGCCGCGGACCACGAGCATGATCGTCAGCGGGGCGCGGTCCTCGACGCGCAGCGACCAGGGCGGGTCGAAGCACGCGCGGATCATGAAGGCGCCCCGTGCGCGGGGACCCTCCAGCAGGCCGGCAAGGGGGTCCCCCCGCGTCAGCGGGTTCGAGCCCGGGCGAGCGTCCATGGCGCCAGCGTAGACGGACCGGGTGGACGCCGTGGACGTCCGCTTATGGGAACGAGCCGCTCGGCGATGGTTCCGTGCCCGGCGCGGCAGTTGACTCGGAGGCATGACGGAGAACACGCGGAACATGACGGTGTTGGTGACAGGCGCGACGGGACGGACCGGGAGCCGGGTCGCGGCGGCCGCGCGGGCGGCCGGACTGACGGTCCGGCCCGGGTCGCGCGCTACGGGCTTCGACTGGGACGAGCCGTCGACCTGGGCCGGGGCGCTCGCGGGCGCCGCCGCGGCATACCTGGCGCATCCCACGGACGTGGGCTCGCCGGCCGCCACGGAGGCGGTCGGCGCGCTGGCCCGGGAGGCGGTGGGGCTCGGTGTGCGGCGGCTGGTGCTGCTGTCGTCACGGGGCGAGGAGCAGGCCGCGGCGACGGAGGAGGCGCTCAGGTCGTCCGGCGCGCACTGGACGGTCGTACGGGCGGCGTGGTTCGCGCAGAACTTCAGCGAGGGTCCGCTGGTGGAGGGGCTGCGCCAGGGGGAGCTGGTCTTCCCGGCCGGTGAGGTGCGGGAGCCGTTCGTGGACGTCCGGGACATCGCGGACGTCGTGGTGGCGGTGCTGACCGGGGGCGAGCGGTTCGCCGGCCGGGAGGTGGAGGTCTCGGGGCCGCGGCTGCTGACGTTCCGGGAGGCGGTCGCGGAGATCTCCGCGGCCACGGGCGAGGCGATGACGTACACCCCGGTGTCGGCACGGGAGTACGGCGAGGTCCTCGCGGGGTTCGGGGTGCCCGCCGAGGAGGTCGCGTTCCTCGTGGACCTGTTCGGGAGCCTGCTCGACGGCCGGAACTCCCACCTGTCGGACGGTGTCCGGGAGGTCCTCGGGCGGGCGCCGCGGGATTTCACGGAGTTCGCGCGGGAGGCCGCCGCGGGCGGGACGTGGAAGGCCTGACGGACGCGGGGCTCAGGGGGTGTCGTGCGGGGGGTGCTCCTCGCCGTCCTTCTCGGGGCGGTGGGCGTGGTGGGTGTTCCTGGTGTGGGTGCGCAGGCGGGAGGTCACGTCCTCCGGGGGCAGGAAGCGCGACCAGCGTTCCGGGAACTCGGAGGGCATGTCGGGGTCGTCGGGATCGGCGTCGTAGTCGGAGTCGTACGAGCGGGTCGCGGCGACGCGGGCCACGTACTGGGCGGCCTGGGCCTCGCGCATCCGCTCGTTGGCGGCACGAGCGGCGGCGGTGGCGGCGGCCGGCCAGACCCGGTCGATCGCGGCGTTCACGGCCGCGCCGACGAGGACGGCGAACGCGGACACACCGATCCACAGCAGGACGGCGACCGGCGCGGCCAGCGAGCCGTAGATCGTGGGGCCCTCGACGGTGTTGGTGAGGTAGATACGGAGCAGGAAACTGCCGAGCACCCACATGGCGAGCGCGACCAGGGCGCCGGGCACGTCCTCCACCCACGGTGACCGGACGGGCACGGACACGTGGTAGAGCGTGGTCAGGAAGACGACCGACAGCACGATGACGACGGGCCAGTACAGGACCTGGACGACGGTCGTCGACCACGGCACGAAGTTCACCACGGCGTCCGGTCCCGCCACCATCAGCGGCAGCGCGACCGAACCGATCAGCAGCGCCACGATGAACAGCAGGAACGACATGACCCGGGTCTTCACGATCCCGCGGGTGCCGTCGAGGCCGTACATCACGGTGATGGTGTCGATGAAGACGTTCACCGCGCGCGAGCCCGACCACAGGGCGAACAGGAAGCCGAGCGAGATGATGTCCGGCCGGCCGCCCTTCATCACGTCGTGCAGGATCGGCTCGGCGATCTGGTGCACGCCCTTCTCGGTGAGAACCGTGCGGGACGCCTCCAGCAGGTTGGACTCCAGGCTGGCGATGGTGTCGGCGCCCGTCCAGTCGTCCACGTAACCGAGCAGCCCGATCATGCTGAGCAGCAGCGGCGGCACGGAGAGGAGCGTGAAGAAGGCGGCCTCGGCCGCCAGTCCCAGGATCCGGTACTCCATGCACGAGTTGACGGTGTCCTTGAGCAGCAGCCAGGCGGTCCTGCGCTTCGAAACGTTCCGGTACAGCGCGCGTGCGCGGTGGAAGCGGCCCGGGCGGGGCCGTTCAGGTGTTTCTTTTGCCTGGTGCACGTCCTTACCGTATCCGTATGGCAGCCAGCACCCACACCGTGACCAACCAGGCTCCGCCCCTGGTCGGATATGACGTATTCGCCGCCGACCGGGCCCTCACCGAGGCGGTCGACCGGCACCTCGATCCAGGGCTTCTCGACGAGGCCCGCGACGAACTGTCCGCGCTCGGCCGGTCCTCCGGTTCCGCCCAGGTGCAGGAGTGGGGTGCGCTGGCGAACGAGAACCCGCCCAAGCTGCGCACCCACGACCGCTACGGCAACCGGATCGACCAGGTCGACTTCCACCCGGCCTGGCACCGGCTCCTCGGCAAGGGCGTGTCGGCGGGCCTCACCTCCGCGTGGAACCGGCCCGGCGGGCATCTGCGGCGCGCGGCGGGCTTCGTCGTCTGGGCGCAGGCCGAGGCGGGCAACGGCTGCCCGCTGTCGATGACCCACGCGGCCGTCCCTGCGCTGCGCACCGATCCGGCGCTCGCCGCCGAGTGGGAGCCGCGACTGACGTCCACGATCTACGACCAGGAGCTGCGCCCCGCCTCCCGGAAGCCCGGCGTGATCTTCGGTATGGGCATGACCGAGAAGCAGGGCGGCAGCGACGTACGGGCCAACACGACCGAGGCGCGACCGCTCGCCGAGGAGGGGACGTACGGGCTGACCGGGCACAAGTGGTTCTGTTCGGCGCCGATGTCGGACGGCTTCCTCGTGCTGGCGCAGGCGCCGGGTGGGCTGACCTGCTTCCTGGTGCCGCGCGTCCTGGAGGACGACACCCGCAACGTCTTCCGTATCCAGCGGCTCAAGGACAAGCTCGGCAACCGTTCCAACGCGTCGAGCGAGGTCGAGTTCGACGGGACGTGGGCGCGTCGGGTGGGCGAGGAGGGGCGCGGGGTGCGGACCATCATCGAGATGGTCGCGGCGACCCGGCTGGACTGTGTGCTCGGTTCGGCCGCGCTGATGCGGCAGGCCGTCGCGCAGGCGGTCCACCACTGCACGTACCGAGAGGCGTTCGGCGGCCGGCTCGTCGACAAGCCGCTGATGCGCAACGTCCTCGCGGACCTGGCACTGGAGTCGGAGGCGGCCACCACGCTGGCGATGCGGCTGGCCGCGGCGTACGACGACGACAGCGAGCAGGAGCGGGCGTTCCTGCGGCTCGCGGTGCCGGCCGCCAAGTACTGGGTGACCAAGCGGTGTACGCCGGTCGCGGCGGAGGCCCTGGAGTGTCTGGGCGGCAACGGCTACGTCGAGGAGTCGGGCATGCCGAGGCTGTTGCGCGAGTCCCCCCTCAACTCCGTCTGGGAGGGCGCGGGCAATGTGCAGGCGCTGGACGTGCTGCGCGCGCTGCAGCGGGAGCCGGGGGCGCTGGACGCGTATCTGCGCGAGGTGGGACAGGCGCGCGGCGCCGACCACCGGCTGGACGGCGCCATCAAGAACCTGCTGGCCGAACTCGCCGACCTGGACGGCATCGAGGGCCGGGCCCGCCGGCTCGTCGAGCGGATCGCGACGGTGCTGCAGGGTTCGCTGCTGGTGCGCTACGCGCCGCCGGAGGTCGCGGACGCGTTCTGCGCGTCACGGCTGGGCGGGGACTGGGGTTCGGCGTTCGGCACGCTGCCGCACAGTCTGGATCTGGCCACGGTGGTGGAGCGGGCCCGGCCGGTGGCCTGACGGGTCCCGACGCGGGGGTGGTGCTGCGCCGACACGGCACCACCCCCGCCTTGGCCCCGTTCAGGAGCGGGACGCCGCTCAGGCGGCGTCGTTGTCAGTTTCAGGGAACCTTGTGACCGTTGGCGAGAGTTGCAGACCGTTGCATTCCTTTGTGCACCTTGTGCGAAGTCCGCGCGGACCGGGCCGAGAGCAGGCACGATGTGGGGGGACGGCGGCGTCGTGGCTCGTCCGCGGTCCTCGTTCCGGGAGTGCCCTGTGAAGACCACATCGATCCGTCCCACCCCGTTCGCACCGCTCGACGCGTCCGAAACGTCCGCCCCGCTCCGGGGGAGCTGGGCGTCGCCGGTCAAGGGCGCACGCGCGCTGATCGCTCCCCGGCCGGTGATCGGCCAGTCGTGGCAGCGGATGAGACGTCTGGGCATCCATCCCGAACAGGGAACGGACAGCGTGCGGTTGCAGTCGGACGAACTCGAACACCGGCGGACGTCCACCGTCCTCGCCGATGTGCTCCCGACGCTCAGCGCCGGGCTCGGAGCGGTCGTCGACGCCTCCCTGCAGATCATGGTGGTCGCGGACCCCGAGGGCCGGGTGCTGTGGCGGGAGGGCAACGCGGGCGTGCTGCGCCGCGCCGACGCCGTCTGCCTGGCCGAAGGGGCCGACTGGAGCGAGGACACCACCGGCACCAACGCCATCGGCACGGCCCTGTCGGTGGACGCACCGGTGCAGGTGCACGCGGCCGAGCACTTCGTCCGCGCCCTGCACGAGTGGACGTGCGCCGCGGCCCCCGTCCACGACCCGCGGGACGGACGGCTGCTCGGTGTGGTCGACGTGAGCGGCCCGGACACCACCTTCCACCCGGCCACGCTCGCCCTGGTCGACACGGTGACGCGACTGGCCGAAAGTGAACTGCGCACCCGGCATCTGACGGCCATCGAGCGGTTACGCGCGGTCGCGGCCCCCCTGCTGTCGCGGCTGTCCGGCCGGGCGATGGTGGTGGACACCCACGGCTGGCTCGCCGCCGTCACCGGGATGCCGCCCGTCGACCGGGTCCCGCTGCCGGACGACTTCGGCGCCGGCCGGACCTGGCTGCCGACGCTCGGGACGTGCGTCGCCGAGCCGATGCCGGGCGGCTGGCTGCTGCGCGTCACCGGGACCGAGGACCACGACGGCGCCGCCCGGATCCACCTCGACCTCGCCGACCCGCGGCGGCCCTGCGTCACCGTCTCGGGCTCGGCGGGCAGTTGGTCCCAGGACCTCAGCCCGCGCCACGCGGAGCTGCTGTACGTCCTCGCCGTGCACCGGCAGGGGCGCAGCGCGGCGCAGCTCGCGGTCGACCTGTTCGGCGACCCGACCCGCACGGTCACCGTCCGTGCCGAGCTGTCCCGTGTACGGCGTCGGCTCACCGGGCTCCTCGACCACCGGCCCTACCGCTTCCGCGAGGAGGTGGAGGTCGGGGTCCTGCTGCCCGAGGACCCGCTGGACCTGCTGCCGCACTCGACGGCTCCGGCGGTGCTCGGAGCCCGGTCGGCGGCCGAACCGGCACGGTCCTGAGAGCGGGGCCGCGGCGGACGGATGACGGGGACGGGCAGGCCGTCCGTCCCCGGCGATACGGACGAAGGGTATGACGTGAGCGTATTTAGTGAGCGTCTTCCGTGGACTTTGTCCTGGCCCGGGGGTCTCTGTCGTAGCATCCCCTTCACAGGCCACCCCACCCGTCTCTCCGTCAACGCCCTCGGCGGGGGAGGCAGTTGGCCTAATCGGGAGGACGCATGAAGCAGCGCGGCAGGCACCGTCGTCGCAGAAGGGGTCAGGCGCTGCGCGCCACCCTTGCCGGAACCGCGCTCGCACTCACCGCGGCCGCCACCCTGATCAGCACCTCGCAGGCCACCGGCGGCAACAGCCCGGGCGGCCTCACCGAACTCCGGACCGGCTCGGCCTCCCAGCAACTGGGTCTGCACGAGAACCTGACCTCACGGGAGTCGCTCGACACGCTCAGCGGGACCATGGGCGGCAACGTCGGCGTCGAGGGCGTCCTGGACGACACCGACCACGCCCTGCGCAACACCGCCGACTGCTCCGCGACCGAACGGTCCGCGCTGCCCGTCGAACCGACGGCCACGCGCGCGTACTGCTGGGACCGCGCGGACGCGCGGACCGGGCGGTGGCAGCCACGCTCCGTGACCACCTCCGGGGACGCCGACGTCACCGGACAGTGGGGCACCCGCCGGGTGATCCTCGCGGGCTGGACCCACCGTGGCGGAGACACCACCCCGGCGTCCCGGCGCGAGGGCTTCGCCAAGGTCGCCTTCGTCGACGCCACCGACCCGGAGGCGCTCCGGTACCGATGGGTCCTGCTGGTCGCCCCGCGCTCCGGCGGCAAGGACTTCACCGCGGTCCGCTCGGGCCTCGGCGGCATGGTCTGGTACCAGGACAAGCTGATCGTCACCGCGGCGCACGGCGCGGGCCTTCTCGTCTTCGATCTGCACCGCGTGCTGCGCACCGGGGTGCACGGCACCGCCGTGGGCCGGACCGGAGACGGCTACTCGGCCGCCGGCTACCGGTACGTGATGCCCGCCATCGGCTCGTACGACCCGGAGGGCGGTTCCTGTACGCGCGGCCGCGACCGGGCGGTCCCCTGTTTCGGCTCGCTCTCCCTGGACCGTACGACCACACCGGCGAGCCTGGTGGCCACGGAGGCCGCCGCCGGCCGCGCGGAGCGGACCCGCGTCTGGCGTTATCCGTTCAGCACCGCCGCGTACCGCACGGGGCTGCTCGCCGACGCCCAGGGACACGTGGACGCGGTCGAGGCCTACACGACCAAGGGCACCGGCGTGTCCGGCGTCCTCTCGCACCGGTCCGCGGGTGCGCGCGAGGCCCGGTGGTACGTGGGCCGGCCGTCCGGGAACGGCGGCCAGCACGGTTCGCTGTGGCGGCAGAACGGGGACGGCGCCCAGGCGGCCACCTGCACCGCGGACCAGTCGCACGCCTGCTGGGGTCTCGGCCCCGGGGCCCTCTCCTACTGGCCGCAGACCGGCGAACTGTGGACCCTCACGGACACGGCGGCTCGGCGGGTGCTGTACGCGGTGCCGCTCTCGTCGGTCGACAAGTCGCTCGAGTAACGCAGCGGTGGGACCGCCGAACGGTCGGCGGCGGGCCCGGTCCGGTCCTACCGGGACCGCTTTTTGGAGGGGCGCCCGCGCTCGTGGTTCCCTGACCGGCATGAGCAACGTCAGCGTGACCACCTGGTCCCTGGAGCAGACGGCACCGACCGACCTGCTCCCCGCGATCGCCCCCGACGGCGACGTCCGCATCGTCCGCGCCGAGGTCCCCTCCCCCGAGTTCAGCCGCTTCCTGTACGCGTCCGTCGGCGGCGACATCCGCTGGACCGACCGGCTCTCCTGGACGTACGCGCAGTGGCAGGAGGTCCTCGACAAGCCGGGCGTGGAGACCTGGGTCGCCTACGACCGGGGGACCCCGGCGGGCTACGTCGAGCTGAGCGCGCAGGACGACGGGATCGTCGAGGTCGCCTACTTCGGACTCCTCCCCGCCTTCCGCGGCCGCCGCATCGGCGGGCACCTGCTGTCCCACGGGACCGCGCGCGCCTGGGACCTGGCCGAGCGGTGGCCCGGGCTGGCCGGGACGAAGCGCGTCTGGCTGCACACCTGCAGCAAGGACGGCGAGCACGCGATGGACAACTACCTGCGCCGCGGCTTCAAGCTCTTCGACACCAAGGTCGAGGAGGAGCGCGAGGTGGCCACCCCGGGCCCGTGGCCCGGAGCCCACACCCCCTGAGCCGCGCTCCTCATCTCGCCGCCCCGCGCACGCGCGCGAACCCGGTTCTGTGACCGGCGACACCCTTGTCTCGCCATGCGGGACAAGGGTGTCCACATTCTGGATGATGGTGGACTGGCCCGAGATCCGCGTGACACGCTTCCGTCATGTCTGGAACTGGGATTGCCTTGGTGAGTCGGCGGCACGTCGACCTCGGCCGCATGTCCAGCGCCATCTGTCCGGCGAGCTGATCAGCACAGCGACGCCGACTTCCCTCCCTTTCTGCACTCCCCGCGCAGCATCGCGCCCATACCCCCGTATGCGCCCGTGCGCGCAGGTCAGAGCCGCAGACAGACCTGTCCCGCAGTCTCGAAGGACGTAACAGCCATGGCCGCCACCCCGCAGAATCCCGACGCCGCGCCCCGCCGCAAGGTGAGCCGTCACCGTGGTGAGGGTCAGTGGGCCGTGGGTCACTTCACCCCGCTCAACGGGAACGAGCAGTTCAAGAAGGACGACGACGGTCTCAATGTGCGGACACGCATTGAGACGATCTATTCCAAGCGGGGCTTCGACTCGATCGACCCCAACGACCTGCGCGGCCGGATGCGCTGGTGGGGTCTCTACACCCAGCGCAAGCCCGGGATCGACGGCGGCAAGACCGCGATCCTGGAGCCGGAGGAGCTGGACGACAAGTACTTCATGCTGCGCGTCCGGATCGACGGCGGCCGGCTGACCACGGACCAGCTGCGTGTCATCGGCGAGATCTCGCAGGAGTTCGCGCGCGGCACCGCCGACCTCACAGACCGGCAGAACGTGCAGTACCACTGGATCCGCATCGAGGACGTCCCGGAGATCTGGGACCGTCTGGAGGCCGTGGGTCTGTCCACGACCGAGGCCTGCGGTGACACGCCCCGCGTCATCCTCGGTTCGCCCGTCGCCGGCATCGCCGAGGACGAGATCATCGACGGCACACCCGCCGTCGAGGAGATCCACCGCCGGATCATCGGCAACAAGGACTTCTCGAACCTGCCCCGCAAGTTCAAGTCGGCGATCTCCGGCTCGCCGCTGCTCGACGTGGCGCACGAGATCAACGACATCGCCTTCGTGGGCGTGCACCACCCCGAGCACGGACCCGGCTTCGACCTGTGGGTCGGCGGCGGCCTCTCCACCAACCCGAAGATCGGCCAGCGCCTCGGCGCCTGGGTCCCGCTGGACGAGGTCGCGGACGTCTACGAGGGCGTCATCTCGATCTTCCGTGACTACGGCTACCGCCGGCTGCGCACCCGCGCCCGCCTGAAGTTCCTGGTCGCCGACTGGGGTGTGGAGAAGTTCCGCCGGATCCTGGAGGACGACTACCTGGAGCGGAAGCTCGTCGACGGGCCCGCCCCCGCCCAGCCCGTCGCCCGCTGGCGCGACCATGTCGGCGTGCACCGCCAGAAGGACGGCCTCTTCTACGTCGGCTTCGCGCCGCGCGTCGGCCGGGTGGACGGCGCGACGCTGACCAAGATCGCCGAACTGGCCGAGGCGCACGGCTCGGGCCGGCTGCGCACCACGGTCGAGCAGAAGATGATCGTGCTCGACGTGGACGAGACGCGGATCGACTCGCTCGTCGAGGGCCTGGAGGCACTCGACCTGACGGTCCGTCCCTCCACCTTCCGGCGCGGCACGATGGCCTGCACCGGCATCGAGTACTGCAAGCTCGCGATCGTCGAGACCAAGGCGCGCGGAGCTTCCCTGATCGACGAACTCGAGCGCCGCATCCCCGAGTTCGAAGAACCCATCACCATCAACATCAACGGCTGCCCGAACGCCTGCGCCCGCATCCAGGTCGCGGACATCGGCCTCAAGGGCCAGTTGGTCCTCGACGAGCGGGGCGAGCAGGTCGAGGGCTTCCAGGTGCACCTGGGCGGCGCGCTCGGCCTGGAGGCCGGCTTCGGCCGCAAGGTCCGTGGCCTGAAGGTCACCTCGGACGAACTGCCGGACTACATCGAGCGGGTCCTCAAGCGCTTCCAGGCGGAGCGCGAGGACGGCGAGCGCTTCGCCGTCTGGGCCTCGCGTGCCTCCGAGGAGGCGCTGTCATGAGCGAGCGAGCAGCGCCGTTCTACTGCCCCTACTGCGGGGACGAGGACCTGCGGCCCAGCGAAGAGGGTCACGGCGCGTGGGAATGCGCGGCGTGCAACCGGGCCTTCCAGCTGAAGTTCCTCGGGCTGCTGTCCCGGGGCCTTCGGCAGGACGACCGTGGAGGGGCGGAGATATGACGGCACTTCAGGAAGAGCGCACGGAAGAGGACTTGAAGAACCTCGCCGAGCGGGCGGGGCGCGACCTGGAGGACGCCTCCGCCCTGGAGATCCTCCGCTGGGCCACGGACACCTTCGGCGGGAAGTTCTGCGTCACCTCCTCGATGGAGGACGCGGTGGTGGCCCATCTGGCCTCCCGCGCGTTCACCGGCGAGGGCCGCGTCGACGTGGTGTTCCTCGACACCGGCTACCACTTCCCCGAGACCATCGGCACCCGGGACGCCGTCGAGGCCGTGATGGACGTCAATGTCATCACGCTCACCCCGCGCCGCACGGTCGCCGAGCAGGACGCCGAGTTCGGGCCGAAGCTGCACGACCGCGACCCGGACCTGTGCTGCGCGATGCGCAAGGTCCAGCCGCTCGAAGAGGGCCTGACCGCCTACGACGCCTGGGCGACCGGGCTGCGCCGCGACGAGTCCCCGACCCGGGCGAACACCCCGGTCGTCGGCTGGGACGAGAAGCGCCGCAAGGTCAAGATCGCGCCCATCGCCCGCTGGACGCAGGACGACGTCGACGCGTACGTCGCGGAGCACGGGGTCCTCACCAACCCCCTGCTGACGGACGGCTACGCCTCCGTCGGCTGCGCGCCCTGCACCCGCCGGGTGCTGGCGGGCGAGGACGCGCGCGCGGGCCGCTGGGCGGGCCGCTCGAAGACAGAGTGCGGGCTGCACGGATGACGCCGACGACGACGGCAACCGACACGGCCGCGCCCGCCGCGGACCCCACGAACTCCCAGGAGCAGCAAGTGACGACCGGAGCCACCGTCTGGCTCACGGGTCTGCCGAGCGCCGGCAAGACCACCATCGCGTACGAACTGGCCGGCCGGCTGCGCGAGGAGGGCCACCGCGTCGAGGTGCTCGACGGCGACGAGGTCCGCGAGTTCCTCTCCGCGGGCCTCGGTTTCTCCCGCGCGGACCGCGACACGAACGTCCGGCGGATCGGCTACCTCGCCGAACTGCTGGCGCGCAACGGCGTCAAGGCGCTCGTGCCGGTGATCGCCCCCTACGCGGACAGCCGAGACGCGGTCCGGGGACGTCACCAGGACGGCGGCACCCCCTACCTGGAGGTGCACGTGGCGACACCGGTCGAGGTCTGCTCGGTGCGTGACGTGAAGGGGCTGTACGCCCAGCAGGCCGCGGGTGAGATCTCGGGCCTGACCGGCGTCGACGACCCTTACGAGGAGCCCGAGTCGCCCGATCTGCGCATCGCGTCGCACACCCAGACCGTGCAGGAGTCCGCGGCCGCGCTGCACGCGCTGCTCACCGAGAGGGGTCTCGCATGACGACCGTCGCCAGTGTCACCGGGGACACGGACAGCAGCCCGTACGCGCTGTCGCACCTGGACGCCCTGGAGTCCGAGGCCGTGCACATCTTCCGCGAGGTCGCGGGCGAGTTCGAGCGGCCGGTGATCCTCTTCTCCGGCGGCAAGGACTCCATCGTCATGCTGCACCTCGCGCTGAAGGCGTTCGCGCCCGCCGCGATCCCCTTCACGCTGCTGCACGTGGACACCGGGCACAACTTCCCCGAGGTCCTCGCCTACCGCGACCGAACGGTGGAGGAGCACGGGCTGCGGCTCCACGTCGCCTCCGTGCAGGACTACATCGACCGCGGTGTGCTGCGCGAACGCCCCGACGGCACCCGCAACCCGCTGCAGACCCTCCCCCTGACCGAGAAGATCCAGGCGGAGCGCTTCGACGCCGTCTTCGGCGGCGGGCGCCGCGACGAGGAGAAGGCCCGGGCCAAGGAGCGGGTGTTCTCGCTGCGTGACGAGTTCTCCCAGTGGGACCCCCGCCGCCAGCGCCCCGAGCTGTGGCAGCTGTACAACGGCCGCCACGCGCCCGGCGAGCACGTCCGCGTCTTCCCGCTGTCCAACTGGACGGAGCTGGACGTCTGGCAGTACATCGCCCGCGAGGGCATCGAGCTGCCGGACATCTACTTCGCGCACGAGCGGGACGTCTTCCAGCGGTCCAACATGTGGCTGACCGCCGGTGAGTGGGGCGGTCCGAAGGACGGCGAGACGGTCGAGAGGCGGCTCGTCCGCTACCGCACCGTCGGCGACATGTCCTGCACCGGCGCCGTCGACTCCGAGGCGACCACCCTGGACGCCGTCATCGCCGAGATCGCCGCGTCCCGCCTCACCGAGCGCGGTGCCACCCGCGCCGACGACAAGATGTCCGAGGCCGCGATGGAAGACCGCAAGCGCGAGGGGTACTTCTAGACATGACCAGCACCACCGAACCCACCGAGCCGCTGTCGGTCGAGCAGTTGTCGGCGACCACCCTGCTGCGCTTCGCGACCGCCGGTTCCGTCGACGACGGCAAGTCGACCCTCGTCGGGCGGCTGCTGCACGACTCCAAGTCGATCCTCACGGACCAGCTGGAGGCCGTGGAGCGGGTCTCGGCCGGCCGCGGCCAGGACACCCCGGACCTCGCCCTGCTCACCGACGGCCTGCGCGCCGAGCGGGAACAGGGCATCACGATCGACGTCGCCTACCGGTACTTCGCGACCGCGCGCCGCCGGTTCATCCTCGCCGACACCCCCGGGCACGTGCAGTACACGCGGAACATGGTCACCGGCGCCTCCACCGCGGACCTGGCCGTCGTCCTCGTCGACGCCCGCAACGGCGTCATCGAGCAGACCCGCCGGCACGCCGCCGTCGCCGCCCTGCTCCGCGTCCCGCACGTGGTCCTCGCGGTGAACAAGATGGACCTCGTCGCGTACGAGGAGACCGTCTTCGCGGCGATCGCCGAGGAGTTCACGGCGTACGCCTCCGAGCTGGGCGTCCCCGAGATCACCGCGATCCCCATCTCGGCGCTGGCCGGCGACAACGTCGTGGAGCCCTCCGCCAACATGGACTGGTACGGCGGCCCCACAGTGCTCGAACACCTGGAGACCGTGCCCGTCAGCCACGACCTGGCGCACTGCCACGCGCGGCTGCCCGTGCAGTACGTGATCCGCCCGCAGACCGCCGAGCACCCCGACTACCGGGGGTACGCGGGCCAGATAGCCGCCGGCACGTTCCACGTCGGCGAGAGCGTCACCGTGCTGCCGTCCGGCCGCACCTCGAAGGTGGCCGCCATCGATCTGCTGGGCACGCCCGTGAACGTGGCCTGGACCCCGCAGTCGGTGACCCTCCTGCTGGAGGACGACATCGACATCTCCCGCGGTGACCTGCTCGTACCGAGCAAGGACGCGCCGCCGACCACGCAGGACGTGGAGGCGACCGTCTGCCACGTGGCCGACGCCCCGCTCACCGTCGGCCACCGGGTCCTGCTCAAGCACGGCACCCGCACGGTCAAGGCGATCGTCAAGGACATCCCGTCCCGGCTGACCCTGGACGACCTCTCGCTGCACCCGCACCCGGGCCGGCTGGTCGCCAACGACATCGGCCGCGTCAAGATCCGCACCGCCGAACCGCTCCCCCTCGACGCGTACGCCGACTCCCGGCGCACCGGCGCGTTCATCCTGATCGACCCGGCCGACGGCACGACGCTGACCGCGGGCATGGTCGGCGAGTCGTTCGCCGCGCCGCAGCCGGTCGCGAACGACGCCGACGAGGACGGGTGGGACTTCTGACATGAACCCCATCGACTACTACTCCACGTTCGCGAAGGAGGGCGGCCGCGTCGGCAGCGGCGCCCTCGGCAGCGGGCAGGGCGGAGTCGCGCGATGTGCGCGATGACGTACGCGCACTGCCTGCGCGCCCCGTCCCCCCACAGCCAGCGAAGACGAAGACCTGCCGACCTCCCGGCCACGACCTGAGAAAGGCGTGACCGCCGGGCCAACGAGAGGAACACCTCCCGTGCCTGCCATCCGCTCCCACCGCTCCGCCCTGGTGCGCCGCGGCCTCGCCGTCGCCACCGCGCTGCCCCTGCTCGCCCTCGCGGCGTGCAGCTACGGCTCCGACGCCAAGGACGACACCAAGGCGAAGGTCGCCGCCGGCTCGAAGAAGATCGACGGACTCGACTCCGTGAAGATCGGCTACTTCGGCAACCTGACGCACGCCACCGCGTTGGTCGGCAACCAGAAGGGCTTCTTCCAGAAGGAGCTCGGCGCCACCTCGGCGAAGTACCAGATCTTCAACGCCGGCCCCTCCGAGATCGAGGCCCTCAACTCGGGGTCCATCGACATCGGCTGGATCGGCCCCTCGCCGTCCATCAACGGCTTCACGAAGTCCCAGGGCAAGAGCCTGCGCATCATCGGCGGTTCGGCTTCGGGCGGCGTCAAGCTCGTCGTCAACCCGAAGAAGATCAAGTCCCTGAAGGACGTCAAGGGCAAGAAGATCGCGACACCGCAGCTCGGCAACACCCAGGACGTCGCGTTCCTCAACTGGGCGGCGGAGCAGGGCTGGAAGGTCGACGCCCAGAGCGGCAAGGGTGACGTCTCGGTCGTCCGTACCGACAACAAGATCACCCCGGACGCCTACAAGTCCGGCTCCATCGACGGCGCCTGGGTGCCGGAGCCGACCGCGTCCAAGCTGGTCGCCGAGGGCGGCAAGGTGCTGCTCGACGAGCGGGACCTGTGGCCCGACAAGAAGTTCGTGATCACGAACATCATCGTGTCGCAGAAGTTCCTCACGGAGCACCCGAAGGTCGTCGAGGCGGTCCTCAAGGGCTCGGTCGAGACCAACAAGTGGATCAACGCCAACCCGGACGAGGCGAAGGCGTCGGCGAACAAGCAGCTGGAGGCGGACTCGGGCAAGGCCCTGCCCGCCGATGTCCTGGACCCGGCCTGGAAGTCCATCCAGATCATCAACGACCCGCTGGCCTCCACCCTGACCACCGAGGCGGACCACGCGGTGAAGGCCGGTCTCCTGGAGAAGCCCGACCTGAAGGGCATCTACGACCTCACGCTCCTGAACAAGGTCCTCAAGGCCGCGGGCGAGAGCCCGGTCGAAGACGCCGGTCTCGGCGTCAAGTAAGCCCGGATCCCGAAGAGTTCCCAGGAGGTGACGACCATGGCCACGACCCTCGCCAACGCCGCGGACGGCGTCGGTACGACGGAGTACGCCGCCCGCATCGAGCACGTCTCGAAGTCCTTCGCCGGACCTGCGGGACCCCAGCTCGTCCTGGACGACATCACCCTCGATGTCGCGCCGGGCGAGTTCGTCACCCTCCTGGGGGCCTCGGGGTGCGGCAAGTCCACCCTGCTGAACCTGGTGGCGGGGCTCGACAAGCCCTCCGCCGGTGACATCACGACCCATGGGCGCCCCGCTCTGATGTTCCAGGAGCACGCCCTGTTCCCGTGGCTCACCGCGGGCAAGAACATCGAACTCGCCCTGCGTCTGAGGGGAGTTCCGAAGGCCGAGCGGCGCGACAGGGCCGAGGAACTGCTCGGACTCGTCCGGCTGCAGGGCGCGTACGGCAAGCGGGTGCACGAGCTGTCCGGCGGTATGCGCCAGCGGGTGGCACTGGCGCGGGCGCTCGCACAGGACAGCCAGATCCTGCTGATGGACGAGCCGTTCGCGGCGCTGGACGCGATCACCCGGGACGTGCTGCACGACGAGCTGACCCGGATCTGGCGCGAGACGGGTGTGTCCGTCCTGTTCGTCACGCACAACGTGCGCGAGGCGGTGCGACTCGCGCAGCGCGTGGTCCTGCTGTCGTCGCGTCCGGGGCGCGTGGCCCGCGAGTGGACGGTCGACATCCCGCAGCCGCGCCGCATCGAGGACGCGCCCGTGGCCGAACTGTCCATCGAGATCACCGAAGAACTGCGTGGGGAGATCCGCCGCCATGGCCAGCACTGAGACCAAGGCCGACGCCGCCGTCAAGGAGACCGACGGGCTGGGCGGTCTGGAGGCGGGACTCGACGCGCTGGAGTCCTCCGTCACCCGCCGCAGGTCCTACGGGACGACGTTCCGGCAGAAGGTGCTGCCGCCGCTCATCGCCGCCGCGGTGGTGCTGGTCGCCTGGCAGGCCCTGATCACCTTCAAGATCGTCGACGACCCGACCAAGCTGCCCTCGCCGTCGGACGTCTGGGCCGAGGTGCAGGACGCCTGGCTCAAGGGCACGCTGCTCGACTACATCTGGACCAGCGTCTCCCGCGGTCTGCTCGGCTTCCTGTTCGCCCTGGTGATCGGGACCCCGCTGGGTCTGCTGGTCGCCCGGGTGAAGTTCGTGCGCGCCGCGATCGGCCCGATCCTGTCCGGTCTCCAGTCTCTCCCGTCGGTGGCCTGGGTGCCGCCGGCCGTGATCTGGCTGGGTCTGAACAACTCGATGATGTACGCGGTGATCCTGCTGGGCGCGGTCCCCTCGATCGCCAACGGTCTGGTGTCGGGCGTGGACCAGGTGCCGCCGCTGTTCCTGCGGGCGGGCCGCACGATGGGTGCGACGGGCCTGCGCGGCACCTGGCACGTCGTGATGCCGGCCGCGCTGCCCGGCTACCTCGCCGGTCTGAAGCAGGGCTGGGCGTTCTCCTGGCGGTCGCTGATGGCCGCGGAGATCATCGCCTCCTCCCCCGACCTCGGCGTGGGTCTCGGTCAGTTGCTGGAGAACGGCCGCAACGCCAGCTCCATGTCGATGGTCTTCCTCGCCATCTTCCTCATCCTGTTCGTCGGCATCGCCATCGACCTGCTGATCTTCAGCCCGGTGGAGCGGTGGGTGCTGCGCAGCCGCGGACTCCTGGTGAAGGGCTGACACCGTCATGAGCAGGCCCGAGCGTCCCGTCCTCGTCGTCATCGCCCACGGCAGCCGCGATCCGCGGCACGCCGCGACGGTGCACGCCCTGGTACGACGGGTGCGTGCCGCGCGCCCGGGCCTGCGCGTGGAGACGGGTTTCCTCGACTTCAACATCCCGTCCGTCCAAGCCGTGTTGACGTCTCTGGACGCGGAGGGTGTGCGGGACGTGGTGGCGCTGCCGCTGCTGCTGACGCGTGCCTTCCACGCCAAGTCGGACATCCCCGCGGTGCTGCGCGAGGCGCCGTCCCGGATGCGGGTGCGCCAGGCCGAGGTGCTCGGCCCGTCGCCGCTGCTGACGGCGGCGCTCGAACGCCGGCTGTACGAGGCGGGGCTGACGCCCGCCGACAAGTCCTCGACCGGGGTCGTACTGGCCTCGGCGGGGTCCACCGACCCGGAGGCGATCGCGGTGATCGCAGCAATCGCGCGGGAGTGGCGGCACACCGGTTGGTGCGCCGTGCGGCCCGCGTTCGCCTCCGCGTCCCTGCCGCGTACCGAGGACGCGGTGCGTGACCTGCGGGCGCTGGGCTGCGAACGCGTGGCCGTCGCTCCGTACGTGCTGGCGCCCGGTTTCCTCCCGGACCGCATCGCGCGGGGCGCGGAACAGGCGGACGTCCTCGCCGACGTCCTCGGCCCCGCGCCGGAGGTGGCCCGGGTCCTGCTGGACCGCTACGACGAGGCCCGGATGCCGGCCCTGGCGGCGCTCGGCGCCTGACGCGCGGCCGGGACCCCTCGGCGCTCCGCTCAGTCGAAGGAGAGACCGCCGGTGCGGGTCCGCTTGAGCTCGAAGAAGTCCGGGTCGGCGGCCAGGACGCGGAAGCTGTCGAAGAGTTCGGCCGCCCGCTCGCCGCGCGGGACCGCCCGGAGCACCGGCCCGAACCACACCGTCCCGTCGACATGGAGGGTGGGCGTCCCCACATAGGACCCGGAGTCCGGCTCCCTGCCCGCGTCGTGACCGCGCCGCACCGCCTCGTCGTACGCGGAGTCGTATGTCGCGTCCGCCAGTTCGGCCGGGAGTCCCAGCTCGGCGAGGGACTCGGCGACCACGGTGTCGAAGTCCTTGACCCCGCGCTCGTGGATGCGCGTGCCGAAGGCGGTGTACAGGTCCCGCAGCACCCCGTCGCCGTGCCGCTCGGCCGCGGCCACCGCGACGCGGACCGGACCGATGGACCGGTCGACCAGGTCCCGGTACCAGTCGGGGAGTTCGTTGCCCGCGTTGTGCAGGTACAGGCTCATCGGGTGGAAGCGGAGGTCGAGGGGGCGCAGCCGCTCGACCTCGAGGATCCAGCGCGAGGTGATCCAGGCGAAGGGGCAGGCGGCGTCGAACCAGAAGTCGACGCGGGTGGGTGCGGCGGTCGTCATACGGTCCAGGGTAGGGACACACCGGTACAGAGTCCTGGGCCGATCGGGAGCATCTTTCCTGGTCCAATTCCGCTCCGGTCCCGCTGTTCGGCCGTGCGCCCGCCGGCGTCCTCAGCGGGGACGCGCCGCCCCGCCTTCCCGGGCGGACGCGACAGCCTCGTCGGCGAGGCGGACCAGTTCCGTCATCGGCATCGACCCCGCGGGCCGGCGTTCGCGGGCGAAGCTGTTCGCCAGTCGCTGGAGCAGGTCGTTGAGCGGGGTCGGTACACCGTGCAGCCGGCCCAGCAGGGCGATCTCGCCGTTGAGGTAGTCGGCCTCGATGGTGCCGGTGCCGCGGTCGAGGGACTGCCAGGAGGAACCGCCGCGGCGCGGGGAGCCGTCGAAGGGCTTGAAGGTGATCTTGTCGCCGCGGGCCCTGGTCTGCTCCTCCTCGCCGGCGTACGCGATCTCGGCGGCGTCCAGGACCGCGGTGCCCTCCGCCCGTACCCGGTTGAAGAGCTCCAGCCCCTCCTCGCGGGTGAGGACGCCGCTGACCGCCTCGATCGCGTTGGCGAGGTTGCCGAGGAGTTTGGCGTACTGCCAGCGCGCGACGTCCGGCACGACCGGCGCCTCGAAGTGTGCCGTCTCCAGGTCGGCGGCGATCCGGCGGAGCGTGTCGTCGGTGCCGTCCGGATACCGGCCGAGGTGCAGGATGCCGGTGAGCGGGCTGCCGGCCGCGGCGACCGTGCCGGGTTCGACGAAGGTCGCGGGCAGCCAGACGCAGACGCCGTAGACCCGGTGGAAGCGGCGCAGCGCGAGACGCCCGCTCTCCACGCCGTTCTGCGCGCACACGACCGGCAGCCGTTCCGCGGCCCAACCGCCGCCCGCCACGGGCGCGGACCCCCAGTCCCTGAGCGCGGTCTCGCCGTCCTGGGTCTTGACGGTGAGCACGAGCACGTCGTCGGGGCGCAGTTCGCCGAGTTCGGCCGGCCCCTCCACGGCGGGGAGCCGGTGGACGCGCGGGCCCTCGGGGGTCACGAGCCGCAGGCCGTCGGCGCGCAGCGCCGTCAGGTGGGCTCCCCGCGCGACGAGGACGACCTCGTGCCCGGCCTCGGCCAGCCGCCCGCCGACGGCCCCGCCGACCGCTCCCGCCCCGATGATGATGTAGCGCATACGACGAGCCTCGCACAGAAGGGTGTAGCGGCCACCCGGAATGCCGCAGCCGGTCAGGCCTCGGTGGCGCCGAAGGGGGTGCCCTGGTGGAAGTAGAGCAGCCAGGCGTCGCCGGAGCGTCGCCACAGCGAACTGCGGTGCGCGCGGCGGCCGTTGTTGTCGGTGTCGAACGTCAGGTGCACGAGGTCCGCGGCGAGCTGGGCCCCCTTCATGCGCGAGGTGGTGCTGTGGCCGCCGGTCTCCGTCTCGGCGGCCAGGGCAGCGATGATCGAGGCGCGGTCCCAGATGTGGCCGGACGAGCCGAACTCGTAGAAGTCGGGGTGCAGCAGGGCGCCGACGAGGTCGGCGGAGCGGCGGACCTCGGGGTCGAGCAGGCGCAGTTCGCCCTCGACGGCGGCCTCGACGGCGGGGTTGCGCTCAGACACCGGTCAGCTCCTCCAGTTTGACGACGGTGTTCCAGTTCCGCGTGGTGGCGAGGACACCCTTGAGCAGCCGGGGCCTGGCCAGCACCTCCGCGAGCTTGGACCGGCCGAGGCCGTCGGGCGCGTACAGGTACAGGGCGCGGTCGCCGAGGCGGAACTCCTCGGGGAGGAAGGCCGCGGGTTCGACGGAGGCGAAGCGTTCGGCGTCGACGGGGTCCGAGAAGTAGGTGACGTGCACCTGCTTGGCCTCCAGCTCGGCGGCGGGGAACGGGCAAGCCTCCCGTACGGCCTTCAGGTAACGGTGGTCGCGGACGAGGACGCCGACGCCGAACCCGAACCGCTGCTCGATGGCCGTGGACAGTTCGGCGGCGAGGCTCTCCTCGTCACCGTGCGCGCTGCTGAACGCGGCGTTCCCGCTCTGGAGATACGTACGGACGTCGCCGTGCCCGAGTCCTTCCATCAGGGTGCGCAGCTCGGCCATCGGCACCTTCTTCGCGCCGCCCACATTGATGCCGCGCAACAGCGCCGCGTACGTCGTCGTCATCCGCACACCATAAAGCGGCCGTCGTGCCCCGTGGGGGTGGGCACGACGGCCGCGGCCCATGGGGCTACTCGACGACCCTCAGGAGTGTGTCGGGCGTGCCCGCGCTCGGATGGGAGATCGTGTCGGCGGTGGCGCCGCCGGTGAGAGTGACGGAGACCTGGGCGGGCGCGGCGTCCGGGTGACCGGCGAGATCGACGGTGGCGGCACCCGTGGCGGGGGGTGTGGCCATCGAGGTGCCGGAGATGGTGTGGGGGGCGGAGTCCGAGGTGTTCCGGTCGGAGGTGATGTCCGAGCCGGGCGCGTAGATGTCCACGCCCCTGACCGACGCCCCCGAGAACTCCCGTTAGATGTAAGGGGCTTGCTCCTCCGCAGTGCGGAGGTCGTCGGGGTCCGCGGGGAGGAGACGCCGGGCCCGGGGCTCACCGGACAGCACGACGAGACGCTCTTACGCGGCCCATACCGTCGAGGTGGAAGGTGACGGCAGGGGCCGTCACCACGCACAAGGGGGCTGGCTCGTCATGGCAAACGGACACACACGGGTGCGGGGCATCGCCGCCCGGGCAGGCGGCTGGAGCGCCCGGCACCGATGGGCGGCCGTCGGGATCTGGGTGCTGTTCGTCGTGCTGGCGATGGGTCTCGGCTCGGCGGCGGGCCGAGTCGACGTCAACGAGAGCGACCAGCTCAAGGGCGAGACGCACACCGCGGCCAAGATCATCGAGGACGCCGGTATCGAGGAGCCGGCCAGTGAGTCGGTGCTCGTGCAGGCGAAGGACGCGGCCGGCAGGGCCACGGACTCCGACTTCAGGAGCGCTGTCGCCGCTGTCGTCGAGGCCGTCGACGCCACCGGCAAGGTCACCGACGTGACCTCGCCGTACGACACCGGGACGATCTCCAAGGACGGCCGCAGCGCGCTCGTGCAGTTCGACATGCGCGGCGACTCCGACACGGCGGGCGAGCGCGTCGAACCCGTGCTGAAGGCCGTCGAGAGCGTCCGCAAGGACCACGCCGGGCTGCGGATCGAGGAGATCGGCGGCGCGAGCATGATGAAGCAGTACGACGACGCGTTCGGCGACGACTTCCAGAAGGCCGAACTGTCCGCCGTGCCGGTGGCGCTGGGCATCCTGCTCATCGCGTTCGGCGCGCTGGTGGCGGCGCTGCTCCCGGTCGCGCTCGCGGTCACCGCCATCATGGCGACGATGGGCCTCATGGGTGTCGTCAGCCATCTGATGCCGATGAGCGACACGGCCAACTCCGTGATGCTCCTGGTGGGTCTGGCCGTCGGCGTCGACTACTGCCTGTTCTACCTGCGGCGTGAGCGCGAGGAGCGCGAGGCCGGACGGGACGCCGCGACCGCTCTGCGGATCGCCGCCGCGACCAGTGGCCGCGCCATCATCGTCTCGGGTGTCACGGTGTGCGTGGCGATGGCGGGCATGCTCTTCACCGGGCTCGCCGAGTTCGAGGCGATGGGTCTGGCCTCGCTGATGGTCGTCGCGGTCGCCATGGTCGGCTCGGTCACCGTGCTGCCCGCGCTGCTCTCCCTGCTCGGCGAACGCGTCGAGAAGGGCCGCGTGCCGTTCCTGCACCGGGCCAAGCGGCGCGACGCGAACGGAGGCCGGACGAACCGTCGTCCGGCCGCGGAGGGCAGCCGGTTCTGGGGCGCGGTCCTGCGGGTCGTGCTCGCCAGGCCCGCGATCTCCCTCGTGGTCGCGACGGGCGCCCTGCTCGCCATCGCGGCTCCGGCGCTGGGCATGAAGACCCAGCAGCTCACCCTGGACCAGGAGTTCGGTGACTCGCTGCCCATCGTGGGCACCTACAACCGGGTCAACGACGCCTTCCCGGGCGGTTCCGAGCCCGCCGAGGTGGTCGTCAAGGCGCGGAACATCAACGCCGGCGACGTGAAGGCGGCGCTCGCCGACTTCCGTGAGCAGGCGGTCGTTTCGGGGGCCTCACGAGGGCCGGTCGACATCAAGGTGCACGCCGAGCACAACGTGGCCTTCGTGTACGTACCGCTGGTCGGCGGTTCCGACCAGGACAAGGCGGAGAAGAGCCTGCAACTGCTGCGGGACACGGTGCGTCCCGAGACACTCGGCAAGGTCGAGGGCGTCCAGGCGCCGATCACCGGACAGGTCGCGGGATCGCACGACTTCAACGACCAGCTGATCGGCTCGGTGACCCCGGTCTTCGCCTTCGTGGTCGTCTTCGCCTTCCTGCTGATGCTCGTCTCGTTCCGCTCGCTGACGATCGCGATCACCTCGATCGTGCTCAACCTGCTGTCGGTGGCCGCCGCGTACGGAATCCTGGTCGCCGTCTTCCAGCACGGCTGGGGCGCCTCCCTGGTGGGCGCGGAGGGCGTCGGGGCCATCGTGGCCTGGCTGCCGCTGTTCCTCTTCGTGATCCTCTTCGGGCTCTCGATGGACTACCACGTGTTCGTGGTCTCCCGGATCCGTGAGGCACGGCTGCGGGGCCGCGACACCAAGGACGCCATCCGGCACGGGGTGGTCACCACCGCGGGCGTGGTCACCAGCGCCGCCGTCATCATGGTCGCCGTCTTCGCGATCTTCGGGACGCTGTCCATGCAGTCCATGAAGCAGATGGGTGTGGGCCTGGCGGCCGCGGTGCTCATCGACGCGACGATCATCCGGGGTGTCCTGCTCCCCGCCGTGATGGCGCTGCTCGGCGAGCGCAACTGGTACCTGCCGAAGTGGCTGAACCGGATGCCCGACCTGACCCACGACGAGGCGGCCGAGGCGGTCGCACCGACCCCTCCGACGGCGGTGGAGGGCGAGCGGGTGGGGGCCTGACACGGGACCGGCCCGTCGGCGGCGGCGCCGGGGGCCGGTCGGATCGGGTGGCCGGGGCGCGCGTTCGCCCCGGCCACCTCGCCGTCCCGCCGCGAGGGCGAGGAGGGCTCAGGCGGCCTTGGCCACCGAGTCGCGCTCGAAGGAGTCGATCGTGCGCGTGAAGTCCCGGGTGGACAGCAGCAGTTTGTAGATGATGGCGAGTTCGAAGACGAGGAGCAGCACTCCGGAGACGATGGTCGCCCCCATCACGGAGTCGAGCAGCGGGCCGATCATGAAGACGCCCATCTGGAATTCGATGCCGCTCACCAGGTGGGCGCGAATGCGGTGCCGCAGCAGGAAGGAACGCAGCCGCAGATAGGTCGGGAATCGCCGGCGGAACTCCTGCTGGAGGTCGATGACACGGGCCGGGGCGACGGGCGTCACGTCCACCGGCGTCCCTGCCGCGTTCTCCAGCGTGTTCTGCGTCGCGGCGGCTTCCTCGGCCCTCGTCATGTCCTGCTCGATGTCGGCCTCGGGGTTGTCGCGCAGCAGGTCCTCCATGAAGCTCAGTTCGGCCTGGTTCTCCGCGCGGCGCGCCTCCCGCATCCTCGACTTGATCTGCTTCCGCATCGAATGGCGGATCTTGAAGATCTCCAGGGAGTTGATGTAGCGCAGGGTGTCGAGGCCGACGACGGCGAGCGCCAGCCAGATGTACAGCGTCTCTCCCGTGCGCTCGTACTGGCCGCCCATCAGCGCCACCGCGCACACGGCCACCCGGATGCGGTCGAAGACGAAGTCCAGCCAGGCGCCGAACACCGAGCCCTGACCGGTCAGCCGGGCCAGCTTGCCGTCCATGCAGTCGAAGATGAAGCTCACGTGGTAGATGACCGCGCCCGCGACGAGCCAGCGCCAGTCGCCGAGCGCGAAGCAGGCCGCCGAGGCCAGTCCGAGCAGGAAGGCGCCCCAGGTGATCTGGTTCGGGGTGACCCGCGTCCGCAGGGCGAGCTGCCGCACCAGAGGAGTGGCGACCGGATCGACGAGCAGCACCGTCCACCAGGCGTCGCGCTTCTTCTCCGTGATGCGGCGTACCTCGGCGAGGTGCGGTATGTCTCGGCGTGTGGATCGCATGGGTCAACTTCCTGGTGTTCGACTGGAATTAACCTCACGCTAAGAATCCGGTGGCCGAAGTCGCAAGATCCGCCCCGTGCAACCTTTTGGAAGGGGTAACGGTCTCCTTGATTACCGGGTCCATGGATATGCCCGGTGAGGCCCGCGTTACCTGAGCGTTACACAAATGCCCGACCGTTATCCAATGCGCGCCAGGACTTCACTGTTCAGGCGCAACCATGACGCGGCGGCACCGAAAGACCCCTGGACGGTGACATTCCGGGGGCCTTTCCGTACCGCCGCCGTGCCGTCGTGCCGTCGTGCCGGCTCAGCCGCGCAATTGCGCCTCGACGAGATCCGCCGCCCTGTGGGTGCCGCCCTCCCGCGCCATCCGTTCCCGGATCTCCTCGAGCCGCCGCGCCACCTCGGGATCGTCGGCCACCGCGAGGACCGCCTCGCGCAGCGCCGTGGCCGTCGCCTCGGCCGTCGGGAGGTGGCGGGCGACGCCGAGCGCCTGG
Organism: Streptomyces sp. NPDC048643; assembly: GCF_040650615.1. NCBI lineage: Bacteria > Bacillati > Actinomycetota > Actinomycetes > Kitasatosporales > Streptomycetaceae > Streptomyces > Streptomyces sp. NPDC048643. Next base: position 81,882 of record NZ_JBEZHO010000023.1, read on the forward strand.
AGCATGTCCGCGTTGCCGAACTGGTCGGCCGCCTGCGGTACGGCGACCATCGGGGTGGCGGTGGCGAGGCCCTCCTGGCTGCCGCCCGCGCCCGCGTGGGTGACGAACGCGTCGGCCTGGCGCAGGACGGACAGTTGCGGTACCCAGGAGTGCACCTCCACGTTGCCCGGCAGCTCGCCCAGCTCCGCGGGGTCGACGAACGTGCCGATCTGCAGGACGACATGCCAGTCCGGGAGGTCCGCGAACGCCTCCGCGCACGCGCGATAGAAAGCGGGCTGCTTGGTGAAGCTGGAGCCCAGGGACACGAGCAGCACCCGCCCGGCACCGGCGGGCCGCCGCCACTCCCCCTGCTCGGCGCGGTCGCCCTGGCAGGCGCCGACGAAGGTGTAGCGCTCCTCGTCGACCCGGTCCGCGTTGGGCTGCAGGGCCCGCGGGATGAGCACGAGACAGCGGTCGGGGCGTCCCATGAAGTCCTCGACGCTCAGGTCCATGCCGTTCCCGGCGATCCAGCCGGCGAAGGTCTCATAGAAGGCCTTGCCGCGCGGGGTCTGCTTGAGCGGCTCGAACAAGGGCTTGCCGACCTCCTCGTCGTAGCCCTCCCAGGCCACCATGCTCGGCGAGAGCTGCACGAGGGGGACGCCCCAGCGGTGGGCGAGCACGCGGGCGGGATAGGCCGTGATGTCGTACAGCACGAGGTCCGGCTCGTCCCCCGCGTAGGCCGCGGCGAGCTGCGGTTCGGCCTGGAGGGCGTCCGCGAGGAAGGGCTCGATGTTGTCGATCAGCTCGGTCCCCCACGCGTCCGGGTCGTCGTCGGTGGGCAGGGTCGAGTCCCAGAGCTTCGGTTCGGCGCCGACCTCGGCGACCTTGTCGGCGAAGGCGGGCGGGATCGCGTACGTGACCCGGTGGCCGCGGGCGACGAGTTCCCTGATCACCTCGATGCTCGGGTTCACATGGCCGTGCGCGGCGATGGAGAACATGGCGATATGGGCAGGTCGACTGGTCATGCGTCGACCATAAGCGAGACGAGACGTCTCGTCCATTTATTAAGGCGAGCTGCCTCAGCGCTGGTAGCGGGCCAGCACCAGGTTCCCGTCCCTCTCCAGGCGCTCGCGCAGCTCACGGAGTCCGATCGCGCCGCTGTAGTACTCCTGGAACGCGGGGGTCGCCACCTTGTCCTTCCACTCCGGATAGCCGCGCACGGACTGGGCGGGCGCGGGGCGCAGCCGGTCCGCGAGCGCGGTGCCGGTGGCCCAGTCGTTCTTCGCGGTGTGCAGGGCCGGATCGCGCAGCGCCTGCGTGCCGGTGGGCAGCATCCAGTCACCGAGGGCGAGCCGCACCATGTTCTTCGGCCGCAACAGGAAGTCGAGGAACGCGGCGGCCTCCTTCTTGTGCGGGCTGTCCTCGGCGATGGAGAGCGTCTGCGGGCTCACCCCCTGGGTGAGGCCGTCGGCTCCTGCGGGCGCGGGCAGCACCTGCCAGTCGAAGCCCTTCGGGGCCTGCTGCGCGATCTGCTGACGGTAGGAGAGGCCGAGGGGGACCATCGCGTACTTGCCGCCGAAGAAGCCGGGGAGCGTGTCGGACCCGCCCATGCCGAGCGTGGTGCCCGACGCGCTGTGGTCCGTGGCCACCTGGTCGCGCACGGTCCGCGGCACCACGGCGTCGGCGTCCCCGAACCGCACGGTCACCTTGCCGTCCGCGCCCCGGTGGAAGAGCCGACCGCCTGTCGAGAGGGAGAGGTTGAGCGTGGCCGAGACCGGTTCCTTCAGCGGCCACGCGACGCCGTACGTGCCCTTCCCGGTGAGCTTCTTCGCCACCGAGCGGAACTCGCCCCAGCTCCAGGGCCTGTCCGGGGTGGGGACGCGCACTCCGGACGCCTTCAGCAGGCGGGAGTTGGCGACGAGGACGCGCGGCTCCTGGAGGAAGGGCACGCCGTAGACCCCGTCACCGAAGGTGGCCGCCTCCCAACTCCGCTGCGGGATCTCCGACTTCAGCCGAGTCGGCAGCAGCCCGCGCAGGTCGGCGAGGTAGCCGCCGTACGCGAAGTCCGCGAGGTCGTCCGAGGCGTCGTGGATGATGTCCGGCGCCTCGCCGCCCTCGAAGGAGGTGAGCAGCTGGTCATGGACGCTGTCCCAACTGCCCTGCACGTAATCGACCTTGACGCCGGGATGGCTCGCGTTCCACTCCTTCACCAGCTCCTTGTTGGCGGTGACGGAGTCCTGCTGCCAGGCCAGGGACTGGAAGCGCAACGTGATCACACCGTGCGCGCGCCCGCCGCCGTCGTCCGTGCAGGCGGTGAGGAGCAGGCCGAGGACGGCGAGGACCGTCAGGAGCCGTGTGCGCATCAGCTCTTCACCGCCCCGGCGAGCATGCCGCCCGTGATCCGCTTCTGGATGAGCGCGAACACCACCAGGGACGGCAGGGTCGCGAGGAACGCCGCCGCGGCCAACGGTCCGAGGTCCGCGACGCCCTCCGCGCCGATGAAGTGCGTGAGGATGACCGGGAGCGTCTGTTTCTCCGGGGTCTTGAGCAGGACCAGCGCGAAGAAGAACTCGTTCCAGGCGCTGATGAACGCGAACAGCGCCGTCGCCACGATGCCCGGCGCCAGCAGCGGCGCGGTGACGGACACCAGCGTGCGCACCCTGCCCGCGCCGTCGACCGCCGCGGCCTCCTCCAGCTCGGCGGGAACCGCCCGTACGTATCCGACGAGCATCCACAGCGCGAACGGCAGCGCCCACACCACGTACACCATGATCAGTCCCGTCATCGAGTCGATCAGCCGCAGGTTCTTGAGCACGAGGAACAGCGGGATGATCACCAGGACGAAGGGGAAGGCCTGGCTGACCACGACCCACCCGGTGGCGGCCTTCGCGAGCGGGGTGCGGTGCCGCGCGATGACGTAGGCCATCGGCGTCGCGATCACCACGGCGATCAAGGAAGCGCCGAGAGCCGCCGTCAGGGAGTTGAGCGCGGCGCGCAGCAGCGGCTGCTCGTCGAAGGCCTGCCGGAAGTTGGCGAGCGTCGGGTCGTGGGGGATCCACGTCGGGTGCAGACTCGCCAGCTCCCGGGCCGGTTTGAAGGCGGTGGAGATCAGCCAGAGGAAGGGGAAGGCGAGAAAGACGAGATAGCAGAGCAGTGCCGCGTACTGGCCGGCGCGGGCTCCTTTGCGGGTCCTCACGTGTCGTCGCCTCCCCTGAGCGTGGCCACGAGCCGCAGGGCGAGGATCACCGAGATCACCGCGACCATCACACAGCCCATCGCCGCCGCGTAGCCGAACTGCCCGTAGCGGAAGGCCTCTTCGTAGGCGAAGAGCATCGGCAGTCGCGTCCGCCCGCCCGGACCGCCGTTGGTCAGCACGTAGACCAGCGCGAACGAGTTGAAGTTCCAGATGAAGTTGAGCGCGGTGATCGCGAGGGCGACCGGTCGCAGCGCGGGCCAGGTGACCGTCAGGAAGCGGCGCCAGGCGCCCGCGCCGTCCATCGCCGCGGCCTCGTGCAGTTCACGCGGGGTGTTCTGGAGTCCGGCGAGCAGCGCGACGGTCGTCTGCGGCATGCCCGCCCAGACACCGACGACGACGACCGCGGGAAGGGCGGTACCGAGTCCGCTCAGCCAGTCGCGGCCGTCACCGAGACCGAGGTCGCGCAGGGTCTCGTTGAGGATGCCCGCGTCGGGGTTGTAGACGAGCCGCCACATGATGCCGACGACGACCTCGGGCATGGCCCAGGGGACGATCGCGAGGGCGCGGGCCAGCCAGCGCAGCCGCAGGTCCTGGCTGAGCAGCAGGGCCAGCCCGAGGGCGAGGAGGAACTGCGGGACGGTCACCCCGACCGCCCACACCAGACCGATCCGGAACGACTCCCAGAACAGGGTGTCGTGCAGCAGGTCCCGGAAGTTCAGAGCGCCGACCCACTGCGTGGGCGCCGTCCGTCCGGACTGGGAGTCGGTGAACGCCAGCCCGATCCCGTACAGCAGCGGTCCTACGCTCAGCACCAGGATGGGGATCAGCGCGGGCAGCACCAGGAACCAGGCGCCGTGATCCGCGGGACTGCCGTCCCGGCCCGTGGCGCGGGGCGCTCCCCGCGCCGACCGCTCCGTCCTGGCCGTCAAGGTCACGTCACTCAGCTCCTTCGGGCGGCTCACGGGGTCCGGCCGTCCCGGCGGCCCCCGTCATGGTCGTGAAGGCGCTGTGGGTCGTCAAGACACCGTGCACGTGGTCCGACCTGTGGCAATGCGACACTGGCGGACGGATGGCGTGAACCCGACGCCGTGACGAGCGACAGCGCGCGGGCCGCGCGAGGACACGGAGGCGAGCGATGGACGAGGCACGGGCGCGGGACGTACTGGCCGCGGCGGACGTACTGCCGGGGTCGGCGCGGGACGCGACGCTCCTCGCGCTCGGCGAGAACGCGGTGTTCGCCGCCGGTGACCTGGTGGTGAAGGTGGGCCGGGACGCGGAACTCCTCGACCGCGCACGGCGGGAACTGGACATCGCGGGCTGGCTCGCCGCCTCGGACGTTCCCGCGGTGCGGGCCGCCGAGCCCGCGCCGCTGCTGGTCGACGGACACCCGGTGACGGTGTGGCACCGGCTGCCCGATGCCGTACGCCCCGCCGAGCCCCGCGATCTGGCCGAACTGCTGCGGATCGTGCACGCGTTGCCCTCCCCCGGCTTCGCCCTGCCGCCCCGAGAACTCCTCGGTGGTGTGGAGCGCTGGCTGCGCCTGGCGGGCGACGCGATCGACCCGGCGGACGCCGCGTACCTGCGGGAGCGGCGGGACGGTTTCGCCTCGGCCGCCACCGCGCTCACCCCGCATCTGCCGCCGGGCCCGATCCACGGAGACGCGCTGCCGCGCAACGTCCATGTCGGCCCGGACGGACCGGTGCTGGTCGACCTGGAGACCTTCTCCGCGGATCTGCGCGAGCACGACCTGGTGGTCATGGCGCTCTCCCGCGACCGCTACGGACTTCCGACCGAGGCGTACGACGCGTTCACCGGGACCTACGGCTGGGACGTCCGGGAGTGGGAGGGCTGCTCGGTACTGCGGGGCGCCCGGGAGACCGCCAGTTGCGCCTGGGTCGCCCAGCACGCGCCGACCGGCCCCAAGGCGCGGGCCGAGTTCGAACGCCGGGTCGCCTCGCTGCGGGACGGCGACGAGACCGTGCGCTGGTACCCCTTCTGACCCGCACGCCGGAGCCCTTCAGGGGCGGAGCGGGGCAGGGCGGACGACGGCCGGGCGGGCGGGCTCAGACGCGCTCGTCGGCCAGGGCGCGCAGGGGCCAGGTCCCGTCCACCACGGCGTCGGCCTCGCCCTTGCGGCGCAGGAAGCTCTGGAAGTCGGCCGCCCAGGCGGCATACCACTCGATCTGGCTGCGGTGCAGTTCGGCGGGGCCGAGGGTCGCCACCTTGGGGTGGCGGTCGGCTATCGCGCAGGCGAGCCGGGCGGCCGCGAGTGCGTCGGCCGAGGCGTCGTGCGCGGTGTCCAGGGCCACGCCGTACTCGGTGCAGACGGCTTCCAGGTTGCGCTTGCCCCGGCGGTAGCGGTCGACGGAGCGGTCGATCGTGTACGGGTCGATGACCGGCGCCGGGTCGCTGCCGCCGAGCCGGTCGCGCAGCGACGGCAGTCCGTGGCGGCGCAGTTCGGCGGAGAGCAGGGTGAGGTCGAAGGCGGCGTTGTACGCGACGACGGGGACGCCCGTCTTCCAGTAACCGGTGAGGACGTCGGCGAGTGCTTCGGCGACCTCGTCGGCGGGGCGGCCCTCGGAGGCCGCCCGCTCGTTCGTGATCCCGTGCACGGCCACCGCGTCGGCCGGGATCTCCACGCCCGGATCGGCCAGCCACTCGCGGCGCCCTCTCGGCTCACCGTCCCTGACCTCGATCACGGCACCCGTGACGATGCGCGCCTCCTGCGGATCGGTCCCGGTCGTCTCCAGGTCGAAGCCGATCAGCAGCTCCCGGTGCCAGCCCATGGATGGCCCCCCTTCTTCGTGGTGCTTTCCCCCAGTGGTCTCCACGATCGCACGGGCCACTGACAATCCGGGGACCGCGTTCCGCCGGACGCCGGACGGGTGCGTGCGCCGGGTGGGCCCTTTCAGGACACGGGCCGCGAATCAGCCCAAGCCACCTCGAACTCCTCGCGATAGGTCGGGAAGAGACCCTCTTCATCCTTGTCGTCCGGTTTGACCGTTCGACTGCCGCCCCGCAGCACGAGCACCGGCGCCTCCATGCCGCGCGTACGGCGCAGGTACGACTGCACGACCGCGATGCCGTCCGAGCCGTCCCCGTCCACGAGGTAGGCGGTGAAGCGGGGGGTCTCGTCGAAGACCTGGATCTCGAAGGCGTCCGGGTCCCGCAGCTTGGACCGCACCCGGCGCATGTGCAGGATGTTCATCTCGACGGCGCGGCTCAACTCGCCGCGCTTGATGCCGAGTTCACGCTCACGGCGCTTCACCGCGCTGGAGGCGGGGTTCAGGAACAGCAGGCGGACCCGGCAGCCGGACTCGGCGAGGCGGACGAGCCTGCGTCCGGAGAAGTTCTGCACCAGCAGGTTCAGCCCGATGCCGATCGCGTCGAGCCGGCGGGCGCCTCCGAAGAGGTCCTCGGCGGGGAACTGACGGAGCAGCCGCACGCGGTCGGAGTGGACCCCGACGACGTCCGCGTACCGGTCGCCGACGAGTTCCTCGACGGCGTCGACGGGCAGCCGGCGGGCGGAGGGCACGTCGCTGCCGGCGCCGAGGATCTCCAGAAGCTTCCCCGCGGCCCGCTCCGCCTGTCCGAGGACCGCCTCGGACAAGGCACGGTTGCGCGAGACGACGTTCCGGGTCACTTCGAGCTCGTCCAGGGCGAGTTCGACGTCGCGGCGTTCGTCGAAGTACGGCTCGAAGCAGGGCCAGTGCTGCACCATCAACTCGCGCAGCTGCGGCAGGGTGAGGAAGCTCAGCACGTTGTCGTCGGCCGGGTCGAGCAAGTAGCCCTTGCGGCGGCTGACTTCCCGCACGGCGACCGCGCGCTGCACCCACTCCTGTCCGGCGGGTCCGGCGGCGGCGACCACCCAGTCGTCGCCGTGGACGGGTTCGTAGATGGGGCGCAGGACGGCGGCCACGACCGCGCGCAGCCGCTGTTCGACCAGGTTCAGCCAGATGTAGGCGCGGCCGGCCCGCTGCGCGCGGGTGCGCACCTCGCGCCAGGCGTCGGCACCCCAGTCCAGTTCCGGTCCAATGGATCCCATCTCCATCGGCCGTGCCAGGGACACCGCGCCGGGTGGGACATCTGTGGAGTTCCCCTCGTGACCCTCGTCACCAGGAGGCAGCTCCAGCCCTCCCGAGCCCACCCACGCACCGCCTTCCGCTCCCCCGAGCAATCCCCAGGGGCCAGGCCCCAATCAACGATCAAGGAAGGGTACTCCGGGAGCGGTCGGCGATGCAGCCCGATGGACAGGCTGTTTCCCAACTACCGCGGTTGCGCTTGCCCGTTCTGGTTCGCCAGCTCCGGCGGAGTGAGCGGATTCATAGCGGTGACGTCGCGCGGGGCGATGGAGAAGCCCTGCCAGTGGACCGGCATGGGCTGCTGGTCCTCGTCACGGGCGATGTGGTGGAAGCCCACGTTGACCCAGACCACGGGGTGCGTGAGGGTCTGTCCGCCGACCCACTTGTCGACGGACTTGCCGTGTCCGGCACCGCAGTTGCGCAGGTTGTCGCTGGCGAACTGCTCGCACTTGTTGTACTCGGTGAAGTAGACGTCGTGCTGGGTGAAGGTGCGGCCGAGGTACTTGGTCGTCGCGCCCGGGACCAGCTCGTAGGAGCGGGCGTGGTTGTCCTTGTTCTTGCCGGAGTTGCTGACGATCCGCCACCAGCGCGAGTTCTTGGCGTCGCCCGCCAGCTCCTTGGTGACCTTGGTGAGCGTGGTCTTCTTGCTGGGCGCCTCGGCACCGTGCGCGGGCGGGCTGACCGTGGAGTCGTACTGCTCGACCTTGGCCTTGGACGAGCCGTCGAGGCCGAAGTTGAGCCGCCAGAAGACGTTGTGGCTGTGGCTGGTGGCGTAGTCCTTGGCGCCCTTGCCGAGCGGCCAGCCGCGGCCGTCACCGGCGTCGTAGTCACCGGGCGAGAGGCTGCCGGTGGCGCCGACGTTCATGTTGACGGTGCCGTCGTCCTGGAAACGCCACTCGGTGATGTACTCGTACCAGCCGACCTTGTTGACGGTGTAGACGAGCAGGTCCTTGCCCTGCTTCTGGAAGACCTTGTTCCCCGTGTCGGCCTGCATCCGGTAGGCGTGGCCGCGTGAACGGGTCGTGGTGCACAGGCCCTTGACGTTCGCGTGCTGCGGGTCCCAGGCCTCGGGGACCTTGACCGTCTTGATGGTCCCGCCCGGGCACTCGGTGGGGGCCATGTCCATCAGCCCCTGGCCGAACCCGGCGCCCGTCAGGTCGCTGTACTCGACGGAGCCGTCGTCGTAGGGGACGTCGATCTGGGCGAGCTTGGCGGTGCTGAGGACCTTGATCGGAGCGGCCTCGCCGGGGGGCTGGTAGGAGATGTCCTCCAGGACGAGCCCGGCCTCGCTCTCGTAGTGCCAGCACATCCGCCAGGTGGTGCCGGTGGCGAGCTTCTGCTCGATGCGGTACGCGGCGCTGCAGTCGGGGGCCGGTGCCGGGGCGGCCTTGGGCTGGGCGACGGCCGGTCCCGCGGCCGTCGTGGCGCCGGCGGCCAGGGCGAGCACCGAGAGGCCCGCCGCCGCGCGGCTGCGGACACGGCTGTTTCTGTTGACGCGCATGAGGAAGTGACTCCTTGCGGAAGGCGGTGAAGGTGGGAAGGAAGAAGGGTCGGGCGGCCGGCGCTCAGCCGAGCTTGCCGACCTTGCGGGCACTCAGGTCGATCACCAGGTCACGGCTGTCGATCCAGGGCCCGTTCTTGACCTTCGGGAAGAGCCGCACGCACCGGTGCACGCCGCAGGCGTCCAGGACGGCGGGCTGCGCGCCGGGCGTGGCGCGGTAGACCATGCTGTTCAGGATGAGCTGTCCGGACGAGGTCAGGCCCTTGCCGGTCGCGTCCTTGTAGTCGGCCTTCAGGCCGGCGCCGAGCGGGTCGGCGATCAGCAGGTCGGCGGCCTCGGTCATCTCGGCCCGGCTGATCGGCGGCTGCACGTCGTGCTGGACGCCCGTGTGCTCGACCGTCCCGGTGTCGAGGTTGACGGTCCGGGTGACGAGCGTGTCGTCCTTGTAGTCGTAGAACGTGACGTCGGCGCGCCGCGGCGCGTTCGGGTCGTCCAGTTCCGACGTCTCGGGTTCGGTGAGGTCGATGCCGAGGCGCTGCGGTCCGCGCGCGCCCTCGACGTTCTCGCTGGAGTTGAAGAGCTGCCGGCTCACCGCGATGCGCTCGACACGCTTCATCTCGTCGTCGGTCAGCGGGTCACGACCGGTGCCCTTCTCCCCCTGGGCCGGCGCCTGCTCGACGACACCGGGACGCACCGCGCCGTCCGGTGCCTGTCCCTGCTCCGCGGCCTGCTCGGCGGTTCCCCCGCCTCCTTTGCCCCCGCCGGTGTCGTCGGCCCCCGCCGACCCCGGAAGGGTGATGCCGATCATCACGGCCGTACCGGCCACCGCGATGGCCGCGCCCGCCACCACCTTGCCCAGATGGCGGTGCACTGTCCTGCGCACATTTCCCCCTACTCCCCCTGTGGTGACAGGAGTCGTTCGAAGCCCCACTGGTTCGGCATACGAGGTATGCCTGGTCGCGGGGTAAGAGGGGTGTAAGTCATAGGAGGTTCCATCACTTTCGGGGAGACTCGACTCGGACTCGCCCCCAGGGGCACGGCACTACTGGAAGAGTCATATCCATGCAGGTCTGGCCTGGTGAGGCATATCCACTCGGTGCCACGTACGACGGTGCCGGTACCAATTTCGCGGTCTTCTCGGAGGCCGCCGACCGTATTGAGCTGTGTCTGCTGGACGACGACGGCTCGGAGACGGCCGTGGAGCTGCGCGAGACGGACGCGTTCGTCCGGCACGCCTACCTCCCCGGCGTCATGCCCGGGCAGCGCTACGGCTTCCGGGCGCACGGGCGGTACGCGCCCGAGCACGGGCAGCGCGCCAACTCGGCGAAGCTGCTGCTCGATCCGTACGCCAAGGCGATCTCCGGCGCGATCAAGTGGGGGGAGGAGGTGTACAGCTATCCGTTCGGGTCGCCCGACAAGCGCAACGACCTGGACTCCGCCCCGCACATGATGACGTCCGTCGTGGTGAATCCGTACTTCGACTGGGGCGACGACCGGCGCCCCCGTACGGAGTACCACCACACGGTGCTCTACGAGGCCCACGTCAAGGGCCTCACGATGCGCCATCCGGCGCTTCCCGACGAACTGCGCGGCACGTACGCGGCCCTCGCCCACCCGGCGATCATCGAACACCTGACGGAACTGGGCGTCACGGCGCTGGAGCTGATGCCCGTACACCAGTTCGTGAACGACCACCGTCTGGTCGACATGGGCCTCAACAACTACTGGGGCTACAACACCATCGGCTTCTTCGCCCCGCACAACGCGTACGCCTCCTGGGGCGACCGCGGCCAGCAGGTCCTGGAGTTCAAGTCGGCCGTCCGGGCCCTGCACGAGGCGAACATCGAGGTCATCCTCGACGTGGTCTACAACCACACGGCCGAGGGCAACCACCTGGGCCCCACGCTCTCCTTCCGGGGTCTCGACAACGCCTCGTACTACCGGCTGGCGGACGACCCCCGCTACTACATGGACACCACGGGCACCGGCAACTCGCTGCTCATGCGCTCCCCGCACGTGCTCCAGCTCATCATGGACTCGCTGCGCTACTGGGTCACCGAGATGCACGTGGACGGCTTCCGCTTCGACCTGGCGGCCACCCTGGCCCGCCAGTTCCACGAGGTGGACCGGCTGTCGTCCTTCTTCGACCTCGTCCAGCAGGACCCGGTGGTCTCCCAGGTGAAGCTGATCGCCGAGCCCTGGGACGTCGGCGAGGGCGGCTACCAGGTGGGCAACTTCCCGCCCCTGTGGACCGAGTGGAACGGCAAGTACCGCGACACCGTGCGGGACATGTGGCGTGGTGAGCCGCGCACGCTCGCCGAGTTCGCCGGGCGGCTCACCGGCTCCTCCGACCTCTACCAGGACGACGGGCGGCGGCCTCTCGCCTCCATCAACTTCGTCACCTGCCACGACGGCTTCACCCTGAACGACCTCGTCTCCTACAACGACAAGCACAACGACGCCAACGGGGAGGAGAACCGCGACGGCGAGAGCCACAACCGTTCGTGGAACTGCGGCGCCGAGGGCGAGACGGACGACGAGGGCGTCCTGGCGCTGCGCGGCCGGCAGCGGCGCAACTTCATCGCCACGCTGATGCTCTCCCAGGGCGTGCCGATGCTCAGCCACGGCGACGAGTTCGCCCGCTCCCAGGGCGGCAACAACAACGCGTACTGCCAGGACAGCGAGCTGGCCTGGGTACCGTGGCCCGAGGAGGACTGCGAACTCCTCGACTTCACGCGCGCGATGGTGTGGCTGCGCCGCGACCACCCCGTCTTCCGGCGGCGGCGCTTCTTCCACGGCCGGCCCGTCCAGGGGACCCACGACGAGCTGTCCGACATCGCGTGGTTCACCCCCGAGGGCCAGGAGATGACCGAGCACGACTGGGGTTCCGCGACGGCGCGGGCACTGTCGGTCTTCCTCAACGGCAACGCGATCTCCGAGCCGGGCCCGCGTGGGGAGCGCATCGCCGACGACTCCTTCCTGCTGCTGTTCAACGCGTCGCCGAAGTCCCTGGACTTCGTCGTGCCGGTCGACCACGGCCGCCAGTGGCAGGTCGTCGTCGACACCTCGCTGCCCGGGGGCATCGCCGCGGGCTCGGGCGCGAAGGTCGACGCGGGGGACCGGCTGACCCTCGTCGACCGGAGCATGACGGTGCTTCAGCGGCCCGCCTAGGAGCGGCCCGCGACCGCACACGCGCGTGCGCCTCCCTTCCCGGAGGCGCACGCGTTCGTGTGTGCCCGTCACCGGCACGGAGGCGTGGCCCGTACGTGCCCTCGCCCGAGGCCGTGCGTGCCATATGCCCGCCCGGGTGACACGAAAGGCGGCGGGGCGGGTACGTAAGTCCCCATGACACCTGAGCGTCCCGAACCGGCGTTGGCGGACTCGGTGGTCCCCGGCCCGGTGCCCCCCGTCGTACCCACCTCCACGTACCGGCTCCAGCTCCAGCCGGAGTTCCCCTTCGCACGGGCCGAAGCGGCCGTGCCGTATCTGGCCTCGCTCGGCGTCTCGCACCTGCACCTGTCGCCCGTCCTGGAGGCGGTGCCGGGCTCGACGCACGGCTACGACGTCGTGGACCACGCGCGCGTGCGGGCCGAACTGGGCGGTGAGGAGGGGCTGCGCTCGCTGGCGCGCACCGCGCGGGAACACGGTCTCGGCCTCGTCGTCGACATCGTGCCGAACCACATGGCGATGGCCCCGCGCCACAACCGCGCCCTGTGGGAGGTGCTGCGCGAGGGCCCCGAGTCGCCGTACGCGCGGTGGTTCGACATCGACTGGGAGGCCCAGGGCGGCCGGCTCCTGCTGCCGGTGCTCGGGGACCGGCTCGGCGCCGAGATCGGACACCTGAAGGTCGACGGCGACATACTGCGCTACTACGACCACGTGTTCCCGCTGCGCGCGGGCACCGAGAAGCTGCCGATGCCGCAGCTCCTTGACGCCCAGTGGTACCGCCCGGCGTGGTGGCGGGTGGCCCGCACCGAGCTGAACTACCGCCGCTTCTTCAGCATCTCGGAGCTGATCGGGGTGCGGGTCGAGGACCCCGAGGTGTTCACGGCGACGCACGGGAAGATCCTGGAGCTGCTCGACGAGGGGGTGGTCGAGGGGCTGCGCATCGACCACCCGGACGGCCTCGCGGACCCGGACGCGTATCTGCGCCGGCTGCACGAGGCGACCGGCGGGCGGTGGACGGTGGTGGAGAAGATCCTCGCCGACGGCGAGCCCCTCCCGGCCGCGTGGCCCGTGGCGGGCACCACCGGGTACGACGCGCTGCACCAGGTCGACGGCCTGTTCGCCGATCCGGCGGGCGCGAGCCAGTTGCTCGGCCAGTACCGGCGGTTCGCGGCACCGCAGGCCGACCGGGGCGGCCACTGGGAGACGACGGTGCGGCGCGCCGCGTACAAGGTGGTCACGCACGAACTGGCCACGGAGGTCGACCGCCTCACGCGCGTGGTGAGCCGGCTGTGCGCCGCCTCCCCCGACCCCGCCCTGCGCGACCACGCCCCCTGGGCGCTCGGCGCCGCGCTGCGCGAGCTCCTGGTCCGCCTGGAGGTGTACCGGCCCTACCCGTCCACGGACGCCTCCCTGGTGGTGACCGAGCAGGCCGCCGACGAGGCCAGGGCCACGTTCACGGTGCCGGAGGAGGCACACGCCGTGGACGTCGTACGGGATCTGGTGCTCGGCCGGGGCGGCGACGGGCCGGAGCAGGCCGAGTTCCGGGCCCGGTTCGCGCAGACGTCGTCGGCACTGCGGGCCAAGTCCGTGGAGGACACCGCGTTCTACCGCTATGTGCCGTTGCTGTCCGCGAACGAGGTGGGCGGCGATCCCGGCAGGCCCGCCGTGTCCCCGGAGGACTTCCACGCCTACTGTGCGCGCGTGCAGCGCGACTGGCCGGGCACCGGCACCGTCCTGTCGACCCACGACACGAAGCGCAGCGCCGACGTGCGCGCCGCCGTCGCGGTCCTCTCGCAGTGCCCGGACCGCTGGTCCGACGTCCTGGAGGAGGTGTCCCGCGAAGGTGCGGGGATGCCGGACCCTCAGGTGGCGTGGGCCGCGTGGCAGACGGTGTTCGGCCTCGGTCCCGCAGAGGAGGGAGTCACCGGCGGGGGCGACGCGGCCGACTCCGCCGCGGTCTACGAAGCACGGGTCCAGGACGCGCTGTTGAAACACATCCGGGAGGCCGGCACGCACACCGCCTGGACCGAGCGGGACCCCGCCTACGAGGACGCGGTGGCCGCGTTCGTGGCACAGGGGCCGTGCGGGCCTCCCGGGCGGCGCGTGGCCGCCTTCCGTACGTCGCTGGCGCCGCATGTCCGGGCGAACGTCCTCGGGGCCGCTCTGGTCCATCTGACGATGCCCGGGGTGCCGGACGTGTACCAGGGCACGGAGGGCGAGTACCGGGCGCTGGTCGACCCGGACAACCGGGGGGCGTTCGCACCTCGGGACACAGCCGAGGAGAAGGTGGCGCTCACGGTGGCCGCGCTGCGGTTGCGGGCGCGCCGGCCCGACGCCTTCGGTGACGTGGCGACGTACGCGCCGCTGTCCGCCGAGGGTCCCGCGGCCGGGCACTGCCTGGCGTTCGTGCGGTCCGGTGACGTGATCACTGCGGTCACCCGGCTGTCGCTGCGGCTCGCGGAGGCGGGCGGCTGGGGCGACACGCGTCTCGCGCTCCCGGAGGGGCGGTGGGCCGACGTGCTCTCCCCGGACGCTCCGGAGCGGGTGTTCACCGGGCACGCGCGCGTGGCGGACCTCTTCGGGCGGGCGCCCGCGGTGCTGCTGGAGCGGGTCAGCGCAGCCGGACCGGCAGGGTCCGGGGCGAGCGGCTGACCAGTCCCTCCGCCGGGGGCCGGTCCCCCGGCGCCCGGCGGAGGTGCGGCAGGACGTCGAGCAGGGCCCGCAGTCCGTGCACCGCGGTCAGCCGGGCGAGCGAGGTACCCGGGCAGAAGTGCCGTCCCGAGCCGTACGCGAGCGCGCCCGGGTCGGCGCGGAAGGCGTCGTAGCGGTCGGGGTCCGCGAACCGTTCCGGGTCGCGGCCCGCGGCACCGAGGAGACAGGCCACGGTGGCGCCGGCGGGGATCGGACCGATCGTCTCCAGGGCCCGGCGCGGCACCACCTGCAGGGGCGGATCGCGGCGCAGCGACTCGGCCCAGGCACCGTCCGCCAGCTCGGGGCGGTGCCGGATCGCGTCCAACTGGCGCGGGTGGTCGAGGAGGTTGGCGAGGAACGTGGCGAGGGCCCGTGCGGTGGTGCCGCCGCCCGCGCCCAGCAGGATCCCGGCCACGCCCGTCACGGCCTCCTCGGTGAGCGGCCGCCCGTCGGTCCGGGCCGTGCTCAGCAGGGACAGCAGGTCGTCGCCGGGGTGGGCGCGGCGGCGGGCGATGTGCGGGCCGAGGAGTTCCGCCGACGCGGGGTGGTGTCCCCCGAGGTGGTCGAGGCCCGCCCTGCACAGCGCGTGCACGCGCGCGGTGGCCTCGTAGGGCAGTCCGAGGGCGGAGACGACCGCCGCGGTGGGCAGCCACTGGCAGAACTCGGCCACCAGATCGGCCTCCTGACGGGCCGCCAGGCGGCGGGCCAGGACGTACGCGGTGCGTTCGACGCCGGCGGACAGGGTGTCGAGCGCGCTGTCCCGGAACGCCGGTGACACGAGGGTCCGGTGGGCGTCCCGCGCGCCGACGTCCAGGTGGGCCAGGGCGGGTCCCGGCCCCGGAGCGGCGAGCCGGGGGTCCGCGAGGGCTGCGCGCACGTCGGCGTACCGGCTGATCAGCCAGGCGCCGAACGGCTCGTCGTACAGCAGGGGGAAGCGGCCTCGCAGGGTGCGGTAGAGCGGGTACGGGTCCCGCTCGGTGCCCGGGTCGAGCAGGCTCGGCGCGGTGGCCGCGGGCGCGGCCTGGACCGGCGGGGGCGTGAACGGGCCCCCTCGCGCGGGACCCGGCGGCTCCGTCGGGACGGCGGGCGGGGCGTCCGGACGCGTGTCGGGCAGGTCCACGGCGTGTGCCGGCGGCGGGCCGGTCGGCAGGGGTGGGGCGGCGCGCAGGGCGGCCGGGGCGCCTTCACCGGGAAGGCCGTGTGGACAGAGCACCGCGGGCCTCCATCTCGGGTCTGCGCGCCGGACCCGCGCGCGGGCTGCTCCCAGCCGACCATCGCGCGCCGGAGGCCGCAGTCCACGTACGCCCGTACGGGTGAATCACCGTGCCGGGCTCCGCGGTAGGTGGCGCCGCGGAACCGGTCGCGCGCACGGTTCCGCCGCGCCTCCTCGCGGGCCGCCGCCGGGTTCTCCGCAGGCCGGTGAGCCGTTCCGCGCCGGTTCGGGACGGCGCGTGGGTGCGGGACGGGCAGGTCCGCGCGGCCGGTGGGTGCCGGTGCGGGGAGAAGTGCCGCCGGGTGCCCTCTGGCGCCGCCCCGTCAAATCCTTGACAGTTCTCCAAGAGCGTGGAGTACTGCCAAAAGCGACGCAGGGCGGACAAGTCGGGGGTGAGTCACCTGCCGGAGTTGCGCTACCCCAGTGTGACCGAAATCGTCACGTCCGCACGGGCGTTGGCGGCCCACCGACCGGACCTGTGTGTCCTCAGGCAGGTGGGTGTCTCCCGCGGGGGAAGACCCCTCCACCTGCTGTCGGTCGGCCACGCGAGGCGCGCTGTCCTCGTCGTGGCGGGCGCCCACGCGAACGAACCGACCGGTGGTTCGACGCTGCTGCACCTGGCCGAACGCACGCTCCTCCAGCGGGAGTTGCGCAGGGACACCTCGTGGCACTTCCTGCTCTGCGCGGACCCGGACGGGGCGAGCTTGCATGTGACGCCCGCGCCCCGCACGCTGCTCGACTACCATCTGGGTTTCTTCCGACCGGCGGGGCCCGAGCAGCCGGAGTGGTCGCCCTCCGTCCTGCCGCCCGACCGACTGCCGCCGGAGACCCGCGCGCTCACCCGGGTCATCGACGAGCTGCGGCCCTACCTCCAGGTGACCCTGCACGGGACCGATCTGGGCGGCAGCTGGGTGCAGTTGACCAAGGACATCCCCGGTCTCGCCGAGCCGTTCGCCAAATCGGCCGCGGAGCTGCACATACCCGTCGAGACGGCCGCGTCGGACGCGGCGGGCTGGCCCGCGTCCGGGCCCGGGGTGCATGTGATGCCGGCGCCCGGCTCGGACACCGCCTACCCGAGCATGCCGGACGACGCGCGGCACAGCACCTGGTACCACGCCCACCGCTACGGCGGTCTGACGGCGGTCGTGGAGGTGCCGATGTGGGCGAGCGACCTGGTGGACGATCCCGCGCCGCACCCCGACCCCACCGCGGCGCTGCGCCGGCTGGCCGGTCGGCTGCTGACCGACGCGATGCAGGTGGAAGCGGTGCTCGGCCGGGCCGCGCCCCGGCTGGCGGGTCCCGACGGTCCGTTGCTGCGGGCCGCGAAGTGGGCGCTGGAGCTGGTGCCCGGGCTCGCAGGGGACTGGTCGCAGGCGCCTCCGCCGGACACGACGATGGCGTACGTGGGCAGCGTGGACGCGTTCGGCCGGCGCCTTCCGCTGCGGGCCGCGTCGATGCTGCTGCGTGTGCTCCAGGAGGTCGACGACTCCGAGGTTCCCCTGCTGGCGGACCTGGTCGCCTCCTGGAGCGACGCCTTCGCGGAGCGGTTCCGGGCCCGCTGGGTGCCCTTGGAGAACCAGGTCGAGCACCAGGCCCGTACGGTCGTCGCGGCGGCCCGTCACGCGCGCGACAGCGCCGCCTGACCCACGGAACGGTCGCCCGGCCCCGGGTCAGTCCCGGCGCACGGGCGCGGTGGGCCGCGACACAGCGCCCCAGCCGGAGTCACGCGCGGGGGAGGGCCCGCGCGCGTGCCGTTCCGCCAGGTCGAACACGGCCAGCACCACGCGCGCCTGGTACTCGACCTGGCGGGCCACCGGTATCCAGTACGCGCCGCAGCCGTCACGGTAGTCGGCGCACCACAGGTCGATGAGCCGGTCGAGCTCGGGCAGCACACCGCCCGGATCGTGGCCGGTGACGGTCACGAGCTGGTGCAGCAGTCCGGCCGTGCGCAGCGCGACCCTGCGTCCGGCGAGCCGCAGGGCGGTCAGTCGGGCGGTGTCGAGGGGCGGCAGGGCGCGTGTCGCGGAGTCCCGCACGTCGGGGTCCCAGGAGTCGGCGATGCCGGGGCCGACCAGTAAATAGTCGTCGACCGGGGCGAGGAGACGCTCGACCGCCGGCGAGGTGCCCAGGCCGGGCCGCAGGCGCGCGAGGACGCCCTCCAGGTGTTCGGTGTCGCGGCGCAGGGTGTGGCTCACCGAGCGCAGCACGGCGTCGGGGTCGGCGGGCCGCGTGGGGTCCTCGACGGCGTCGACACCCCACATGGGCGCCTCGACGATGGCGGTCACCGTGCCGTACGGCTGGGGGTGGAACCAGGTGGACTCGACGGCGGCCTCCGTGATGGCGGCGGTGAGGTCGCCGGTGCGCGGCGGCGGGACGCGGTAGACGGCGGGCCCGAGCATCGGCCAGTACAGGGTGTCGTACGGGCCGAGTTCGCGCGGGATGCCGAGGCGGGCGGCGCTGTGTGCGACGCGCTGGGCGAGTCCGGGCAGGTCGTGGGTCAGCTCGACGAAGGCGCCGCCCACGTCGACGCCGTGCAGCGAGCACTGGAGGAAGGGCCGCAGTTCGTCCTGGAGGTCGAGCAGGGTGCGGGTCTCCGGCAGGAGGGAGCCGTCCTCACCGTCGGGCAGCCATTCGGGCTGCTCCAGGAAGCCGGGCCGGAAGAAGTGCCGGAAGTAGTGGCCGAGTGTGTACGGGCCGGACAGCCAGGTCTCGTTGCGGCGGGAGCCGTCGGGGTCGAGGCACAGGAGCAGGTTCCAGGTGGCGTCGGCGCCCTCGGTGAGCCGGGGGTCGGCGAGGACCCGCTCGGCGAGCCGCAGGGCGGTGGCGCCCCCCACGGGTTCGTTGGCGTGCGGTCCGGCGACGACGAGGGCCTGCCGGCTGCCGTGTCCGACGGACAGGAGCCACAGCGGCGCACCGGCCCGGGAGGTGCCCGCGCGGCGCAGCCGGACGTCCTCGGGGCGATGGGCGGCGAGCGCGGCGGCGTGGACGCCGAGTTCGCGCACGGTCGGATAACGGCGCAGAGGCGGCAGGACACACCCCCTCATGCGGTGCCGTCGGCTCACCTGGTGTACACGGTGTCCCTACAGTCAGTCACGGTCCATGGTCCACGTCAACACCACTGCATGCGAAGGATGTTGAGGACACCGATACCCGAACGGCCGCCCCTGGCCGGCGACCGGAACCGATCCGCGGGGGACGGACCGCGCCCGGTCAGTCCGAGGCGAGGCGGAACAGCATGCGGCCGAAGCCGATCTGGTCGCCGTCCCGGACGACGGAGACGCCGATGACGCGGCGGCCGTTGACCGTCGTGCCGTTGGTCGAACCGAGGTCGCGCAGCACCCACACGCCGCCCTGCCTGCTCAGTTCGGCATGGACGCGGGAGACCGTCTCGTGGTTGAGCCGCAGCCCGCTGGCCGGGTCGCGGCCTATCCGCAACGGGTACGGGCTGCCCGGGTTGGGCAGCTGGAGCTTGGGGAGCCGCTCGGCCTGCCAGGCCCTGCGCAGCCGGACGGTGAAGCCGGAGACGGCTTCCACCGTCCCGAAGACCGCCTTCGACCAGCGCTTCTCGGTGGGCAGGTCGGCGGTGAGCACGGCGAGTTCCTCGGACCGGCGGGCGGCCAGGGCCAGCTCCATGCGGCGGATGAACGTGTCGTGCGAGAGACGGCCGAGGGCGACGCCGTCACGGAGCGACTTGAGCGCCCGGTCGCGCTCCGCGTCGGACAGCCGCGCGGGGTACGTGTGGAACTCGAAGGACGACGTCACGTTCGTGATTGTCGGTCAGCGACGACGACGTGTCCAGAAAATCCGTGAAGGGCACGGGAGCCGACCGGGGCGGTTCGCGCGCCCAATGGGCGACGGACACGCGGCAAAAGGGTGGATCGGAAAGCGAATTGATCTCGCGTGGAGCACCATGGACGGGCTGGGTCACGCTGAGCCGACAAGGGGGAACTCTGTGCGATTCGAGGTGTGGGCACCGCAGGCCGACCGGTTGACGCTCCACTGCGACGACGTCGAGAGCGCGATGGAGCGCGATCCGGGCCGTCCGGGATGGTGGAGTGCCGAGGCGGACGCGCGGGACGGGACGCGGTACGGCTTCGCGGTCGACGACGGACCCGTGCTGCCCGATCCGCGCTCGCGACGGCAGCCCGACGGTCCCGACGGGCTGAGCGCGGTGGTCGACCAGACGCGGTACGCGTGGCGCGCCGAGTGGGCCGGGCGCGCGCTGCCGGGGGCGGTCCTGTACGAGCTGCACGTGGGCACGTACACGCCCGAGGGCACGCTGGACGCGGCGGCCGAGCGGCTCGACCATCTGGTCGAACTGGGCATCACGCACGTCGAGTTGATGCCGCTCTGCCCGTTCCCGGGACGGCACGGCTGGGGGTACGAGGGCGTCTCCCTGTGGGCGGTGCACGAACCGTACGGCGGTCCCGAGGCGCTGAAGCGCTTCGTCGACCGCGCGCACGAACTCGGCCTGGGCGTCGTCCTGGACGTCGTGCACAACCACCTCGGTCCGTCCGGCAACTACCTGCCCGCGTTCGGGCCCTACTTCACGGACACGCATCAGACGCCGTGGGGTTCGGCGGTGAACCTCGACGCGCCGGGCTCGGACGAGGTGCGCGACTACTTCGTGGGCAGCGCGCTGGCGTGGCTGCGCGACTACCGGCTCGACGGGCTGCGCCTGGACGCGGTGCACGCGCTGAAGGACACCCGCGCGCTGCACTTCCTGGAGGAGCTGTCGACGGCGGTGGACGCCGTCGCCGGCGAGCTGGGCCGGCCGCTGTTCCTGATCGGCGAGTCGGACCTGAACGACCCGCGGCTCATCACCTCCCGCGAGGAGGGCGGTCTCGGTCTCGACGCCCAGTGGAACGACGACTTCCACCACGCCCTGCACACCACGCTGACCGGCGAGGGGCAGGGCTACTACGCCGACTTCGCGCGGGCACCGCTCGCGGCCCTGAGCAAGACGCTGACCGCGGGCTTCTTCCACAACGGCAGCTACTCCAGCTTCCGTGGCCGGCACCACGGCAGGCCGATCGACCGCGCCCGGATCTCGGCGCAGCGCCTCCTCGGGTACGCGCAGACCCACGACCAGATCGGCAACCGCGCCCAGGGCGACCGGCTGTCCGCCTCCCTCTCCCCCGGGCTGCTGGCCTGCGCGGCGGCGCTGACGCTCACCGCGCCGTTCACGCCGATGCTGTTCATGGGCGAGGAGTGGGGCGCGGGCACGCCCTGGCAGTTCTTCACCGACCACACCGACCCCGAGCTGGCGGAGGCCGTACGGCGCGGCAGGCGACGGGAGTTCGCGGCGCACGGCTGGGCGGAGGAGGACGTACCGGATCCGCAGGACCCGGCGACCCGGGACCGTTCCTGTCTGGACTGGTCGGAGCCGGAGGCGCCGGTCCACGCGCGCCTGCTGGCCTGGTACCGCGAGCTGATCGCGCTGCGCCACCGTCAGGCCGACCTCTCGGACCCCGATCTCGCGGCGGTCCGGGTGGCCCACGATCCGGAGGCCCGCTGGCTGGCCGTGCGGCGCGGTGACGTCCGGGTGGCCGTGAACCTGTCCAAGGATCCCGTGGTGATCCCGCTCGGCATCCGCCGAGGGCGTGTGCTGGCGTCCTGGGACCCGGTCGCGGCGCCGCTCACGGACGGCGTGCTGAACGTGCCGGGCGAGTCGTGCGTGGTGCTCACCCAGGCGTGAGGCGCCGGGTCCGGACGGTAGGCCACGAGGGCGCCGGTTCCACCGGCGCCCGCTAGGGCGCCTCGTCCGGCCCGTCCCGCAGGTCCGTCACCCGCTCCAGCAGGATGGTCTCCCAGGCGCGCCGCAGCCGGGTCTCCAGGAGCGGGACGGGGTCACCGCCTCGGCCACGGAGGCGGTCGGCGAGGCGGACGACGGTGTCGCAGCGGGCCAGCCACAGACCGCGCAGGCAGGGGCGGGCGCCGTAGCCGGCGAGCGTCGCGGCCCGCACGGCGGCGGGGGCGCCGACGGCGACGGCGAGTCCGGCGATGTCCTCGGCCGGGTCGCCGACGACCGCGCCGCTCCAGCCGAGGACGCCCCGCACCCGTCCGCCGGCACCGGTCACGAGGTGTTCGCCCGTGAGGTCGTGGTGGACGAGGAACGCGGCGCCCGGCTGCGCGGCGAGCTGCACGGCGGCGGGCTCGGCGAGCTGGTCGAGCTCCGCCGGGTCGAACTCCTCGGCGGGCAGCCTGCGGGCCGCGCGCACCGCGGCGGCCCGCAGGGTCTCCAGCGAACGCGGCCGGGCCTGTGGCACCCCGAGGGTCCCCGCCTGGCGTACGGGCACGTCCCGCAGCCCGGTCAGCAGGCCCGCCAGGTCGGCCTCCCCGACGGCCGAGACGCCCTGTTCCTCGGCGGAGGCGCCGGGCAGCCGGGTGTCGAGGGTGTAGGCCAGCCCGGTCGCCCATTCGCCCCGCGCGACGCTCACCGGGACCGGCACCCCGATGTGCGGGCGGACCAGGTCACGCAGCCGCAGCTCCCGGCGTTGCCGCAGGGAGGCGTCGCGGTCCCCGGCGAGCCGCAGCACATGGCGCGGGCCCACCCACCAGGTGAGGTGCTCGCCCTCCTCGGTGACCGGCCGCACGTCCGGTCCCGGGCTCGTGGCCCCGTCGTCGGCGAGCAGCGAGCGGACCAGGCGGCTGACGGTGTCCGGGGTGGGGGTCGGTGGCGGTTGGTTCATGGTCGCGCCCCTGTCGTCCGGGTGCGGGGGCGAGGCGGTCGCCGCGAGGTCGGTGCGTCCACGTCAGTCGACGACGACCATCTCGCGGGAGGTGTCGTTGAGCCGGCGTCCGCCGTCCTCCGTCACCGTGACGATGTCCTCGATGCGGACCCCGAAGCGGCCCGGCAGGTAGATGCCGGGTTCGACGGAGAAGCACATGCCGGGGACGAGCGGCTGTTCCTCGCCCTCGACCATGTAGGGCGGTTCGTGGGTGGTGACGCCGATGCCGTGGCCGGTGCGGTGGATGAAGTAGCTGCCGTACCCGGCGTCCTCGATGACGGCACGGGCCGCCCGGTCGATGTCCTGGCAGGCGGCTCCCGGGCGTACGGCGCGGAAGCCGGCCTCCTGGGCCGCGCGCACGATGTCGTGCACCGCGCGCTCCTCGTCGTCCGGTTCCCCGACGTGGACCGTGCGGGAGGTGTCGGAGCCGTAGCCGTCCTTGAGGCCGCCGAAGTCCAGGACGACCATGTCGCCATGCTGGATGACACGCTCGTCGGCCTCGTGGTGGGGGTTGGCGCCGTTCGGTCCCGAGGCGACGATGGTGAAGTCGACCTGTGAGTGGCCGAAGCGGCGCAGCAGGTCGGCGAGGTCGGCGGACACCTCGGACTCCCTGCGGCCGGCGAAGGTGACCTTCCGGATCTCCTCGAACGCCGCGTCGGCGGCCGCCCCGGCCGCCGCGAGCCGCTCCAGTTCCGCCGCGTCCTTGACGGCGCGGAGCATCGGCAGCGCCTCGGTCAGGGCCGCGTACCGGGAGTCGGGCAGCCGTTTCTGCAGGCCGAGCAGGTGCAGCGCCCAGCCGTTGTCGCTGATGCCGAAGCGGCCCGCGGGGTCGAGGAGGGGCACGGCGGCTTCGTAGGGGTCCGTGCCGTCGGTCCAGTCGTGGAGGGTCAGCGCGGGCGCGCCCGTCGACTTGGCCGCGTCGGGTGCCTCCAGGGTGGGCACGACGAGCGCCGGGTCCTGTCCGGCCCGCAGCACCAGGAGAGTGAGCCGCTCCGTCTCGACCGGGCGGTATCCGGTCAGCCACACCAGGTCGGGCCCGGGCGCCACCAGGACGCCGTCGAGACCGGCGTCGGCGGCGGCCTCGGCGGCGCGGCGCATACGGGTCTCGTAGTCGACGGCGGTGAAGGGCGCGGGTGTGGCGGCGGTCATCCATGCCTCCGTGTGTGCGGAGTTCCCCCAGAGGGCTACGGGCAGCATCCTCCCCCTCCGCCGGAACCCGCGCGAGCGGATCCCTGCGACGGGGCCGACTCCGGGGTGCCCGCCGCCGTCGGACATGGTGACCGGACGTCGCGACGGCGGCCGTCGAGGGCGGCACGAGGTCGACGGCGACGAGGTGGGGCATCCCTTGGGGCCGCCCGACGAGGTGGGGCATCCCTTGGGGCCGCCCGACGAGGTGGGGCATCCCTTGGGGCCGCCGGCACGGCCGGGCAGCACCCGCCGTACTCCGGCGGGTCGAACAGCGCCCGAGCCCGCCCCGGAGGACCGGGGGCGCCCGGTCGGAAGCCGGTCCGCTCCGCTCCACGTCGCCGCGAAAAGCGCCGCCCGGCGGTACGACAGGGCGATGCGGGCGGGCCGGCGGTCCTCACGTCGCGAAGCCCGGGACGGCCGACAGGTGCACGCGGGTCCCGCTCGCGTGCTGGACGTCCAGGGTGAGTTCCCGGCCGGGCTCGACGGCCGCGACCGCGTGGGCGAGGTCGGCCGCCGACTTGATCCCCTTGCCGCCGACGGCGAGCAGGACGTCGCCGCGGACCAGGCCGGCGGTGTAGCCGGGACCGGGGACGTGCACGCCGACGAGCAGGGCTCCCCCGCCCTTGGGCGCGTCGACGGCCTCGACCCCGAGCGCCGCCCGCCCCGACACGTCGGCGGCCTTCGGCGGCGGGATCGGGGCGCCGCTGCCGGACGCCGTCGTGGTCCCGCCCGGGTGCGGCGCCGCGGAGGCGCCCGGCCCGCCGGACGGCCCTCGCGGCTGCCCGGCCGCACCGGCCTGCTTCTGCAGGGCGGCCAGTTTGCTCATGCCGATCACGGTCGCGCCCACGGTGCCGAGCCCCACCCCGGACAGCACCAGCACCGCCCCGACGAAGAGGCTGAACAGCAGCGTGACCAGCCGCCTGCCGCGCCGCTTCGCCGCGTGCGGTCGCCGGACTCCGCCGGGGTGACGCTCCCCGGTGCCCGGTTCCTGCCCGGGCATCGGCTTGGGACGCAACGCGGTCTGTTCCATGGGTCGCCTCCGGCGGATGCTCTGCGGATCGCCTGCGGCTTCTGCCCTACCCCACGCTCCGGCGCGCGATGGTTCCCTAACGAGTGAGACTGGCGCCCCCGTTCGAGAAGTCCTCCTCCAGACCGCTGGTACGGCGAACCGGCGCGGGGCATGACGGAGGGCGGTGCGGGTGGTCCGTTCGAACCGGACCCCCGCACCGCCGGACGCGGTCGGTCACCGCGGACTCACCGCGGGTCGCGGGGCGTTCAGAGGGCGGCGGGCTCGGCCCGCCAGGCGAACGGCAGCCCGGGTGTCTGGTCGGGCACGAACCCGTGAGCGCGCCGGGCCAGGTCCGCAGCGCCGTAGCGGCGGCAGTCCTGGTGCCACTTCAGGATGCCGGCCAGCCAGTTCTGCAGCTCGACGACATAGCCCTGCATGATCCCGCGTACCTCCTCCGAGAGCTTGAAGTCCTCGAACAGGATGGGGAACTCGTGGGCCGCGACGTGCTGGAACTGCTCCATCCGCTGGGTCATCAGGTCGTGGATGATGCCGAGCGCGGTCGGGTAGTCGCAGCCGAAGAAGTTCTGCACGACGAGGATGCCGTTGTGGACCTCCCCCTCGTACTCGATCTCCTTCTGGTACGAGAACACGTCGTTCAGGAGCATGGCGTAGTCCATGGCGGCGTTCTCCAGCGAGCGGACGGGGCCGCTGCGGTACACCTCCGGCGGGACGGCGGGTCCGTGGCCGAGACGGCACAGGCCCATGGTCAGGTCGGAGCCGAAGGTGGCCCGGCGCATCTCCAGATAGTCGATGGGGTCCGGGATGCGGTTCTGGATCTGGTTGGACAGCTCCCACAGCCAGCTCTCGGTCATCACGTCCACCGACGCGCGCACGGTCCGGCGCGCCTCCGGGGGCATCTCCGCGGTGGTGCGCCGCCACAGGTCGATCAGTCCGCGCTCCATCGCGTTGACCGGTACGGGGACCTCCTCGCCGTCGATGGGCATGCAGGCCGACAGACGTGCGGTGGTCAGCTTGGCGGCGGCCAGGTCGCGGCGGTTGCCGAACAGCAGCGGGTAGTAGTCGTCGCCGTACGTGCCCCAGGCCAGCCACTGCGAACTGAGGTCGAGCGCCTCGGGGGTGGCGTCGGGATGGATGCCGGCCGCGCAGAGCGGCAGGTCGTAGGCGATGAGTTTGTCCTCGTCCCAGACGCCCTCCTGGAGCATGCCCGTGCCGTGCATCCAGCCGGTGAGCCGCTCGCGGGCCCCGGCGAGGTGCGGACTGAGCGTGACCTCGAACGGCATGTGGAAGTCGGGGAGTTGAGAGGGACCGACCTTCTGGAACGGGACGTGGGTGTACGCGCGCATCCGCTCGGCGCCGGCCGCGGAGAGCAGACCGCCGATGTCCGCGGCGGACGTGCCGAAGCCGGCCATGGCGAAGGGCCGCGGCTCGTCCGTGGCGCCCTGGTTCATGTAGCGGCTGGAGCGCATGTGCCATTCGTGGCCGCCGGACTGCCAGTCCACGAGTCCCTGCGTGTACGCGGCGACCGCGCCGACCTCCGGCGGGGTGAGCCCCTTCTCCAGTGCCAGCGCGGGCACTTCGGTGAGGGCCGTGTGCTCGAACTGGTGCAGCCGCGAGGTGAGGATGTCGTTGACGGTCTCGGCGGCCTCCTGGGTCGTGCAGCCGAAGAACGTCTCCAGGACCAGGACCCCGTTGCTCAGTTCACCCTCGTCCTCCACCTCGCGCTGGTAGGAGAAGAGGTCGTTGCGCAGATGGACGCCGTCCGAGAACGTCTCCATCAGGACGCGCAGCGGCCTGGACTCGGCCACGGACGCCGGGACTTCGGCGGTGGCGTACTCGACGAGACCGGCCGACCAGGGCGCGCCGCCGACCTTGCGGCGCATCTCGATGTACTCGACGGGGTTGGAGACCCGCCCTTCGTTGATGTTGGACAGCTCCCACATCGACTCGTTCAGCAGGTGTTCGGTGGAGACGGCGAACCGCCTGCGCCAGTCCTCCGTCATCGCGGGCACGGTGCGCGCCCACAGGTCGGCGAGGCCCGCCTCGACCGGGTTCTCCGGCTCCGGTACGGGAGTCGACAGGTCGTGAGGCATGAACAGCGGCAACCGGTCGAGGTAGGCCTTGCCGCCCTCGCGGTCCTGGGTGCGCTTGAAGGTCTCCAGGAAGTGGTCGTCGAAGAAGAACACCCACACGTACCAGTCGGTGATGAGAGAGAGGGCCGGTCCGTCGCAGTCGGGGTGGGTGTACGCGCACAACAGGCCGTAGTCGTGGGCGTCGAGGTCGGACTGCTCCCAGATGCCGGAGCCTTCCAGCATGCCCATTCCTCGGGCCCAGTCGACGGTGTGGGCCCGCGCCTCGTCCAGATGCGGGTTCAACCGGGCGGTGTACGGCATGTAGAAGTGCGGGAGTTCGAACGGCTGCGTCATGGCCGGGCCCTACCCACGGCCTCGCGCGGACATCCGCGGGCCCGGACATGATCACACCATCGCGTGAATCGGTGCGAAAGCCGCGCACGGCGGCACGGTTTCCGGTCCGGCGGACCCGGCCGGTCCCCGTCCTAGCGTCGCGCCTGGATCAGCGCGTGGGTGCCTCCGGTGCGCCAGCGGCCGTCCTCGGCGGCGTCCAGGGCGGCCTCGGTGGCGGGGGCGAGTCCGACGACGACGTCGGACTTGAGGGTGCGCAGCGCCGCCACCGGCCCGGGGAAGTACGCGGTGGCCTCCGCGAACGGGGTGGTGGCCGGGTGGAGGCGGTCGCCGATGAGGCGACGGTAGTTGAGGTCGCCCTTCAGGAGGGTGACGTCTGCAGCCGCGAACTCCTGGCGGAGGTCCTCGGGCAGGTCGGCGTACGGGAGCGGGGCGCAGGCGAAGGGGTGCGCGCGGAGGGTCAGCCGGCCGTCGGCGAGGGCCGCCCAGAGTCGCTGCCCGGCCTCACCCGCCGCTCCGTCGGCCGAGGTGAGCCGGCGCAGGGCGTCGAGGGCGTCGGCGGTGGTGGCGTCGGAGACGTAGTACGGGTACGGCTTCAGGTGCAGGACCGCCTGTCGGGCGCGGCCGTGGCGGAGCAGGTGGTCGATGAGGAGCAGGTCGGGGAGGAGTTCCCGGCCGGCGTTGTCCGCGACCAGGCAGAGGGTGCCTCCGGTGAAGAGGGAGCGCAGCGTCTCCCCGTCGTTCGCGACGAGTTGGGAGTCGGCCGTGGACTCGCCCCCGGCTGCCTGCAGCCGGAATCCGAGGTCGGCCCGGTTGCCCCACAGCGAACCGTGCAGGAGGGCCTCCTCCTGCTCCTCGACCGGGCGGTGCGCGAGGTCGTCGAGCGCGGCGAGTTCCTCGTCCGCCTCAGTACTCTCCAGCTCGGCGAGCTTGAACGGCCGGAAGGGGTCGATGCCCTGCCAGGGCCCCGGGGTGAAGTAGTCCACCGCTTCGAGGAGTTGGCGGTAGAAGTAGCTCTCGGACCAGAGGAAGGGCACGTCGAACCAGGACCGGCCGTAGTACGCCCGGCCGCCCCAGGCGTCCCACTGGGCACGGTCCGCCGCCGACGTCGGGAGCGGTTCGATCACGCCCTCGGAGCTGTTCGTGAGCAGGCCGGCGAGTGCCCGGCGCTGATCGGGTCCGTACGGAAAGGCGTCCTCCACCTTCCGCAGGAGTGCCGGATGCCGTTCGGCCAGCACGCTCCAGGGGAACGAGCCGCGCACCGAGGAGACGACCACCGGAGCGTCGTCGGGGGCGGCGGCGGACGGGGCGGTGGCGTGGGGTTCGGGCATGCCGTTCACCGTACCGGCCGGGCGGGAGCGGCCCGCGGACGCGGGCGCGCGCCGGACGCCGCTCCCCCGGAGGGTCCGGCGCCGGCCGGCAGGCGGCCGCCCCCGGCCTGAACACAGGGCACGGTGGCCCCGTACTTCACGGTGCCCCGCGCGGGGGACCGTCCGGTCCCCCGCGGTGGCACGCCGCTTCGCCGACGCACCGAGGAGACCTCCGGATGACCGCCTACCGCACCGCCACCGCGGCCGCTGTCGCCCTGGCGGCCCCGCTGCTCCTCACGACGTTGGCCGCGGGCCCCGCGTCGGCGCACGGCGCCCCGACGTCACCGGTCAGCAGGGTGTACGCGTGCTCACCCGAGGGCGGCGGCCTGAACCGGACGAACGCCTGCCGGGCCGCGATCGCCGCGAACGGCGCGCCCTTCACCGCGTGGGACAACCTGCGGGTGGCCGGCGTGAACGGCCGCGACCGCTCGGTGATTCCGGACGGCAAGCTGTGCAGCGGCGGCCTGCCCGCCTACAAGGGGCTCGATCTGGCCCGCGCCGACTTCCCGTCCACACGCCTGACGCCCGGCGCGTCCTTCACGCTCGCCTACAGCTCGACGATCCCGCACACGGGCACCTTCAAGCTCTTTCTGACGAAGCCGGGTTACGACCCGACGCGCCCCCTGAGGTGGTCGGACCTGCCGACGCAGCCGTTCGCGACGGCCACCGACCCGGCGCTCGTCGACGGCGCGTACCGCGTCAGGGCGAAGCTGCCGTCCGACCGCACCGGCCGCCAGATGCTGTTCACCATCTGGCAGAACACCAGCACGACGGACACGTACTACTCCTGCTCGGACGTGGTGCTCTCCGGAGCTCGCACGGCGTCCACACCGACCCGGAGCGCGGCGGCCGGGAAGGCGGGCACCTCGGCCGGCGGCCGGAGCACGCACACCCACACGTCGTCGCCGTCGGTGGCTTCGACGCCCGGCCGGACGTCGAAGCCCTCGCCGTCCGACTCGCCCTCCCTGGTGACCACGTCGCCCACCGAGTCGGCGGACACCGATCACCTGACGCCGGCCGCCGACAGCACGTCCGGCGGCGGCAGCGCCACCCTCCCCCTGGCCGCCGGAGCCGCGGCGGCGCTGCTGCTCACCGGCGGAGTCGCCGTCACCCTGCGCCGCCGCCGCTGACCCCGTACGCCCGTCGCCACCACCGCGAACCATCACCACCTGCGACCATCGACACAGGACGTCATCTCGTTCGGAGATGGACCGGCCAGGGCCGGTGACGGGCTGCTTCGGGAGTGGAGATGGATCTGCGACAGATGGAGGTCGTCGTCGCGGTCGCCGAGGAGGGCGGATTCACCGCGGCCGCCCAGCGGCTGCACGTGGTGCAGTCCGCCGTGTCGAGCACGGTCCGCGCACTGGAACGGGAGCTGGGCACACCGCTGTTCGACCGCACCACCCACCGGGTGTCGCTGACGCCGGCGGGTGAGGCGTTCGTCCCCGCGGCGCGCCTGGCGCTACGGGCTGCCGATCAGGCGCGGGCGGCCGTCGACCTGGCGCGGGGACAGCTGCGCGGGAAGCTCACCGTCGGCACGATGCAGGGCGTCTGGGCCGACCTCCACAAGCCGCTGGCCGCGCTGCGCGCCGAGCATCCGGGCGTCGTGGTGCGGCTGCGGCAGGCGGCGGTCGCCGACATCCGGCAGGCGCTGCGCGACGGCACGGTCGACCTGGCGGTGGTCGCGCTCGACCGGCAGCAGCAGCGCGGTCTGGTGACCCGGCTGCTCTCCCACGAGGAGATGGTGCTGGTGTCCGCCCCGCGGCGGGCACTCTCCGTGTCCGGTCCCGACGGCACGGTCACGCTCGCCGAGACGGCCCGGCTGCCCCTCGTGGACTTCGTGCCGGGCTGGGCGATCCGCCTCTCCGTGGACCGGGCGTTCCGCGCGGCCGCGGTGGAACGGGAGACGACCTTCGAGGTCAACGACATCGTCGCCGCGGCCGAACTCGTCCGCAACGACCTCGGCGTCTGCGTCATGCCCGCGTCGATCGCCGCGCGGTTCCCCGACCTCGTCACCCACAGCTTCGACCGGCACGCGCCGCACTGGAAGGTCATGGTGGTCCGCCCCCGCGGCGAGACCCCGCCGGTGGTCGCCGCACTGCTGCGGCACATGACCTGAAACTCCATCAGATGGCCTGCCCCGTACGACCGTTCAGGCGGACTCGACCGGCTGGACGGGCGGGACGGGCTGCGGGGTCATACGGTGCAGCCCCTTGCGGTCGTAGTAGCGGGTCATCGCGAAGCCGAAGAGGAGGCCGACCGCGGTGCCGACGCCGATCATGAGCCAGGCGCGGTCGAGGCCCGCGTCGGCCCGCGCGTCGAAGAAGAGGATGGCCCGCACCCCGTCGCTGAGCTGACGCATGGGCTCGAAGATCGAGAGGAAGCGGTAGAAGCCGGGGACGGCCTGCAGCGGCACGGTGGCTCCCGAGGAGGGCAGCCCCAGCACGATGAAGACGAACATGGACACGAGCTGCCCGATGCCGCCGAACGCCGCGTTGATGGCCTGCACACCCAGACCGACGGCGAGACTCGCGCAGTAGGAGTAGATCCACAGCAGCGGCAGGTGGGTGGCGTCCATGCCGAGGATCGCGACGGTGGCCAGCATGACCAGGGAGACCGTCAGCAGGGTGATCCCTGCGGTCATGGCCATCTTCAGGAGCAGCGTCTGGGTGCGGTTGATCGGCACGGTGGGCCGGCGGGTGTGCCAGGGGCCGATCTCACTGTCGGCGTAGCCGAGGGCCGTGTCGACGCCGGTGCTGATGAGGTTGGCGCCGAGGAACCCGGCGAGCACCAGGAGCAGGGTGTAGTAGAAGGCGCTCAGTCCGAGTCCGCTGTGCCGGCCGATGGGGTGTCCGACCCGGGTGACGACCTGGACGGGTTCGGCGAGGAGCAGGCGTGTGGTGGGGTCCGCCTTCGCGGTCGCGGGGGACGCCGTCAGCTGTTTGCCGATGGTGGCGGAGGCCTGCTGCGCGGCGGCGGTGGTGATGCGGCTCGCGAGGGAGGAACCGAGGCTGCCCATACCGGGGTTGGTCAGCACCGTCAGGGTGGGCCGTGCCGTGGCGTTCGCCGTCGTGAGGGCCGCGAGGGAGTCGGTGAAGTTCGTGGGGACCTCCAGGGCGCCGTAGATCTTCCCGGAGGCGAGCTCGTCCTGCGCCTCGGCGGGGGTCAGCCGGCGCCACTCGACGGTGTCGGACGTACCGTCGGAGACGATGGCGGTGGTGACCTGGGTGCCGACGTTCTGGCGCTGCCCGGGGAGCGGCTTGCCCAGGTCCGCGTTGACGAGCCCGATCGGCAGGTCGTGCAGGTTCCGCTCCGGGTCGACGATGCCGCCCATGTAGAGCAGCGACAGCAGCAGGGCGAGCAGTGCCGTCAGCACGGTGGGGAAGATCCACAGCTTCGGCCGCAACAGCAACGCGCCGGCCCGGGCCCCGCCCCCGGACCCGCCCGGCCCCCCTCCGGCACCCGGCCCGCCACCGCCGACATCACCGCTGCCGCCGCCACCGCCACTGAGGAGGGCATCACCGGTCGCGTCCCCGACGGGATCACCGACGGGGTCACCGCTGCCGTCGTCCTTCGGGTGCTTGCTGTCGGCGTCCATGCTTCTCCATAGGTTCCGGGCGGCGCGGGACCGTCGGGGGCGCGCGGCCCGGCCGGGGGTCCGGGGCCGCAGGTCAGGCCAGGATCGGTTGTCCCCGGGCGTCACGGACGCCGACGCGCCGACCGACCGGTTGACGGCCGCGATAACCTGACGGGCACTCGGACACGGCCCACACCGGATGGCGCGACGGTCCGCGGCGGGGACGAACGGGGCGCGGATGTGGTCCCACTTCCGCGGTGTTCCCGTACCTCACGTTCTTGGGGAGAAGCGTGCGCAAAGGAAAGGTCATGCGGCGCCTCGTCGACACGTTGGTCGACGAGGTCCGGCTGCCGGTGCCCACCACTCCGGACGCCCTGTTCGGAGAGCTGATCCGGGCCGTGGGCAAGGGAACCGGGCGTGAACTGGAGCTGGTCAAGGAGCGGTTCCCGTACGGGACCGCCAGCGGCCTGTGGCTGGACCTGCCCGACCGGGACCTCGTCGTGGTGGAGCAACGGGCCACGCCGCTGCACCAGTTGGCGATCTTCTTCCACGAGGTGTGGCACCTGGAGACGGGTACCTGCGCCAGCCACGTAGTCGGCCGTCCCGTCGCGGCCCGCATGCTCTCGACCCGTCCGGACCTCCCCCAATTGGAGGAGACCGTCCGGAGGGTGGCCGCGCGCTCGGACTTCAGCCGGGCCGAGGAGGCGGACGCGGAGCGGTTCGGTCTTCTCGCGGTCACCCGGTTCCGGATGTGGCTGGAGGGCGAGGACGACGGCATGTCCGCGGATCTCGGTGAGATCGCCGGACGGATCGGCGCCTCGCTGGGAAGCCGTCGTCGGCAGGTCTGAGCCATGGAATCCTCGGACTACTACATACCGGCGATCGCACTGTGGGCCTGTCTCGCCGTGCGGCTTCCTGGTCTGCTGAGGGACTGGCGGGACCCGTTGGTCCGGTCGGTCGGCCTGGTGATCGCGCTCGGGGGCGCCGGCTTCGTCTTCGCCGCGCCACCGACCATCGCCGCGGTGAACGGCATCAGCGGGGTCCCGAACGCGTCGTCCCTGCTCGTCTACGTCATCATCTCCGCGTTCAGCGCGTCGTGCCTGCTGCTCATCGTGCACTGGCGGGGCGGGCCCCCCGCATACGTGCGGCGGGTCTCGCGCCGCTGGCGGATCGCCTACCTGCTGATCATCGCCGCTCTGACCGTCCTGTTCGCGCTCGGTGACGCACCGGTGGAACGTCGCACCGACTTCGACACCCACTACGCCTCGGAGCCGTTCATCGCCGAGATGATCGTGCTCTACCTGCTCGCCCACATGACCGCGGCGGTCGTCACCACCTCGCTGTGCTGGCGCTGGGCCCTCCAGGTGCATGGCTGGCTGCGGGCCGGTCTGGTCCTGCTGTGCGCAGGGTGGCTGCTGAACCTGTCGTTCAGTTCCCTCAAACTGGCTGCGGTGAGCGCCCGTTGGACCGGCGGCAACTGGGACTCCCTCAGCACCACCTTCTCCCCGCTCGTCTCGGCGGTGGCCGCGCCCTGCGCCACCGTGGGGTTCCTGCTGCCCCTGATCGGCCCCCGGGCCGCCGCCTCTCTCCGGGCGTTCGGCGCCTGCCGGCGGCTCGGCAGCCTGTGGCGGGAACTCAGCAGTGCCGCCCCCGGCGTGGAACTCACGGGTCCGGTCGCCTGGTACGCCTCTCCCCACGTCCGCCTCACCCGTCGGGAGGCGGGCATCCAGGACGGCCTGAGCCTGATCCGGCCGCACCTCGACGACACGGTGCGCAACCGTGCCCGGACTGCGGCCACGGCTGCCGGAGCAGCTCCTGACGAGGCCTCGCTCGCGGGCGACGCCGCGATGGTCCGCGCCGCCGTACGCGCCACGCGCGACGGCCGCGCCGCGCCGCCCCTCGCGACCACGGACGCCTCCGTCGCCGCCCTGCGCGCCGATCTGCCGGGCCTGTCCCGCGCGCTGCGCACCTTCCCCGGCGTCGCGGAGGTCCTCCCGGACGCGAAGGCGCCGTCCCCCACCACCGTCCAGGACGGCGAGAGGTCCCGCACATGACGCTGACCGTGCCCCACCGCCGACGACGGCCGGGCCTGCGCACCAGAGGCCTGTGAACGGTGGACAGCGGAGTTGTCTTCTACGTTCCCGGTGTCGCTCTGACCGTCGTGCTCGCGCTCAAGGCCCGCTCCCTGAAGGACACGTGGCGGGATCCACTGATCGCGTCCAGCAACGCCATCCTGCTGATCGGCGCGCTGGTGTGCGTCCTGTCCGCGCCCCCGACGATCACCGTCGTCAACGCCGCCACGGGGATCTGCAACTTCTCGGCCCCGCTGGTGTACTGCGGCATGACGGCGCTCAGCGGCGGATATCTCGTCCTGATGACCGCCTGGCGGGGCGGATCGCGCCGCCGACTCGACCGGCGCATCCTGCTGATCGCCTCGTTCTGCACGGCGGTCGTCCTCGGGATCGTGGTCCTGTTCGCGCTCGCGGACGTGCCCGTCGAGCGCACCCGGGACCTGGACACGTACTACGCCGGCACCCCGTACATGCGCGAGATGATCCTTCTGTACCTGGCGTTCCACTCCGTCGCGAGCCTGCTCCTGACGGGCATGTGCCTCAGCTGGGTCCGTGTGGTCACCGGCATCACACGGACCGGCCTCGTCCTGGTCGTGATCGGCGCCTGCTTCGACCTGTCGTTCCAGGTCGCCAAGTACACGGCCATGGCGGCGCGTTGGAGCGGGCGGGACTGGGACTTCCTCAGCACCGACGTGTCGCCCCCGCTGGTGGCGACCGCCGGCATCTTCGTCGCGACGGGATTCGCCCTGCCACGGCTCGGCCCCTCCATCGCGGACACACTCCGCGCCCGGCGCCGTTGTCGGATGCTGAGGCCGCTCTGGGCGGAGGTGCGCGGCCTGCCGGCTCCGGCCGGCGCGGGCATCCCGTGGTGGACGCCTCCCGTGGTCCGGCTGACGCAGCAGGAGATCGCGATACTGGACGGCGTCCTCGCCTGCGGGCCCTATCTGGATCCGGAGGTGCGGGACACCGCGTACGCGGAGATGCTCGGACAGCCCGGGCCGGACTCACCTCCCCGGGCCGTTCCGGGAACGACCGTGCGCCTGACGCCACAGGAACACGCGACGGTGGTCGCCGAGGCGGCGATGCTCGCTGCCGCCCGCGTCCGGATGGCCGGACGTCACGAGCCGTGCGAGGCCGACCGGACGGGGTTGCTGGACAGCATGGAGAAGCCGCATCTGCGAGTCGGCCTCGCCCAGGCGCTGAAATCCTCGCCCGTCGTCGCCGCGGCCCGTCGCCGGGCCGCCCTGCACGACTCTCGCCGGAACTGACGCGTCCGTCGGACCGGCCGGAGGCCGGGTCCCCGTCGCCGGGCGCTGGGGGCCGCGAAGCTCCAGCCGCCGAGGAGCCGCTTCGCACGTGACGGAGAAGGCCGACCACCCCGTGCCGAATCGATTCCTCACGTAATGTTCGATTGCCGCACCGGCTAGCGGACCCAAGTCCGTTTCTCCGGTGGCCGTTCCGGTGCGCGCGTCACCTCTCAGGCCCGATCATGAACGTGTCGGGCCGGACGAGGCGCAAGCCGACGAACACGGGGCCGGGGGCGCACGACGGAGTGCGAGGGCCGGGTTCGTCTCCGTACACCGACTGCCCGGAACGACCGCGGCCGCACGGCCGCCAGAGAGGGTGCTTCCGCCGATGTCTGAAAGAAGGTCCGGTCACCGGCCCACCGCCGTGGTGGTCGGTGGGGGTATGACCGGCATGCTCGCGGCCTCCGTACTCGCCGGCTCCGGGGACGTCACGGTCGTCGAGACGGACACTCTGCCCGAACAGGCCTCCCCTCGCAGGGGGTTGCCGCAGGCCCGGCACGCCCATGTGCTGTGGTCCGGCGGAGTCAGGGCGCTCGAGCAGCTTCTGCCAGGCATCACGGAGCGGCTGCTGGAACGCGGGGCGCGGCGCGTGCCGATCATGTCCGGCATGGTGAGCAAGGCGCCGTCCGGACAGTGGTTCCGCCGCTTCGAGCACGCCCACCACGTGAACATCGTGTGCTCGCGCGACCTGCTCGACGCGACGATCCGGGCCGAGGTCGTGAGGCGGCCCGGCATCACCGTGCGGGAGAGGACCGAGACCCTGGGCCTGGAGGGCACCGTCGACCGCGTGACCGGAGTCCGGACACGGGACGCGACGGGCGACGGCACACTGACCGCGGACCTGGTCGTGGACGCGAGCGGGCGCGGCAGCCGGGCACCGTCGTGGCTCACCGAGCTGGGGCTCCCGGCCGTGGGTGAGCGCGTCGTCGACGCCGGCGTGGGCTACGCCAGCCGGATCTACCGGCCCCCGGCCTCCGCGCCGGACGACTTCCCGATCGTCAACGTGCAGGCCGAGCCGACCCGCCCACCGGGCAAGGGGGGCATCATCCTCCCCATCGAGAACGGCCAGTGGCTGGTCACCCTGGCGGGCACCCGGGGCGGCCTGCCGAGCCGGGACAACGACGCGTTCGTGTCCTTCGCCGAGTCGCTCGCCCACCCGGTCATCGGTGAACTCCTCACCCGGGCCGAGCCGGTCACCGACGTCGTCACGACGCGGAGTACCGCCAACAAGCGCCGCTACTTCGAGAAGCTGGACCGCTGGCCGGCCGGCTTCGCCGTGCTCGGGGACGCCGTCGCCGGATACAACCCGGTGTACGGGCACGGCCTGACCGCCGCAGCCCAGAGTGTGGTCGCGATGAAGGAGGTGCTGGCCCGACATGACCTCGGCTCGGCCAGGACCGCTCGGCTCGTTCAACGCGGAGCGGCCCGCCCGGTGGGGCATGCCTGGGATCTCGCGGTCGGCCAGGACGCCTTCTATCCCGGAGCCACCGCGGAGGCTCCGTCCCGGATCGAGCGCCTCATGGCCGCGTTCATCGACCGCGCCGTGGATGCCGGAGCCCGTAATCCGCATGCGCTGCGCGCCCTGTTGGACGTGATGAGCATGGAGCGGCCACCCGCCCGGCTCCTCGCCCCCGACATGCTGTGGCGGGTGTTCCTCGGCCGCAAGAAGCCTCTCCTGGACGGCCCGCCCCTGACGGACGGCGAGCGGAAGTCCGTCGGACTCTGACGTGATCACGAACTCCCTTGCCCTGTAAGGACCTTGAGAGCACCAAGGTTCACGGCGCGCAGGGCCCCGGGGCGGCGGCGGGCCGGTGACAGGCCGCCGACGCGCACTCCACGCCCGCACACGTTCCGGCGACGAAGTCCTCCCCCGCTCCAGTGGGCCCCCCGCCCCCGTCACCCAGCCGAACAACCCTCCCCCGCCCCTCCCGTGTCGCCCACCAGCTCGCCCCCCCTTCCGCTGCCGGACACATGGACGCCACCCCACACGGGAACGTTTCTCCTGTCCCCGTTGCATCGCCTTGGATCCGTCCGTCCGCATGCGGGCGTGACGCGGAAGGACGACGTGCGCCGTGTCCCTGCTTCCGCTCGAAAGCCTCCCCGCGGCACCCGCAGCCCCCGCCACCGGCCCGGCCGCCGTGCCCGTCGAAGTCCCCGCGCCGGTCGGCGCCCCCACCGCCGACCGCCTCACGCCCCTCGGACGCCTCACCCGTCTCAGCATGGTCCTGCTGCCGCTCCTGGTCATCGGGGCGTGGGCCGTGCTGGACCGGCACGCCCTGCTGGACGGAGCCGTCCGGCTGGGCGCCGCCGATCCCTGGTGGCTGCTGGCCGGGGTCTTCTTCACCGCCCTCGGCTGGGTGGCCGCCGCGTGCGTACGCCAGGGCGCCCTTCCGGAGCGGCTGCCGCCCGGGCTGCTGCTGGCGTCGCAGTTCGCCGCCGGTGCCGCCAACCACGTCCTGCCGGCCGGCATCGGCGCCCACGCCGTCACCCTGCGCTTCCTGCGGCGACAGGGCATCCCGCTGCCCCGGGCCACCGCCTCGGTCGCCCTCTACTCACTGGTCAAGCCGCTGGCGAAGATGCCGGTCCTGATCGTGTTCCTGATCGCCTCCGAGGACACCCTCCGGCTCGGCCGGCTCGCCCCGGACCGCTGGACGCTGCTGCCGGCCGCGGGCGGCGTGGCGCTCGCGCTCACCGTCGTCCTCGCCCTGCCGGCGATCGTCCGCCCGCTGCGCCGTCCGGCCCTCGACTTCCTGCGCACCGCGCTGACCGACATACGGATCCTGCACACCCGGCCCAGCCGGGTCCTCGCCCTCTGGGGCGGGTCCGCCGCGGCTCCGCTGCTCCAGGGGAGCGTGATCGCGTCGGTCGGCTTCTCGCTCGGACTGCCGTTGTCGTGGGCCCAGGTGATGTTCGCGCTCCTGGTCGCCAGTACGGCCGCGGGCGCCGTGCCCGCGCCCGGCGGTATCGGCCCGATGGACGCGGCCCTGGTGTTCACGATGGTCGCTCTGGGCGCCCCGATGAACCTGTCCACGGCCACCGTGATCGGCTACCGCGTCCTGACGGTCTGGGTGCCGCTGCTCCCCGGCACCCTCGTCCTGTCCGCCCTGGTCCATCGCAAGGTTCTGTGACGACGGGTCCGGCCATATGATCCGATCCGCCGCTCTCCCGCGGCGCCCGTCGCGGCGCGTGCCGCCCGAGAGAAGCAGGTCGGCCCACGTGATCGGACCCATCGTCACAGCACCCTGGATCCTCGCCCGTTGCGCCCAGGGGGCGATAGCCGTCGCGGCCGTCGCGGACGTCTTCCGGGCGACGGCGTACAGGACTCGGGCCGCGCATCCCACCGCGGCGAACCAGGACACCTCGGGGACCACGTCGATGGTGTTCGGCTATCTGATGCTCGCGGCCGTGGTCCTGTTCCTGGTGTGGTTCGACCAGAGTCGGCACAACGCCCAGGTCATCAGCGGCGACGCCGGCCTCGCGACCGGCGCCTGGCCCGTCGTCGCCTGGTTCGTGCCGTTCGTCAACCTGGTGCTGCCGCGCCGGTTCGTGCTCGACGTCCTGCGGGCGAGCGCCGGAGGGAGGCCGGGGCGCGACGAGATCCTGGTGAACGTCTGGTGGGGGGTGTGGATCGCCCACGCGCTGCTCGCCACGGTCGGCCAACAGGCGGCCCCCACGTCGCTGCCCCTCCTGCTACTGGGAGAGGTCCTCATGATCGCCGCCGGAATCCTCGTCATCCGGCTGATCCAACGCGTCACCACACTCCAGGGCACACCGCACCCGGCCCCACCGTCCCCGGCACCCCTCAGCCACAGGTGACCCGGGCGATTCCCGGGGCGCGCCGTGCGGCCCGCCCCGGGTGCCCGCCCCGGGGCGGCGGCGCCGCCCCGGGGTGGAACTCAGCCCTCTTCG
Source organism: Streptomyces sp. NPDC048643 (assembly GCF_040650615.1). Taxonomy (NCBI): domain Bacteria; kingdom Bacillati; phylum Actinomycetota; class Actinomycetes; order Kitasatosporales; family Streptomycetaceae; genus Streptomyces; species Streptomyces sp. NPDC048643. Next base: position 121,316 of record NZ_JBEZHO010000023.1, read on the forward strand.
GCCGCCAACCGCAGCGAAATGCTGTTGATGCAGTACCGCTGGTCCGTCGGGGTCGCGTAGCCCTCGCCCTCGAAGACGTGACCGAGGTGCGATCCGCAGCGGGCGCAGCGGACCTCGGTGCGGACCATGCCGTGGGAGCGGTCCTGGATCAGCTCGACGGCGTCGGTGTCCTTCGGGTCGTAGAAGGACGGCCAGCCGCAGTGCGACTCGAACTTCTCCGTCGAGGTGAACAGCTCCGCGCCGCAGGCGCGACAGGAGTAGACGCCCTTCGTCTTGGTATCGGTGTACTCACCCCTGAACGCGGGCTCGGTGCCGGCCTGGCGCAGCACCGCGTATTCGGCCGGGGTCAGCTCCGCGCGCCACTCTTCGTCCGGCTTTTCGACGTCGTACGACATGAAGCTCAACCCCTCACATTCCGGGAGACTCGCTGGGAGCCCACTGCTACTCGGACAGACGGGCGAGGATCTCCGGTCCGAGATCCGTCACGTCACCCGCGCCCATGGTGAGAACGAGATCACCGGGCTTCGCCATTCCCGCGACGACGGACGGCACGTCCGCCTTGTCGTGGACCGGCGTCACGTCCGCGCCCGCGGCGCGCGCGGCCTGGAGGATCAGCTCGCTGGTGACGCCCGGGATCGGGTCCTCGCGGGCCGGGTAGATGTCGAGGACCACGGAGGCGTCCGCCAGGGCCAGGGACTCGCCCATCTCCTTGCCCAGCTCCTGGGTGCGGGAGAAGAGGTGCGGCTGGAAGACGACGAGGATGCGGCCCGAGGTGCCGGCGCGCATGGCTTCCAGGTCGGCCGTCATCTCGGTCGGGTGGTGCGCGTAGGAGTCGATGACCTGGACGCCGGCCGCCTCGCCCTTGAGCTGGAGGCGGCGCTTCACACCGGTGTAGGAGGCGAGCGCGGGGGCCAGCTCGGTCGCCGGGATCCCGAGGGCGACACCGGCCGCGAGCGCCGCCACCGCGTTGTGCGCGTAGTGCTTGCCAGGCACGGAGACGGCGAAGGTGAGCTCGGCGCCGTCCAGCAGGACGGTCACCTCGCTGGTGAGGCCGCGCGGCACGACGGAGAGGACCCGGAGGTCCGCGTCGGCGGCGTCGCCGTACGTCACCACGTTCACGTCGCCCGCCCTCACCCGGCGGGTCAACTCGCGGGCGCCCTCGTGGTCCGCGGAGATCACCAGCGTGCCGCCCTCGGTGACGCGGTCCACGAAGGTCTCGAAGGACTCGTAGATCTCGTCCATGGACGCGTAGTTGGCGTGGTGGTCGAGCTCGACGTTGAGGACGATCGCGACCTCGGGGGCGTACTTGTGGAAGCTGCGGTCGGACTCGTCGGCCTCGGCGACGAAGATCTCGCCGTCGCCGTGCAGGGCGTTCGAGCCGGGGGCGCCGAGGTCGCCGCCGATGGCGTACGAGGGGGAGAGGCCGAGGGAGGAGAGGGAGACCGCGAGCATCGACGTGGTGGTCGTCTTGCCGTGGGTGCCGGCGACCGCGATCGGCCGCAGGCCGTCCATCAGGCGGGCGAGGGCGTCCGAACGGTGGACCACCGGGATGTCCAGCTCGGCGGCGCGGGCCAGCTCCGGGTTGTCCGCGCGGATCGCGGAGGAGACGACGACGCAGCTGGCGTCGGCGGCGAGGTGGTCGGCCGCGTGCCCGATGTGGACCGTGGCGCCGAGGGCGCGCAGAGCCTCCGCGGTGGCGGAGTCCTTCGCGTCACTGCCCGCCACCCGGGCCCCGCGCTGCGCGAGGATCTTCGCGATGCCCGACATCCCGGCGCCGCCGATGCCGATGAAGTGCGGTCGGTCCATCGCGGTAGGAAGGCCGGGTGCCATGCGTGTTTCTCCCCAAGATCCGGTACGAAGGTGGGCGCGTCCTCCGCGGAGAACGCGCCCCCAGCCTATGGGGTGCTTCCGGCGTCGCCCCACAAGGGACGCCGACGCCGCCCCCGCTGTTCAGTTCGGTGCGAACCTCACGCCTTGCTGTGCGAGAACAGCTTCAGCACCGGCACGCCCACCTTGTGGCGCGCCTTGGAGGCCCAGTCGCGGTGGAAGAACTCCTCCACGTAGTGCGGGTCGGTCAGCACGATGACCTCGTCGGCCTTGACCTCGTCGACGAGCTCCTTCAGCGCGTCGAGCGGGTGATCCTCGATCAGCCGCCCCTCGGCCTCGCTGCCGGACGCCCGCAGGGCGATCAGCGACACCTCCAGCGCCCGCTCGCCCTGGGTCGCCGCGGCGTCGCCCTCCGGGGTCTCGCCCTCGCGTGCCGCCTCGTCGATCTCGCCCAGCGCGACGTCGTCGATGGCCCGCAGCAGCCGGTCCGCCTGATCGCCCCGGGGCTGGAGCAGTACGTGGAAGGCGACCGTCTCGTCACCGTGCAAGGTGGTGACGAACTCCACGTCGGCGGACGTCAGGGCCTTCTCGATCATCAATACGCTTGTGAACACGACAGGCGCCCTTCTCGTCCGTGGGCCGTCCCGGCCCCCTGCAAAAACCATCCTGCCCCGTGACCGCACGGGGGCTGCGCGATTTAGTGTGCCCGGCGAACAACAAACGGAACGTGGCATTCCGATTACACGTCAGGACCGACGGTATCGGCTGTACAGAAACCCGGCCTCTTCCAGCAGCGACACTAGTTCGAACCGGCGCGGCAGCGGCACCGGGGGCCCGCCCGCGATGCGCTGGGAGTCTCCGGCGGCGAGCATCGGGGACAGCGTCAGGCACATCTCGTCGAGCACGTCGGCCGCGATCAGCTGGCCCAGCAGACGCGGGCCGCCCTCCGTCAGGAGCCGGGTGTGGCCGAGGTCGCCCAGCGCCCGTACGGCACGGGCCGGGTCGACCCCCGCGCCGTCCCCGGCGATCACCACGCGGGCGCCCGCCTTCTCGGCCGCCGCGATCCGGTCCGAGGGGGCCGCCGCGCCGGTGAGGATCAGCGTGGGCACCAGGGGCGAGGTGAAGAGCGGCAGCGAGAAGTCCAGGTCGAGACCCGCGGTGACCACCGCGACGGCGGGGGCGGGGGTCTGGCCCGCGGCCTCCCGGAGGGCCGCGAAGGCCTCCCGCGCGCGGGCCGGCCGGTAACCCTCCTGGCGTACCGTTTCCGCACCGGCGAGGACGACGTCCGCGAGACCCCTGAGAACACCGAAGACCCGCATGTCCGTGGGGCTGGAGATGGGCTGGGAGCGTCCGTCGTGCTGGGCGGCGCCGTCCAGCGTGGACACCATGTTGGCCCGCAGCCAGGGTCCGCCGGTCCCGGGGTAGGCGTAGGCCTCGGCCAGTTCCCCGAGCTGCCACTCGCGCTCCGTCACATCCGCCTCGGGAGCCCCGGCGGAGGCCTGGGCTGCTGTTTCGTAGGTCACAGGGAACAGGCGTCGCATGACGTGCAGTGTGGCACGGCGCATAGAGTGGGTGACCGTGTCGTCCTCCACCACCGCCTCCGGGATCGACCCGATAGCCGAAGCGGCCCCCCTGTCCCTGTGCGCCCGCGAGCCGCACGTGCCCGCCGACCGGCTCGTCGCCGAGATGGTGCCGCCACCGCGCTTCGACTCGGTCCGCTTCGCCACGTACATCCCGGACCCGAACCAGCCCAGCCAGACCGAGGCGGTGGGCGTCCTCGAAACCTTCGCCGCCGGGCTCGGCGGGGCGCACGCCGTGGGTGGCCCCCGGCGAAAGCTGTTCGGTTTCGGCAAGGCCCCGAAGACCCCGGCCGGCCCGCGCGGCGTCTACCTCGACGGCGGGTACGGCGTCGGCAAGACCCACCTGCTCGCCTCCCTGTGGCACGCGACCCCGGCGGAGCCCTCCCTCAAGGCGTTCGGCACCTTCGTCGAGCTGACGAACCTGGTGGGCGCGCTCGGCTTCCAGAAGACCGTGCAGACCCTCTCCGGGCACCGCCTCCTGTGCATCGACGAGTTCGAACTCGACGATCCGGGCGACACCGTCCTCGTGTCGACCCTGCTCGGCAAGCTGGTCGACGCGGGCGTCGCGCTCGCCGCCACGTCGAACACCCTTCCGGGCAAGCTCGGTGAGGGCCGGTTCGCCTCCGCCGACTTCCTGCGGGAGATCCAGGGCCTGTCCGCGCACTTCCGGCCGCTGCGCATCGACGGCGAGGACTACCGGCACCGCGGGCTGCCCGAGGCGCCGTCGCCGTTCTCCGAGGAGCAGGTCACCAAGGCGGCGTACGCCACCGAGGGCGCGTCCCTGGACGACTTCCCGCACCTGCTGGAGCACCTCGCGCGCGTGCACCCCAGCCGGTACGGCGCCCTGACCGACGGGATCGGGGCGGTCTGCCTCACCGACGTCCAGCCCGTTCCCGACCAGTCGACCGCGCTGCGTCTCGTCGTGCTCGCGGACCGGCTGTACGACCGCGAGGTCCCCGTCCTCGCCTCCGGAGAGCCCTTCGACCGGCTGTTCAGCGAGGAGATGCTGAACGGCGGCTACCGCAAGAAGTACTTCCGCGCGATCTCCCGGCTCACGGCGCTGGCCCGCGACGCGAAGGGCCTCGTGGAGAAGCCGAAGGACTGAGCGTCGCCCGGCGGGGAGCGGGTTCGCGCCAACCGCCCGCCCCCTTTCGGGCGCTCTTCACGGGCGAAACGCGCAGTTAACCCTGCAAACAACTCCGGCCGTTACGCTACGGAACGAAGCTGACCGTCGCCGTGGGTGAGCAGCCGGGAGGGGGCGCATGTTCCGAGGTACGACGGCCCGGACCCTGTTCGTGGTGCTCGCCGCCGTCCTGCTGGGCCTGCAACCCCTCGCCCCCGCCGAGTCGTTCGCGTCCGCGCACCGGGGTGAGGTCGTCGCCTGCGCCGAGGCGGAACACCCGCACAAGGTGGCACCGGCCCAGGGAACCCGGCGGCGCGTCCACGACGAGGATCCCGACCCCGGGCCGCCGGTCCTCGTCCCGCAGGCGTGCGACCCCGCCGCCGACTGCCGGCCGGCACCGCTTCGCGCCGCGCACCCGGGCACGTCCAGAGCCTCGACCGCGCACTCCCCCGCGGGACTTCAGGTCTTCCGCTGCTGAGCAGGGCACCTCCCCCCACACCCCGCTCCGCAAGCCGACGCGCCCTGACGGCGCGCCAGGAGGATCCGACATGCAGCCTCTCATCGACCATGCCCGCTCCTTCGGCCGGCGACCCGAGGACTTCGCCTCGCTCGCCCAAGGCCAGTCCCCGCAGGTGCTGTTCGTCACCTGCTCCGACTCACGGGTCGTCCCCGCCCTGATCACCGGCGCCCGCCCGGGCCAGCTCTTCGAGCTGCGCACCGCGGGCAGCATCGTCCCGCCCTACGTCCCCGGCCGTCCCACCTCCGAGGCGGCCACCGTCGAGTACGCGGTGGACGTGCTCGGCGTCCGCGAGATCGTGGTCTGCGGCCACTCGCACTGCGGCGCCGTCGGCGCCCTGGTGCGCGGCGAGGACCTCAGCGCCGTACCGGCCGTCCGCGACTGGCTGGCCCAGACCGAGCCGCCGGCGGACGTGCCGGACGACGACCCGGCCGTCGCCGGGGCGGTCCGGTCCCACGTGCTCGCGCAACTGCTCCGCCTGCGCTCCTACCCCTGCGTGGGACGGGCCCTGACGGACCGCCGGCTGCGGCTGCACGGCTGGTACTACGAGGTCCACACCGGCGCGGTGCTCGAACACCGCCCGGACACCGACACCTTCGAAGCGCTGTGAGGCGCGCGATGACCGTCCCCCACAGCACCGAGGGTCCCGCTCGCGGGTCCGGCCTCAGGAACCTCCCGGCGCGGTTCCCCCATCTGCGGCAGGACCTCGCCGCCTCCGTCGTCGTGTTCCTGGTCGCCCTGCCGCTCTGCGTCGGCGTCGCGGTCGCCTCCGGCGTACCGGCCGAACTCGGCCTGGTCACCGGCATCGTGGGCGGTGTCGTCACCGGCCTGATGCGCGGCAGCAGCCTCCAGGTGTCGGGCCCCGCCGCGGGACTGACGGTGCTGGTCTTCGAGGCCGTCCGGGAGTACGGTCTCGCCGCCCTCGGCGTCATCGTGCTCGCCACCGGGCTGCTCCAACTCCTCATGGGCGCACTGAAACTCGGGCGCTGGTTCCGGGCGATCTCCCTCTCGGTCGTCGAGGGGATGCTGGCCGGCATCGGGCTCGTCCTGATCGCGGGCCAGCTCTACGCGATGGCCGGGCTGAAGGCACCGGCGTCCGGCGTCGACAAAATCGCCGGGCTGCCACGGGCCCTCGCCGACGCCGTCGGGGACCCGGACGCGCTGGCCTCGCTCGCCCTCGGCGTCGGCACCGTCGCCGTCCTCGTCCTGTGGCCACGGCTGCCCCGGCGGATGCGCGCGGCTCCGGCGGCGCTCGGAGCCGTCCTCCTCGCCACCCTGGCCGTGCCGCTCCTCGACCTCCCCGTCGCCACGGTCGAGGTCAAGGGCCTGCTGGGATCGATCCAGCCGCCGCCCCTCGACGCGTTCGGCGGACCGGCGACCGCCGGGCTCCTCGGCACGATCCTCGCGTTCACCCTGATCGCCTCCGCCGAGTCGCTGTTCAGCGCGGCCGCCGTGGACCGCATGCACGACGGCCCGCGGACCGCGTACGACAAGGAACTGATGGCGCAGGGCGCGGGCAACACGGTGTGCGGTCTCCTCGGGGCGCTCCCGATGACCGCCGTGATCGTCCGCAGCGCGGCGAACGTCCGGGCGGGCGCCCGCACCAGGGCGTCCCGCGTGCTGCACGGCGTCTGGCTCCTGCTGTTCGCGGCGCTGCTGCCGGCCGCGCTCGGTGTCATCCCGCTGCCGGCCCTCGCCGGCGTCCTGGTGCACGCGGGCTGGAAGCTGATCCCGCTGCGCGAGGTCGCGTCGCTGTGGCGCGAGCACCGGGGCGAGGCCCTGATCCTCGTCGTCACCGCCGTGTCGATCGTCGCCGTCAGCATGTTCGAGGGCGTGCTGATCGGGCTCGCGCTGGCGGTGGCCAAGACGGCGTGGGAGGCCTCGCACGTGCGGCTCGACGTCATAGACAAGGGCTCCGGTCCCGTCCAGGTGTACCTCTCGGGCAACGCCACCTTCCTGCGGTTGCCCAAGATCCTCGACAGTCTGGAGGCGCTGCCGCAGGACCGTCCCGTCGAGCTGAACCTCTCCGGTCTGCACCACCTCGACCACGCGTGCCGCTCGGCGCTGGAGACCTGGTCGACGCGGCACAGCGCCGCCGGGACCGAGCCGGTGAGGGTCACCCCGGACATGTGACCCTCCGGCCGGGCCCGCCCCGCGGCGGGCCCGGCCGATCCCTCCTCCGCGGGCCGTCCGGGGGCGTGACGGGCGGCCCGCGGGGACACCGACCCGGCGACGTAACCTGGACGTGTCAGGCATGTCGGACGGCCCGGAAGGGGACCGCCCACACCGGACGACTCGAAAGGGGGTCGTCATGGTCGAGGAGATCATCGCGGCGATCGCGGTGGCAGGCTCTGCCGGAGTGGTGTACGTCGCGGCCGGCGCCCGGGTCGTCAAGCAGTACGAGCGCGGGGTCATCCTGCGTCTCGGCCGGCTCGCGGGCGAGGTCCGCTCACCCGGCTTCACGATGATCGTTCCGTTCGTGGACCGGCTCCGTAAGGTCAACATCCAGATCGTGACGCTGCCGATCCCGGCCCAGGAGGGCATCAC
>NZ_JBEZHO010000024.1:0-126186 GCF_040650615.1 Streptomyces sp. NPDC048643
GACGACGACGACGTTCCCACCGGCAGCGTGCACATCGTCGACCTGCCGGACGTCCGTGCCGCCCGCGCGTTCGCGTTCGACGAGCCCGGCTATCACCTCACCGAGTCGGGTACCCGCGGCCGTTCTGTGCACGTCTTGTCATGTCCCTGGACAGGCGGCGGAATCGCGTGCTGTCATGCCAACGGCCGCGGATGACCACGTTGCGCGTGCTGACAACGATGTCATCCCGTCCGGGCGCGACGCGTCCCGGGGGATCCCCGCCGGTTGCCGGGAAAGCCGGCCCCCCGACCCGACCATGCAAGAAGACAACGACAACGATGTCGCTCACCCCACCGGAGGTCTCCCGCATGAGATGGACCCGGCGCCTGCGCCTGTGCACGGCCGGGCTGGTGACAGCGTCCGCGCTGCTCGCCCTGCCCACCGCACAGGCCGCCGAGCCGCGCGACGGCCAACTCACCGATCTGGTCAACCCGTTCATCGGAACGGAGAACGAGGGCAACACCTACCCCGGCGCCGCCGTGCCCTTCGGCATGGTGCAGTTCTCGCCGGACACCGGGCACAACACCGGCTACGACCACTCGCAGAACCACATCCGCGGCTTCTCGCTCGTCCACCTGTCCGGCGTCGGCTGCGGGCTCGGCGGCGACCTGCCCGTGCTGCCCACGACCGGGGACGTCACCCGGACGGACTACGCGCAGTACGCGGCCGAGTTCAGCCACGACACCGAGTCGGCGAGCCCCGGTTCCTACAAGGTCGGCCTGAAGAGCGGCATCGAGGCCGAGCTGACCGCCACCGAGCGCACCGGCGTGCAGCGCTACACGTTCCCGGCCACCGACAAGGCCAACGTGCTGCTGAACGCGGGCCAGTCGCTGCACAAGACGGTCTCCACCAAGGTCGAGATCATCGACAACCGGACCGTCCGGACGGCGATCACCGGCAGCGGCTTCTGCCAGGGCACGAAGCCGTACACGGTGTACACGGTCACCCGCTTCGACCGGCCGTTCACCACCTCGGGCACCTGGAACGGCGACACCGTCACGCAGGGCTCCGAGAAGACGACCGGCACCACCGGGCGCACCGGCGCCTTCGTGCGCTTCGACACCACCAAGGACCGCACGGTCGAGGCGACCACGGCGCTCTCCTACGTGGACGCCTCCGGCGCGGCCGTCAACCTCCGCGCGGAAGGGGGCCGTTCCTTCGACGCGGTCCGCGGCGCCGCGCGACGGGCCTGGGAGGACCGGCTCGACGACGTACGGGTGAAGGGCGGCACGGACACCCTGCGCCGCACGTTCTACTCGTCGCTCTACCGTTCCTTCCTCGCGCCGAACGTCGGCAGCGACGCGGACGGCCGCTACACCGGCTGGGACCAGCGGGTCCACCGCGCGAAGGGCTTCACGTACTACCAGAACTGGTCGCTGTGGGACACCTACCGCACCCAGTCGCAACTGCTGTCGCTGCTCGCGCCGCGCGAGGCGCGTGACATGGCGATCTCCGTCATCAGGATCGACGAGGAGAGCGGCTGGCTGCCCAAGTGGGGCTACGGCACGGCCGAGACGAACATCATGACCGGCGACCCGGTCACCCCGTTCCTCACCAACGCCTACCAGCAGGGCCTGCTCAAGGGCTACGAGGGCCGGGCCTACCGCGCGCTGAAGAAGAACGCGGACGGCGTGCCGCCCGCCGACTCCCCGGCGCTGGGCCGCGAGGCCAACCGGGAGTACATCGCGAACGGCTTCGCCCCGTACGTCAAGGGCCGCCCGCACGCGAAGCCCGGCGACTCGGACTACGACCACGGTGCCTCCGTCACCCTGGAGTACGCCCTGTCCGACGCCATGCTCGGTGAGATGGCCCGGGACCTCGGCCACGACGAGGACGCCGCGCGCTACCTGGCGCGTTCGCAGAGCTACCGGAACATCCACGACCCCTCGACCGGCTTCTTCCGCGCCCGGGACGCCGCGGGCGCCTTCACCGGACCCGCCGACCCCGCCCAGAGCGAGGGCTTCCACGAGGGCACGTCCTGGCAGTACCAGTGGCTCGTGCCGCAGGACCTGCCGGGCATGGTCGACCTGATCGGCGGCAAGCAGGCGGCCAACGACCGTCTCGACTCGTTCTTCGCCTACGACCAGCTCCTGAAGGACCCCGCGAAGACCGCCCGCGAGGTCTGGGTGAACGGGCCGTACGCGTACTACAACGCGGACAAGTACAACCCGCAGAACGAGCCCGACCTCATCGCCCCGTACACCTATCTGTCCACCGGGCAGCCGTGGAAGACGACCGACGTCGTGCACGCCGCGCTGACCCTCTTCACGGACGCGCCGACCGGCATGACCGGCAACGACGACCTCGGCACGATGTCCGCCTGGAACGTGCTGTCCTCGATCGGGATCTTCCCGGTGCAGCCCGGCTACGACACGTGGGGCCTGTCCACGCCCGTCTTCGACCGGGTCGACCTCACCCTCGACCGGCACTACTACCCGCGCGGCGCCCTCACGGTCACGGCGCCGGGCACCTCGGACACCGACCGCTACGTCCAGACGGCCCGCGTCGACGGTTCGTCGTACGGCCGTACGTATCTGACGACCGAGAAGCTGAGGAGCATCCGCTCCCTCGGGTTCACGGTCGGCTCCGAGCCGTCCGAGTGGGGAACGTCGGCCGCGGCCCCGCCCCCGGTCCTGAAGTGACACCCGGCATGTCCTGATGCGACCGAGTCCCGCCCCTCCCGCGAGGGGCGGGACTTAATCTGGTGTTAACTGTGCGTAGCTTGATCGTACTTGACCGTAATCACCGGTCCGGGTTTGACTGCAGGTTCACCCGTCGTCGACGCGAGAGCAAGCCTTTGACTTCCGATTTGCTCGCACCACTCGACCTGGCCTTCTGGAACATCGAGTCCGCCCGGCATCCGATGCACCTGGGCGCCCTCGGCGTCTTCGCCGCGCACTCGCCGACGGCCGGTGCCCACGCGGCGGACCTGCTGGCCGCCCGCGCCGCCGCCGTGCCCGGGTTGCGCATGCGCATCCGCGACGTGTGGCAGCCGCTGGCCCCGCTCGCCTTCGGCAGCGCGACCCGCGAGCCCGCGACCGACTTCGAACCCCTCGACCACGTCCTGCTGCACGCGCCGACCGCCGACTTCCACGCCGAGGCGGGCCGGCTGATGGAGAGCCCGCTGGAGCGCGGCCGCCCGCCGTGGGAGGCGCACGTGCTGCCCGGCGAGGACGGGGTGTCCTTCGCGGTGCTCTTCAAGTTCCACCACGCCCTCGCCGACGGGCTCAGGGCCCTCATGCTCGCCGCGGCCATCATGGACCCGATGGACCTGCCGGAGCTCCGCCCCCGCCCCGCCGAGCCGCCCAGGGGCCTCCTCCCGGACGTCCGCAAACTGCCCGACTTCCTTCGCGGAACCCTCTCCGACGTGGGCCGCGCCCTCGACATCGGTGCCTCCGTCGCCCGCGCGACCCTCGCCGCGCAGTCCTCGCCCGCCCTCACCTCGGCCCCCACCGGCACCCGGCGCACGGCCGGCGTCGTGATCGACCTCGACGACGTCCACCGCGTCCGCAAGACCGTCGGCGGCACCGTGAACGACGTCCTCATCGCCGTCGTCGCCGGCGCCCTGCGCCGCTGGCTCGACGAGCGCGGCGACGGCAGCGAGGGGGTCGCCCCGCGTGCCCTCATCCCCGTCTCCCGGCGCCGCCCGCGCACCGCCCAGCCGCAGGGCAACCGGCTCTCCGGGTACCTGATACGGCTTCCTGTCGACGATCCCGACCCGCTGGGCCGGCTGCGCGCCGTGCGGACGGAGATGGACCGGAACAAGGACGCCGGGCCCAACCGGGGCGCCGGCGCCGTCGCGCTGCTCGCCGACCACGTACCGCCCCTCGGGCACCGGCTCGGCGGCCCGGTCGTCGGCCAGGCCGCCCGGCTGCTCTTCGACATCCTCGTCACCAGCGTCCCGCTGCCCAGCCTCGGCCTGAAGCTCGGCGGCTGCCCGCTCACCGAGGTCTACCCCTTCGCCCCGCTGGCCCGCGGCCAGGCCCTCGCCGTGGCCGTCTCGACCTACCGGGGGAGCGTCCACTACGGGCTGGTCGCCGACGCGGAGGCCGTCCCTGACCTCGATCTGCTGGCCCGATCCCTCACCGAGGAGGTGCGCACACTGATCGCCGCCTGCACGCCATGATCACCACGGGTTTGGTGCGCGCACGATTGCTCCGTAAAATTCCGCCTTCGACAGCGAGCGCGGTTCGAACGCGGCGCACAACCCGAGGAACGGCAGCAGCGATGACGGTGACAGACGACGGCCGGGCGACCCCCGCCGTGGACACGACAGAGGTGGCCGACGTCGCGTTCGGTCCCGGTATCGACCCCGAGCGGCTGGCCGTCTGCCTCAGCGTGCTCGACGAACTCGACAAGATCGACGTCGACCACCCCGACGCCATCGCCGTGCGCCGCGCCACCGCGGGCGTCTACCGGACCGTGAAGCAGCGCCGCCGCCAAGAGCGCCGCGCCGCCAAGACCGCCCACGACAAGCAGGTCACCGAGTCCACGGCGACCGGCTCCGCCCAGCGCATCGACGACGAGACCGAGGGCATCCTCCCGTCGTCGGTGACGGAGGAGGGCAGGATCGCCGGGATACTCCAGCGCCCGCGCTCCTGCTACACCTGCAAGACCCGCTACGTCGAGGTCGACTACTTCTACCACCAGCTCTGCCAGGACTGCGCCGCCCTGAACCGCTCCCGCCGCGACGCCCGCACCGACCTCACCGGCAAGCGCGCCCTGCTCACCGGTGGCCGCGCCAAGATCGGCATGTACATCGCGCTGCGTCTGCTGCGTGACGGTGCCCACACCACGATCACCACCCGCTTCCCGAGCGACGCGGTCCGCCGCTTCAAGGCCATGGACGACTCGGCGGACTGGATCCACCGCCTGGAGGTCGTCGGCATCGACCTGCGCGACCCCGCACAGGTCGTGTCCCTCGCCGAGCGGATCGCCGAGCAGGGCCCGCTCGACATCCTGATCAACAACGCGACCCAGACCGTACGGCGGCTGCCCTCCGCCTACGCCGCGCTCGTCGAGGGCGAGAGCGCCCCGCTGCCGGCCGGTGAGCTGCCCGCCCGCCATGTCATCGGTGCCTTCAACTCCGGCGCCGTCGACGGACTGACCGCGCTGCCCGCGGGGGTCTCCGGGCTGGACGCGCAGAAGGTCGCCGACCTCGCCCTGGTCGCCGGCAACGCCAGCGTGGTCCGGCACCGTGACGGCACCGCCATCGACGCGGGCGGCCTGCTGCCGGACGTCGTCGACAGCAACACCTGGGTGCAGACCATCGAGCAGATCTCCCCGGTGGAGCTGCTGGAGACCCAGCTGTGCAACTACACGGCGCCGTTCATCCTGATCAGCGCCCTGCGCCGGCAGATGGCCGAGGCCGCGCGCAAGGGGTCCGCCGGGCGCTCCTACATCGTCAACGTCTCGGCGATGGAGGGCGTGTTCGGCCGCGGCTACAAGGGCGCGGGCCACCCGAACACGAACGCGGCGAAGGCCGCCATGAACATGGTGACGCGCACCAGCGCCCAGGAGATGTTCCAGGCCGACGGCATCCTGATGACCTCGGTCGACACCGGCTGGATCACCGACGAGCGCCCGCACTACGACAAGCTCCGCCTCGCCGACGAGGGCTTCCACGCCCCGCTCGACCTGGTCGACGGCGCGGCCCGCGTCTACGACCCGATCGTGCGCGGCGAGCTGGGCGAGGACCTGTACGGCGTCTTCCTCAAGGACTACGCGCCCGGCAAGTGGTGAACGGACCGCGCGTCGGATGACGTGCTGTCGCTGAGGTGTCCCGGTGGCGTCCGTCGGCAGGTCCGGCGGACGCCACCGGCACGCCGGGCCGCTCCGTCGACACCCGGAGCGGGCGGCACACGTCTTCGTCGGCGCACGGCGTCGCGCTCCCGCGACGGGTCCGCTCGGACCGCTCCCACGCCGGGCCCCGGTCCGAGTGGTCCGCGTCCGCGTTCAGGACGGGTCGGGGCCGCGCGTCCCGGCCCGCTCGCCGCCCCGCTCGACCCCCCGACGGTCGACGGCGTCGAGGCGAGCCGCGCGGGACGCCACCAGTTCCAGCACCGTGCGCCAGTCCTCCATGACGCCCGCGTCCAGCCCGACGACCTTTCCCGCGTCGTCCGCCTGCCGCAGGGTCACCGCGTCCTCGGCCAGCGGGTCCCGTTCGAACGCGGCCACCTCCCGCGGGCTCATCGCGCCGCCCTGGGCGCCCAGCGTCAGCGCGCTCTGCGGGGACAGCCCGCGCCCCGGCGACGTGGTCGCCAGGTAGCGCTTCGCCGCCACGTGCAGCAGGACGAGACGGGCGACCCGGTCACCGAGCAGCGGCCGCACCGCCTCGGCGGCGTGGTCGGCGTGCCCGGCGTCGTCACCCGGCCTGAGCAGATGCCCGATGTCGTGCACCAGCCCCGCGACCTGAAGCTCCTTGTCGCTCGGGCGTTCCCGGCGCAGCAGCGCCGCGGTCTGCAGGCCGTGATCGTGCAGATCGACCGGGTCGCCGCTGCGGTCGGGGGTGTCCCACGCGCCCCGGCAGGCGTGCAGCAGATCCATCAGATCGTCGACGCCGCGCAGCTCCATGCGTCGGTCCTCCCACGAGACAGCCTGTGCCGGGCGTCAGCAGACCATGGCGTCCTTGCGAACCGGCCAACGGCATCTGAACTGCACACCGTCTCCCGTGGTGTCCGGTCGGGGCGACGCCCGTCGGTCGCCGGTGACTTCAGGCTGACCCCTGAGACGTCCTGATGCCCTCCCCTATGGTCGGTATTGAGCCGAATGGGTGGCGGCGAAGGGGGCATCGTGTTTCAAATCGCCGCAGATCGGGGCCTGATGGGGCCGGGGTGACCCGCGACGGTAACGCGAAGTTTTCGGCCCCATCGAGCAGTCACCTGCTCATTTGGTTACTCTGTTGCCGACGGGCAGCCTTACTGGGGTCCACCCACACCCACGGTCCGTCCCGGGACAAGCCGGTCACCACGGCCTGCTCTCACCCGAGTTACCGGCGCCACCGCGTCCCTAACTGCCTTCGACTCATACCCGAGCGGACGTCAGGCGACCGGAGCAGACCGGACCGCACGTCCCGAGGGTGACCCGACACATAAGGAGTGCGCGGTGACACCAGAGAAGACGAATCGCGATCAGCGCCCCAAGGAACGCACGGAGCGCGCCGGCGGTGCCGACATCAAGCTCGGCAGCCTGGACGTGTGGGCCAGGTCCGCCCCGATCCGCCTCGCGGGCTACGAGGACGACCTCGCCGAGCCCCACATCCTCCCCAGCGTCGACTGACCGACGCCGGGATCGGTCCATCGCGATCGCCGACGGCATGGGCGTGCACGGTTCACGCTCATGCCCTCGGAACAGCCGCGGCCGGCGACCGGCCGCGGCTTTCGTGTTCTCCGGCAGGCCTGAGCGCCTCTCCGGCACCCCTCGATCTAGTCGAGCCGCGCGGTGCGCCGCCACGGATTCAGAACCTCCAGTTGTGCCGCGACGTCCAGCAACGCCGCCTCGGAGCCGGGACGGCCGACGAGCTGTACGGCGCAGGGGGCGCCGCTCGGCAGGGTGCCGAACGGGACCGCCATCGCGGGCCAGCCGGTGAGGTTCCACGGCGGAGTCATCGGCGAATAGGCCGTGTTGGCCAGGATGTTGCGCAGCCAGCCCCGCTCGTGCCACGCCACGGAGGCGGGGCTCCGGCGTGCCAGCGCCGGGGTGAGCAGTACGTCGTGCTCCGCGAAGAACGGCGCCAGCCGCGCGCGCAGCTGCTCGCGCCGGACGCCCGTGCGGACCCCGGTCACGAAACGACGCCCGACGGCCGCGTGCACCCGGGTGCGCCGGGCCAGCCTGCGCGGGTCGAGGTCCTCGGCGTCCACCGCCGTGCCGGCCGTCCAGTGCGCGAGCGAGGTCGTGCTCAGCCAGACCGGGTACGGCGGGTTCGCAGGCCGTACCCGGTGCCCCGCCTCGGACAGCAGCGCGGCCGCCTGACGAGCCGCGGTCGTATACGGTCGCGTGACCCTGACGCCGGCCAGCGGGCTGCGCACCGAGAGCGCGACGGTGCGGGTGACGGGCTCCGCGGGCGGCGGCTGCTCCGTGTCCGCCAGGACGGAGAACATCAGCCGGGCGTCCTCGACCGTCGTGGCCAGGGGCCCGTTCTCCGACATGCCGAACCAGTCGCCGTGGCCGATCCCGGCCGGGACCACGCCGTGGCCCGGCTTCAGGGCGACCAGGCCGCAGTTCGCGGCGGGGATCCGCAGCGAACCCATCCCGTCGTTGCCGAGCGCGACGGGCACCATCCCGGCGGCCACCGCCGCGGCGCTCCCGCCGGAGGAACCGCCCGCCGTCCGGGACAGGTCCCAGGGGTTCCGGGCGGTGCCGTGCACCCCCTCCGTGGTGCCGAACACGCACAGCTCGGGCACGTTCGTCAGTCCCACCACCACGGCACCGGCCGCGCGCAGCCGGGCCACCGTGACGTGGTCCTCGTCCGCCGGGGTGTCCGGGGTCGCGGCCGAGCCGTTGCGGTTCGCCTCACCGCGCACCGCGAGGTTGTCCTTCACCGCCACCGGTACGCCCGCGAGGGGGAGTTGCCCGAGATCCCGGGAGAGCAGCTCGTCCGCCTCCGCGAGCGCCGCCTCGGCGCGTACCGTCCGGAAGGCGCCGACCCGGCCGTCGAACCGCTCGATCCGCGCGAGGTGTTCGGCCACCACCTCGCGCGGTGTGACCCGCTGTTCGCGGACGGCGGCGGCGATCTCGGTGGCGGTGCGGCCGACCCAGGTGGTCACGGGTGCTCCTCGCTCCATGGCGTACTGGTGAGTAGTACGTGTACGGGGTGCACTCTGCCCGGCGGGGGGCCGCCGCGTCGAGAGCCGTCCGCCTTGGACATTCGGTGGGGTTCTGTTGGACTTTCGCGCGGGCGGCGGTCGACGTTCCCGCACCCCGACGGGTCATCCGATCACTTGCGCAACTTCGGCCGAGGTAAGCCTCATTGACAGTCACCTGGGGTCGCTCGATCATCAGACCTCCGATGAATGAGGGCCGCGTCCGACCTGATCGCCGTGACCGACAGCGGCCCTCCGTAGGCAGGTCGACCACCTCACCGACCCGAGGAGCCTATGCCGATGGCCGTCTCCCGACGCCTCTTCGTCCTGGCGTCCACCACCCTCGCCGCGTCCGCCGGCACCTCCGTGGCACTCGCCGCGCCGGCCCGGCCGCCGTACCGCATCCCCGTCGGCCCGGACGACACCCAGGAGGAACTGGTCCGCAAGGCCTCCCAGGTCCGGCCGACCGAACGGCAGATCGCCTGGCAGCGTCTGGAGCGCACCGCCTTCCTGCACTTCGGGGTCAACACGTTCACCGGTCTGGAGTGGGGGACCGGTGACGAGGACCCGCAGGTCTTCCAGCCCACCGGTCTCGACACCGACCAGTGGGCGCGCGCCCTGCGCGACGGCGGATTCCGGCTCGCCATCCTCACCGTCAAGCACCACGACGGCTTCGTCCTCTACCCCTCCCGCTACACCGGGCACTCGGTCGCGTCGAGCAGCTGGCGGGAGGGCCGCGGCGACGTCCTGCGTTCCTTCGCCGACTCCATGCACCGGTACGGCATCAAGGTCGGTGTCTACATCTCGCCCGCCGACGAGAACCAGTACCTGCACGGCGTGTACGCCAACGGCAGCGCCCGCACCGAGCGGGTGATCCCCGAACGCGTCGAGGGGGACGACCGGCCGGTGCGGCCGGAGTTCACCCTGGACGCGACCGACTACGGCGCCCACATGCTCAACCAGCTCTACGAGGTGCTCACCGAGTACGGGCCGATCGACGAGGTGTGGTTCGACGGAGCGCAGGGGCGGATCCCGCCGGACAAGGTGGAGACGTACGACTGGGACAGCTGGTACACCCTGGTCCGCGCGCTCGCCCCGGACGCCTCCGTCGCCGTGTCCGGACCCGATGTGCGGTGGGTCGGCAACGAGGGCGGTCTGGCCCGCGAGAACGAGTGGAGTGTCGTACCGGTCCGGGAGAAGGGCAACGGACGGGCCGACTACGCCCTCGCCTACGACGCGGCCGACGAGGGGAGCCGCGACGCGCTCCTCGCCGCCCGGAAGGTGGCCGATCACCTCCAGTGGTGGCCCGCCGAGTGCGACGTGTCGATCCGGGACGGCTGGTTCTACCACCCCGACCAACAGCCCAAGACCGTAGAGCAGTTGACGGACATCTACTTCCGGTCGGTGGGACGCAACGCGGTCCTGCTCCTCAACGTCCCGCCGGACACCGACGGGTTGCTGCCCGCGGCCGACGTGGCCCGGCTGCGCGAGTTCCGCGAACGGATCGACCAGGAGCTCCCGGCGGACCTCGCGCACGGCCGCACGACCGCGTCGCGTGACGGGGGAGTCACCGTCGACCTCGGCCGCGAGCGCGAGGTCGACCGGGTGCGGCTCGCCGAGGACATTCGGCACGGACAACAGGTCGAGAGCTTCGTCGTCGAGGCGCACCTCGACGGCGTCTGGACCGAGGTGGCCGAGGCCGGCACGGTCGGTGCCTGCCGGATCCTGCTGCTCGACGAGCCGGTGCGCGCCCGACGATGGCGTCTTCGCGTGACGGGAAGCCGCCGGGCCCCACGGATCGCCGAGTTCGCGCTCCACCGGTCGGAGGTCCGGGAGGCCTGAAGGGCGGGGCGGACGCGGGTCGGAGGGGGTGGACGGCGCTCAGGGCGTCCGCGCGCTCCCGCCCGTCGCCCCGTGTGTCCCGGCGATCCCGTCACCCCTTGGCCGTGCAGGGTCCCGTGCTCTCGCGCTCGATCAGCCGCGGAACCGGGACCCGCACTGTCCGCGCCGGACCGCCGTCCAGGAGCGCTGTCAGCTCCTGGGCCGCGGTGCGGCCGAACTCGACCGTGTCCCGGGACAGCGCGGACAGCCACGGCTTGACCATGCGGCAGAGCGGCGAGTCCTCCCAGGCGACCACCGACACCGCGCCCGGCACGGAGAAGCCCAGCTCGCTCGCGGCGGCGACACCGGCCAGGGCCATCACGTCGTTGTCGTAGATCAGCGCGCTCGGCGGCTCGGCACCCTCCAGCAGACGCCGGGTGACCGCCGCGCCCTGCGCGTCCGAGTAGTCGGTGGTCACCGAGCGGACCTCGGGCAGGCCGCGCCGCTCCGCCTCGGCCCGCAGCGTGCGGATGCGCCGCTCCGTGTGGGCGAGCCCCGGCAGGCCCGCGATGTGCACGATCCTGCGATGGCCCAGGGCGTACAGGGCGTCGACGACCGCCGCCATCGCGCCCGCGTCGTCCGCCCACACGGTGGACATCCCCGGATGCGGGGCGTCCGGAGCCCCGCCGATGACCACGGCGGGCAGACCGAGTTCGTCGAGGAGACCCGGACGCGGATCGTCGACGCGCGGGTCCACCACGAGCACACCGTCCACCCGGTGCTCGGCCCACCAGCGCCGGTAGACCGCGCACTCGGCGTCCACGTCCTCGACCACCTGGAAGAGCAGGCCGAGATGACGCTCCGCCAGCACTTCCTGGATGCCGGAGATCAGCTGGAGGAAGAACGAGTCCACGCCCAGGGCGTCGGCGGGACGCGCCACCACCAGGCCGACGGTGGCCGCGCCCTCGCCGGAGAGCTGGCGTGCCGCGGTGCTCGGCCGCCAGCCGAGCTGCTCGGCGACCCGGCGCACCCGGTCGCGAGTGACCTCGGAGACGCCGGGCCGGTCGTTCAGCGCGAAGGACACCGCGCTCTCGGAGACCCCGGCGCGCCGCGCGATGTCCTTCATCGTCGGCCGACGTGCCGGAGACCGTTTGGCTGGCACGGGACTCCCCATTTCTTCAGGTCATGGACTAAAGCGCTTGAGTGCAGTCAGCCTAAAGCGCATTAGCGATCTCGCGCAAGAGGTCATTGGAATCGCTCTGACCTGCACTAATGTCATCCAAATTCATTTAGTGGATGCCAATGCATTGACTTCCCCGACGGCCGCCGGGCATGGTCGCTGGCGCCACCACCCGCAGACGCCGCAAGGGAGCCGTGTCACCGTGCCCATACCCCGCAGAGCACTCGTCGCCGCCGCCGTCGCCCTCGTCCTGCCGCTGAGCGCCTGCGGTTCCGGCGACAGCGGCGGCTCGACCGACGCCTCCGGCAGGATCGAGGGCGATATCACCTTCCAGACCTGGAACCTGAGGGCCAACTTCAAGCCCTACTTCGAGGGTGTCGTCGCCGACTTCGAGAAGAAGTACCCCGGCACCCACGTGAAGTGGATCGACCAGCCCGCCGAGGGCTACGCCGACAAGATCAGCGCCGACGCGGCGGGCGGCACCCTGCCCGACGTCGTGAACGTCTCTCCCGACCTCGTCGCCCCGCTCGCCAAGGCCGGACTCGCCCTCGACCTCGACAAGTCGGCCGCCCGGTACAAGAAGGAGTACCTCGCGGGTGCCTGGGCCGGCCACCAGGTCCCGGGCATGACGGGCACGTACGCCTTCCCCTGGTACCTCAACACCGGGCCGCTGTTCTACAACAAGTCGCTCTTCGAGAAGGCGGGCCTCGACGCGGCCCAGCCGCCGACGACGTACGACGAACTCTTCACGGACGCCCTGCGACTGGCGGACAAGAGCGACGGCAAGGTCGCCACACTCGCCAACGTGCCCACCATCGAGGACTTCGGCCGCTACGGCGTCGAGCTGATGAACAAGGAGGGCACCGCGTTCTCCTTCAACGACACCAAGGGCGTACAACTCCTCACCAAGTACAAGGAGTTGTACGACGCCAAGGCGCTCGACCCGCAGGCGCTCACCGCCACCCCCGAGTCGTCCGGCAAGAAGTTCCTGACCGGCGCCGTCGCGATGAACCCCGGCAGCGCCCTGGACCTCGGCAACTTCAAGAAGCAGGCGCCGAACCTGTACAAGAACATCGGCATCACGGACCAGATCACCAGCACCGGCAAGGTGAACATGTACGTGATGGGGGTGATGGTCAACGCGCGCACCAAGCACACCCCGGCCGCGGTCGCCTTCGCGCACTTCGTCACCGACGCCCAAAACCAGATGGCCTTCGCCAAGAAGGTCGCGATCTTCCCGAGCACCGCGGGCTCCCTGGACGACCCGTACTTCACCAACGAGGACGGCACCGACGAGACGCGCGTACGGGTCGCCGCCGCCAAGTCCCTGAAGAACGCGGTCAACTACACCCCGGTCCTGTTCAGCGAACAGATGAAGACCGCGCTGCGCAACGAGATCGCCAAGGCGCTGCAGGGCAAGCAGAGTCCCAGGACGGCACTCGACAACGCTGTCAAGGCCTGTGACACCTTGCTGCGGCAGCAGGGCTGAGCGGTCATGGCGAGTTCCTCCAGCACCGCGCGGGAGCACCACACCCTGTCCCGGGAGCCGCGGGCCGGCTCCAGGGCGGCCTCCCCGGAGCCCCGGCCCGGCGCCCGGGTGCGACGCCAACTGGGCACCAGCCCATGGCTGTTCGCCGCTCCGGGCCTCCTGGTCGTGGGCGTCTTCATCCTCTACCCGTTCGTCTCGACGGTGATCAACTCCTTCACCGACCGCCGCACCCTGATCCCCGGCGAGTTCGTGGGCCTGGCCAACTTCCGGGAGCTGCTGCACGACGAGATGTTCTGGACCGGGCTGCGCAACAGCACGCTGTACGTCCTCGGGGTGGTCCCCGCGCTCGTCCTGCTGCCGCTGCTGCTCGCCCTCCTCGTCCAGAAGAACATCCCCGGCATCGCCTTCTTCCGGTCCGCCTTCTACACCCCGGTCGTCGCGTCGATCGTCGTGGTCGGACTCATCTGGGTGTGGCTCCTCGACGAGCGCGGGCTGGTGAACTCGCTGCTGGAGGCGGTCGGGGTCGGCAAGGTCGGCTTCCTGAGCGACCAGTGGCTGCTCCTGCTCAGCGCCATGGCCGTCACGGTCTGGAAGGGCCTCGGCTACTACATGATCATTTACCTGGCCGCGCTCGCGAACGTGCCCCGCGAACTGCACGAGGCCGCCGCGGTGGACGGAGCGGGGGCGGTGCGCCGCTTCCTCACGGTCACCGTGCCCGCCGTCCGCTCCACCATGGTCCTGGTCGGCGCGCTCTCCTCGGTCGCCGCCTTCAAGGTGTTCTCCGAGGTGTACCTGATGGCCGGCCCCGACGGCGGCCCGGCCGGCGAGGACACCACGCTCGTCATGCTCGTCCAGCGCACCGGCACCGGACTGACCGGCCGCGTCGGCTACGCGTCCGCCATCTCGGTGGTCGTCTTCGTCGTCACCGTCGCGCTGATGCTGCTCGTGCTGCGCGCCGACCGGAAGGAGGACGCGTGAGCGTACTGGAGAAGGCGCCCACCGCCGGACAGCCCGCGGAGGCCGAGCGGCCACGCCGCCGTCGCTTCACCGACGAGCACGGACGGCGTGTCCCCGTCTGGGAACTCGCCCTGCGCTACCTGCTGTTGCTGGCCGTCCTCGCCCTGACCGTCGGCCCCTTCCTGTGGCAGCTGTCCACCTCGCTCAAGGGACCCACCGAGGACATCTTCAGCTCGCCGCCGCGGTTCCTGCCCGGCGACCCGACCCTGCACAACTACCAGCGCGTCGCCGACACCATCCCGGTGTGGGACTACGCCCTCAACTCCCTCAAGGTGGCCGGGGCCAACGTCGTCACCAACTGCGTCGGCTCGGCCCTCGCGGGGTACGCCCTGGCCCGGCTGCGCTACCGCGGCCGACGGGTGGCCACCCTGGTCTTCGTCCTGGCCATGCTGGTGCCCGTCGAGGGCATCATCATCGCCCAGTTCACGACCATGCGGGAACTCGGCCTGAACAACACGCTCATCGGGGTCGTCCTGCCCGGCTGTGTCGGGGCGATGAACGTCCTGCTGATGCGCAACGCCTTCCTCAACCTCCCCCACGAGATCGAGGAGGCGGCCTTCGTCGACGGCGCCAACGTGTGGCAGCGGTTCCTGCGCATCGCGCTGCCCTCGGTGAAGGGCACGCTCGCCGTCGTCGCGATCTTCGCCTTCATGGGGGCCTGGGACGACTTCCTGTGGCCGCTCATCGTGCTCAGCGACCCCTCGAAGTTCACCCTCACCATCGGACTCAACTACCTGCACGGCACCTTCGCCAACGACGAACGCCTCGTCGCCGCCGGCACGGTCATCGCCGTGGCACCGCTCATCGCCCTCTTCGCCTGCCTCCAGCGGTACTTCTTCCGCGGTGTCGGCGAGGGAGCAGTCAAGGGCTGACACCCGTCCCGTCCTTCCGCCGTTCCGATTCGCAAGGATCCCCGCATGCCTCCTGCCGTGCGCTTCGGCGTCAACTACACCCCCAGCCAGGGGTGGTTCCACCACTGGCTCGACTTCGACCTGGACTCGGTCCGCGCCGATCTCGACTCCATCGCCGCGCTCGGCCTCGACCACATCCGGGTCTTCCCGCTGTGGCCCTACTTCCAGCCCAACCGCACCCTGATCCGCCCGCGTGCCGTGGAACAGCTCGTCACGCTCGCCGACGCGGCCGCCGAGCGCGGACTCGACGTCAACGTGGACGGCCTGCAAGGGCATCTGTCGAGCTTCGACTTCCTGCCCGCGTGGACCCGCACCTGGCACCGGCGGAACATCTTCACGGACCCGGACGTCGTCGCGGGGGAGGCGGCCTACCTGCGGACCCTGGCCGCGGCCCTCGCCGACCGGCCCAATTTCATCGGGATGACCATCGGCAACGAGGTCAACCAGTTCGCGGCCGGACCCCACCCCGACCCCGACCGCATCACCGAGGACCAGGCGGGGGCGTGGCTGTCGCGGCTGCTCGACGCCTGCGAGGAGGGCGCCCCCGGCAAGCCGCACCTGCACGCCTCGTACGACGCCGCCTGGTACCAGGACGACCAGCCCTTCACTCCCGGCCACTCGGCCCGGCTCGGCGCCATGACCGCCGTCCACTCATGGGTGTTCAACGGCACGGCGCAACGCCACGGCCGGACCGGCGTGGCCACCGAGCACCACGCCGCGTATCTGATCGAGCTGTCCAAGGCATGGTCGGACGACCCGCACCGCCCGGTCTGGCTCCAGGAGGTCGGCGCGCCCGCCCCGCTGATCCCCGCCGAGCACGCCGCCGCCTTCACCGAGGCCACCGTCACGAACGCCCTCGACTGCCCCGACCTGTGGGGCGTGACCTGGTGGTGCTCGCACGACGTCAGCCGCGACCTCGCCGACTTCCCCGAACTCGAATACAGCCTGGGCCTGTTGACCAGCGACCGGCGGACGAAGCCCGCCGGGGACACCATCGCCGACATCGTCGGGCGGGCGCGTCCGGCCGCGCCCGCCGTCCGCACCACGGCGCTGGTCGTCGACACCGCGCCGGGCCGTTCCGTGTGCGCGCCGGGCGGCCCCGTCTTCGAGGCCTTCGCCCGGCTGACCGCCGACGGGGTCCGTCCCACCACCGTCCTCGCGAGCCGCGCCACCGACCGCGAACACCTGGTCGCGCGCGGGATCACCGAGGTCGTCACACCGGCTCGGGCGACCGACTGAGCCGAGCACCGTAATCCGTTCCCCACACGCTACGGAGCACATCGTGAACCTCAGCAGACGAACCGTCCTGCTCGCCGGAGCGGGAGTCGCCGCCGGACTCGTGCCCGGTCTGTCCGGTACGGCGGCCGCCGCCGCCCGGGACCTCCAGCCGTACGCCTCCTACTGGTACCCCGACTCGCTGCCCACGGGCACCCCCGGCACCGGCATCACCTGGCGCAGCCTGAAGTCGTGGCGCGCGGACACCGACGCCGACCTCGCGTTCAACGCCTCCGCCGTACCGCTCGCCACCCGCTTCACCCCCGTCCCCGCCAACACCACGGCACGCTCCGGGCAGGCCCGCGTCCAGTCGCTCGTCTCCTTCGGTCCGACGGCCCAGAACCCCTCGCAGGGCGCCGCCACCGCCGACTACTACGCGCTGACCCACTGGTCCTACCTCGACGAACTCGTCTTCTGGGGCGGCTCGTCGGGCGAGGGGCTGATCCTCGCCCCGAACGCGCCGATCGTGGACGCCGCGCACCGGCACGGCGTCCCGGTCCTCGGCAACGTGTTCCTGCCGCCCGCCGCGTACGGCGGTCAACTGCGCTGGACCCGCGACCTCGTGCGGAAGGACGCCGAGGGGCGTCACCCGCTCGCGGCACAACTCGTCGCCGTCGCCGAGGCGTACGGCTTCGACGGCTGGTTCGTCAACGCCGAGACGGGCGGCGGCGATCCGGCCCTAGCCGCCGACATGCTCGGCTTCCTCGGGGAGCTGAAGTCGCTCGGCGCGGCCAAGGGGCAGCGCGTCACCTGGTACGACGCGATGACCGTCAACGGCTCGGTCAGCTGGCAGGGCGCGCTGAACGACCGGAACAAGACGTTCTTCCAGGCGGCCGACTCCATGTTCCTCGACTTCCGCTGGACCGCCGGCGCTCTGGCCTCGTCCGGGACGACGGCCGGGCAACTCGGCCGCGACCGCTACGCGTTGTGGGCAGGGGTCGACGTCGAGGCGAACGGCACGAACGCCTCCGTGACCTGGGACGCCATCGTTCCGGCCACCGCGGCGCACGTCACCTCCGTCGGCTACTACCGCCCCGAGTGGACGCGCAACCACCTGCCCGCGGGCCGTACCCCCGGCGACTTCCACGCGGCCGACGACGCCTTCTGGACCGGCGCCTCCCTCGACCCCGCCCGACCCGACACCACCGCCCGCTGGCGTGCCCCGGCCCTCTTCGTCGCCGACCGCTCGACCGTCACCTCCCTCCCGTTCGCGACCGTCTTCAACACCGGCCACGGCCTGAGGTGGTACGAGGACGGCGAGGCGACCGGAGACACCGCCTGGAACCATCTCGGCCTCCAGGACCGGCTGCCCTCCCGCCGCTGGGTGGTGCGCACCACCGGCCGACGGCCCACCGTGACCTTCGACTTCGCGGACGCCTGGCGCGGCGGCAGCAGCGTCCTCGTCTCCGGCGACCTGGACGCCCCGGCCACCCTGGACCTCTACGCGACCCGGCTCCCGCTCGGCGAGGACACCGTCGTCGAGCTGACGCACCGCACGGACGCGGGCGAGCTCTCCCTGGAGCTGGCGGTCGCCACGGACGACCCGGCGGCGGCCGGCGCGGCACCCCCGTACACCCATCTCCCGCTCGCCTCCGGCAGCGGCTGGCAGACCTCGACCGTGTCCCTGGCCGGGCTGACGGGGACCGTCCGCGCCCTCGGCGTCCGGCTGACCGGAGCCGGCGGGCCGGTGCGCTGGCGGCTCGGCGGACTCGCCGTCCGCAACGCCGCCGAGGCCCCGGACGCGCCCACCGGCCTGCGCGTCACCGACGCCGAGGGCGGTGACCTGCGCCTCGCCTGGCAGCCCGCACCCGGGCCGGTGCGCCACTACGAGCTGTACCGGATCCTCCCCGACGGCACCCGCCGCTTCCTGGGTGGCACCTGCCAGCGTGCCTTCCACGTCGCGGGGCTCGCCCCCGAACAGGGAGAACCGGCGGCACGATTCGAACTGCGCTCAGTGGGGGAACTGTTCAGCGTCTCCACGCCCGCCACGACCACGCACACCTGGTAACAACCCGCATCCCACACCCCACGGAGCACTCACATGCATGACGACCGCACCCTGGTCGAGTCCCGCCTCAAGCGCGTCCTGGACGAACGCATCCGTCCGGCCGTGTACCCCGAGTCCGTTCCGCTGGAGGTGGCGGTGTGGAACGCGCCCGGTGAACCCGTGCCGGTCGCCGAAGGGCTCGCCGCCCCGACGGAACCGATCGAGGTGGGCGCGCGCTGGGGTGCTCCGTGGGGCACCAGCTGGTTCCGGGTCACCGGAACCGTGCCCGAGGCCTGGGCGGGCCGGACCGTCGAGGCCCTGCTCGACCTCGGGTTCGACGAGAACATGCCCGGCTTCCAGTGCGAGGGACTCGTCTACCGGCCCGACGGCAGTCCCGTGAAGGGGCTCAACCCGCGCAACCAGTGGGTGCGGGTCGCCGCCCCGGCCGAGGGCGGCGAACACGTCGACCTGCGTATCGAGGCGGCCTCCAACCCGGTCATCCTCGACTACCACCCCTTCCGGCCCACACAGCTCGGTGACAAGGAGACGGCCGGCAGCGAGCCGCAGTACACGCTCGCCCGCATGGACCTCGCGGTCCTCGACGAGGAGGTGTGGAACCTCGTCATCGACCTGGAGGTCCTCGGCGAGCTGATGGCCGAGCTGCCGGTGGAGTCCCCGCGCCGCTGGGACATCCTGCGCGCGGTGGAACGCGCCCTGGACGCCGTGGACCTCCAGGACGTCAACGGGACAGCGGAACAGGCCCGTTCGCGGCTCCGGGACGTGCTGGCCGCGCCCGCCGTGCCGTCGGCCCACCGGATCAGCGCCGTCGGGCACGCGCACATCGACTCGGCCTGGCTGTGGCCGCTGCGCGAGACGGTCCGCAAGGTGGCCCGCACGACCTCCAACATGACCGCCCTCATCGAGGACGAGCCCGACTTCGTCTTCGCCATGTCGCAGGCCCAGCAGTGGGCCTGGGTGAAGGAGCACCGGCCCGAGGTGTGGGCCCGGGTGAAGAAGGCGGTCGCCGACGGACGGTTCGTGCCGGCCGGTGGCATGTGGGTCGAGTCCGACACCAACATGCCGGGCTCCGAGGCGATGGCCCGTCAGTTCGTGCACGGCAAGCGGTTCTTCCTCGACGAGTTCGGCGTCGAGAACGACGAGGCGTGGCTGCCCGACACCTTCGGATTCGCCGCCGGACTTCCGCAGATCATCAAGGCGGCCGGCTCCAAGTGGCTGCTCACCCAGAAGATCTCCTGGTCGCAGACGAACAAGTTCCCGCACCACACCTTCCGCTGGGAGGGCATCGACGGCACCCGGATCTTCACCCACTTCCCGCCCGTCGACACCTACAACTGCTCCATGAACGGCAGGGAGATCGCGCACGCGGCGAGCAACTTCAAGGACAAGGGCGCCGCCCGGCACTCCCTCGCCCCGACCGGCTGGGGCGACGGCGGCGGTGGCACCACCCGCGAGATGATCGCCAAGGCGGGCCGCCTCCGCGACCTCGAAGGCTCCGCCACCGTCGCCTGGGAGACCCCCGAGGACTTCTTC
The DNA here is from genome assembly GCF_040650615.1 of Streptomyces sp. NPDC048643. Taxonomy (NCBI): domain Bacteria; kingdom Bacillati; phylum Actinomycetota; class Actinomycetes; order Kitasatosporales; family Streptomycetaceae; genus Streptomyces; species Streptomyces sp. NPDC048643. The sequence goes on from NZ_JBEZHO010000024.1 coordinate 20,072, forward strand.
CGCAAGGCCGAGGCGGAGTACCCCGACGCCCCCGTCTGGGTCGGCGAGCTGTACCTCGAACTGCACCGCGCCACCCTCACCAGCCAGGCGAGGACCAAGCAGGGCAACCGCCGTAGCGAGCACCTGCTGCGCGAGGCCGAACTCTGGGCCGCCACCGCCGCCGTCCGCACCGGATTCAGCTATCCGTACGAGGAGTTGGACCGCATCTGGAAGACGGTCCTGCTCCACCAGTTCCACGACATCCTGCCCGGCTCGTCCATCGCCTGGGTCCACCGCGAGGCCCGCCGCACCTACGAGCGGGTCGCCGCCGAGCTGGAGGGCGTCATCGGCGCGGCCCAGCGGGCGCTGGCGGGAGAGGGCTCGGCGCCCCTGGTCTTCAACTCCGCGCCGCACGCCCGCGACGGGGTGCCCGCCGGTGGCGCACGGACGCCGGCGGTGCTCGGCGAGACGGCACTCGCCCCGCGTGTGGACGGCGGCTACGTCCTGGACAACGGCGTGCTGCGGGTCGAGATCGACGCACAGGGACTCGTCGTGTCGGCGTTCGACCTGTCCGCCGACCGCGAGACGGTCGCACCGGGGCAGGCGGCGAACCTGTTGCAGCTCCACCCCGACTTCCCGAACATGTGGGACGCCTGGGACGTCGACGAGTTCTACCGGAACACGGTCACCGATGTGGTGGACGCCGACGAGGTCGCACCGGGTGAGGACGGCGTCTCGGTGCGGATCGTCCGCTCCTTCGGCACCTCGAAGGTCACTCAGGTGCTCTCGCTGTCACCCGGCGAGCAGCGCCTCGACATCGACACCGAGGTCGACTGGCACGAGACGGAGAAGTTCCTGAAGCTCGCCTTCCCGCTCGACGTGCACGCCGAACGGTACGCGTCGGAGACCCAGTTCGGGCACTTCTACCGGCCCACCCACACCAACACCTCCTGGGAGGTGGCCAAGTTCGAGGCCTGCAACCACCGCTTCGTGCACATCGAGGAACCGGGATGGGGCGTCGCCCTGGTCAACGACGCGACGTACGGCCACGACGTCACCCGCGCCGTCCGGGACAGCGACTCCGGTACGACGACCACCGTCCGGGTCTCGCTGCTGCGCGCGCCGCGTTTCCCCGACCCGGAGACCGACCAGGGCGTCCACCGTTTCCATCACGCCCTCGTGCCGGGCGCGGCGATCGGCGACGCGGTGCGCGAGGGCTGGCGCATCAACCTGCCGGAGCGGCGGCTGGCGGGCTCGGGCTCCCAGGAGGTCCTGCCCCTGGTCGGTGTCGGACAGGACGCGGTCGTGGTGACGGCGGTCAAGCTGGCCGACGACGAGAGCGGTGACGTGATCGTGCGGTTCCACGAGTCGCGTGGCGGGCGGTCGCGGGCCACCCTGACCGTGGGCTTCGCGTTCGACGACGTCACGGTCACGGACCTGCTGGAGCGGCCGCTCGCCGACGCGACGGAACCCGAGCGGGACGGGACGCGGCTGCGGGTGTCCCTGCGGCCGTTCGAGCTGGTCACGCTCCGGCTGAAGCGGGTCTGAGCACCGGCGCCCGCGGACCGGCCCCAGTGGGCCGGTCCGCGGGCGCCGGGTCGCCTCCCCGGACCGTGCCGTGGACCCACCCGGACGCTCGCCGGGTGCGGCGCCGGGGCCGTGCGGGAGGGCGCCCGGTGGATCAACTCCTCCCGCGCATCGACCCCCGCGCGTCGGCGCCAGGGTGAGTGCCTCGTGGGACGGCCTGCGGTACGGCGGTCGAACCGGCCGCGGACGAGGCGGGACTTCGCGGACGCGGGCTACGGCGCGAGCTGCGACCGGAGCCACTGCTCCACCTCGCCGACGTGTGCGGCCGCCGCTGCCCGTGCCGCGTCGGGGTCGCGTGCCGCCAGCGCGCGGAGGATCGCCGCGTGCTCGCGTCGGGTGCGGTCGAAGGCGCCCTCCTCCTGGTAGCCGCGCCAGACACGGGCGCGGAACGTGCGGGAGGAGAGCCCGTCCAGGATGGCTGTCATCGTCTCGTTGCCGGCGGCGGCGACGATCTCGCGGTGGAAGGCGAGATCGTGGGCGAGGATCTGCTCCGGATCGTCCGTCGCGTTCATCGCCGTCAACTGCTTGTCCACCTCCGCGAGTTGGTCCGGGGTGATCCGCGCGGCAGCCATGGCGGTGGCCGTCGACTCCAGGATGCGGCGCAGTTCCAGCAGTTCGACGAGCTGGTGGCCGCGGGAGAGATCGGCCACCACCCCGAACGTCTCCAGCAGGTCGCCCGCCTCCAACTGCGTGACGTAGATGCCCGATCCGTGCCGGGCCTCCAGCACGCCGAGAACCGTGAGCGCCCGGATCGCCTCACGCATCGAACTGCGGGAGATGCCCAGCTGGGACGCCAGGTCCCGCTCGGTCGGCAGCCGCTGCCCCGGCTCCAGCCGGCCCTCCCGGATCAGCGCCTTGATCTGCTCGATGGCGCGCTGGGTCACGGTGCCCTTCGGCGGAGCGGGGTCCTTGTCGGGCTCCGCCCCGACGGGCTGGCTCTCGTCCACGCCACTTCCTCCTGTTGCCGGGTGCGCCGCAGTCTAACGACCGAAGTGGTCGGACCACTATGGCCGAAAACCAGGAATAGTTGGCTCCAGAGGGTGTTGGAGGCCCGAAGTGGTCTGATAAATATTCGTCCCGGTCGGTAGAGGGACCTCCGGCCACCCGTCCTGCTCGATCACGCTCAATGAGGAGCCGTCAGATGGCCGGCAGAACTGTGCGGAACAGGCGAATCCCGTCGCGGACGGCGGGCGCGGTGGCGGTGGCCGCCTGCGCGACCCTCGTGCTCGCGGCGTGCGGCAGCACGAAGGACGACGTCGCCTCGGGCGGCGGAAAGGGCGACGGAGGCGGCAAGGTGGGGGTGATCCTGCCGCTGCTGACCTCACCGTTCTGGCAGTCGTACAACGACTACGTGCCGAAGATGGCCACGTCGGAGGGCGTGGACGCGCTCAAGACCGTCAACTCCAACAGTGACCCCTCGCAACAGATCACCGACATCAACAACCAGCTCAACCAGGGCGTCGAGGGACTGGTGGTCGCCCCGCTGGACAGCGCCGCGATCGCCGCGGGCCTCGACCAGGCCGAGCGCAAGGGCGTCCCCGTGGTCGCCGTCGACGTGGCGCCCGAGAAGGGCAAGGTCGCCATGGTCGTACGCGCCGACAACGTGGCGTACGGCGAGAAGGCATGCCAGTACCTCGGCAAGCAGATCAGCTCCGGCAAGGTCGTGCAGATCATGGGCGACCTGGCGTCCGTCAACGGCCGTGACCGCTCAGAGGCGTTCCGCACCTGCGTGCGGAAGAACTTCCCGAAGCTGAAGGTCCTGGAGATCCCCGCCAAGTGGGAGTCCGACACCGCGGCCTCCAAGCTGGACACCCTGCTGAACGCCAACCCCGACATCAAGGGCATCTACATGCAGGCGGGCGGCGTCTACCTCGCGCCCACCCTGCAGACCCTCAAGTCCAAGGGCATGCTGAAGAAGGCGGGCGCCGCCGGGCACATCACCATCGTCTCGAACGACGGCATCCCGCAGGAGTTCGACGCCATCCGCAAGGGCGAGATCGACGCCACCGTCTCGCAGCCGGCCGACGCCTACGCCAAGTACGGCATGTACTACATCAAGGCCGCGATGCAGGGGAAGAAGTTCAAGCCCGGTCCGACCGACCACGACTCCGAGATCGTGAAGCTGCCCGGCGGCATCCTGGAGGACCAGCTGCCCGCGCCGCTCGTCACCAAGGAGAACGTGGACGACCCGAAGCTGTGGGGCAACACGGTCAAATGAGCACTCCACTGGTCGAGGCGCGGGGGATCACCAAGCGGTACGGTCCCACCGTCGCTCTCCGAGACGGTCGGCTCGCCGTGTTCCCCGGTGAGTCCCATGCCCTGGTCGGACGCAACGGCGCCGGCAAGTCCACCCTCGTCACCCTGCTCACCGGCCTCCAGGCGCCGGACGAGGGTTCGATCAGCTTCGACGGCCGGCCGGCGCCCCCGCTCGCCGACCGTGACGCCTGGCGGCGCAAAGTGGCCTGCGTCTACCAGAAGCCCACCGTCGTGCCCGAGTTGACGGTCGCCGAGAACCTCTTCATCAACCGGCAGCCGACGGGCCGGGGCGGCTTCATCAGCTGGCGTCGGCTCCGGTCCGAGGCGGCGCGGCTGCTGGAGACCTGGGACGTGCGCGTCGACCCGGACGCCCGCACCGCCGACCTCAAGGTCGAGGACCGGCAGATGGTCGAGATCGCGCGGGCGCTCTCCTTCGGAGCCCGGTTCATCGTGCTGGACGAACCCACCGCCCAGCTCGACAGCCGGGAGATCGAGCGGCTCTTCACCCGGATGCGGGGGCTCCAGGAATCCGGCGTCACCTTCCTGTTCATCTCGCACCACCTCCAGGAGGTGTACGAGGTGTGCCAGACGGTCACGGTCCTGCGGGACGCCCGCTGGATCACCACCGCGCCGGTCGCCGAACTCCCGCGCCCCGCACTGGTCGAGGCCATGGCGGGGGAGTCCATCGCCGAACTGGCCGTCGCCCCGCGGGAGTCGGACGACGACGCACCCGTGGTCCTGGACGCCACGGGGCTCACCTCCCCGGCGTACGAGCGGATCGATCTGACCGTGCGCCGGGGCGAGGTCGTCGGGCTCGCCGGGTCCAGCGGCAGCGGCAAGACCGAGCTGGCCGAGTCCTTCGCCGGACTGCACACCCCGACCGGCGGCAGCGCCCGGCTGAGCGGTGAGCGGCTCCCGTTCGGCGACGTGGCCGCCGCGCTGAAGGCCGGGGTCGGCTGCGTTCCGCGGGACCGGCACGAGCAGGGCCTTGTGCCCGGGATGAGCGTCGGTGACAACGCCACTCTGAGCGTCCTGGACCGGCTGGGCCGCCACGGGTTCATCGGCACCGGCCGCAGACGCGGCTTCGCCGCCGGGCTCATCGAACGCCTCGGCATCCACACCGAGGGACCCGAGCAGCCCGTCTCCGACCTCTCGGGCGGCAACGCGCAGAAGGTCGTCATGGCCCGTGCGCTCGCCTCCGACCCGCGTCTGCTCGTCCTGATCAACCCGACAGCGGGCGTCGACGAGAAGTCCAAGGAGTCCCTGCTGTCCCGGATGGACAGCGCCCGCGAGGACGGCACCGCCGTGCTGGTCGTCTCCGACGAACTCGACGACCTGCGCCGCTGCGACCGCGTCCTCGTCCTCTTCCACGGCCGTGTCGTCGCCGAGCATCCGGCGGGCTGGCGCGACCACGAGCTGATCGCCTCCATCGAAGGAGTGGACCATGGCAACGGCACCCCCGCGGGGGACACCCCCGGGATCCCCGGCAGCGGCGGGGGAGGCCGGGATGACTGAGACGAAGACCCCGCCGCTCACCCCCTCCCGCACCCCCGACCCGCGCGCCGCCAAGGCCGTCCTCCTGCGCAGGGCCCGCGAACTCGCCCTCGTACCGGCCCTGTTGCTCCTGGTCGTGCTCGGCGCGTTCGTCAACGACTCGTTCCTCACCGAACGCAACATCATCTCCATCCTCGGCGCCTCGGCCGCCCTCGCGATGGTCGTGCTCGCCGAGTCGCTCGTCCTCATCACCGGCAAGTTCGACCTGTCGCTGGAGTCCGTCGTCGGTATCGCGCCCGCCGTCGGCGCACTGCTCGTGCTGCCCGCCGCCCAGTCCGGCTGGGGCACGGAGTTCCCGGCGGCGCTCGCCCTCCTCGCGATCCTCGTCGTGGGCGCGGCCATCGGAGCGTTCAACGGCATCCTCGTCGTGAAGTTCAAGCTCAACGCCTTCATCGTCACGCTCGCGATGCTGATCGTCCTGCGGGGCCTTCTGGTCGGCGCGACCAAGGGCAAGACCCTGTTCGGCATGCCCGACGCGTTCTTCTCCCTCGCCACCACGACGTTCCTGCGCGTCCCGCTGTCGGTGTGGCTGGCCGCCGTCGCCTTCGCGGTCGCCGGTCTGGTCCTCAAGTACCACCGCGTCGGACGCGCGTTGTACGCCATCGGAGGCAACGCGGACGCGGCCCGCGCGGCCGGTATCCGGGTCGAGCGGGTGATGCTCGGGGTGTTCGTCGTCGCGGGTGTGCTCGCGTCCGTCGGCGGCATCATGCAGACGGGCTACGTCGGCGCGATCAGCGCCAACCAGGGCAACAACATGATCTTCACGGTGTTCGCCGCCGCGGTCATCGGCGGGATCAGTCTCGACGGCGGCAAGGGCACCATGTTCGGCGCTCTGACCGGCGTCCTCCTCCTCGGCGTGGTGCAGAACCTGCTCACGCTCGCCCAGGTGCCGTCCTTCTGGATCCAGGCCATCTACGGCGGGATCATCCTCGTCGCCCTCATGATCGCCCGGGTGACGACGGGCCGCGCCCAGGACTGAGCGACCGAGCACCGGGGCCCGGACCGGCGGACGCCCCACCGAGGACCCCCTGTCACCGACCGAAAGGCCTTCCGTGTCCCCGACCCCCGCCCGCATCACCGCGGTCGACACCTACGACGTCCGTTTCCCCACCTCGCGCGAGCTCGACGGCTCGGACGCGATGAACCCGGACCCCGACTACTCGGCGGCCTACGTCGTCCTGCGCAGCGACGCGCCGGACGGGGCCGAGGGGCACGGCTTCACCTTCACCATCGGGCGGGGCAATGATGTCCAGGTCGCCGCGATCGACGCGCTGCGCGGGCATGTCCTCGGCCGGCCGGTGGACGAGCTGTGCGCCGACCCGGGCTCCCTCTCCCGGGACCTGGTCGGCGACAGTCAACTGCGGTGGCTGGGACCGGAGAAGGGCGTGATGCACATGGCGATCGGTGCCGTGGTCAACGCCGTGTGGGACCTGGCGGCCAAGCGTGCGCGCAAGCCGCTGTGGCAGCTCCTCGCGGAGGCAGACCCCGCCTGGCTCGTCGGCCAGGTCGACTTCCGCTACATCACGGACGCGCTGACCCCGGAGGAGGCGCTCCACCTCCTGCGCCGGGGGAGGGAGGGGGCGGCGGAGCGCACCGCGACCCTGCGCGCCGAGGGGTTCCCGGCCTACACCACCTCGCCCGGCTGGCTCGGCTACAGCGACGAGAAGCTCACCCGGCTCGCCGCCGAGGCGGTCGCCGGGGGATTCCGGCAGATCAAACTGAAGGTGGGGGCGGACCTCGCGGACGACATACGCCGCTGCCGGGTCGCCCGCGCGGTGGTGGGTCCGGACATCCGCATCGCGATCGACGCCAACCAGCGCTGGAACGTGGACGAGGCGATCGACTGGACGCGGGCGCTCACCGAGTTCGAGCCGTACTGGATCGAGGAGCCGACGAGCCCGGACGACATCCTCGGACACGCCGCCGTCCGCTCGGCCGTCGCCCCCGTCAAGGTCGCCACCGGTGAACACGTCCAGAACCGCATCGTGTTCAAGCAACTCCTCCAGGCGGGCTCCGTCGACGTCCTGCAGATCGACGCGGCCCGGGTCGGCGGGGTCAACGAGAACCTCGCCATCCTGCTCCTCGCGGCCAAGTTCGGCGTCCCCGTCTGCCCGCACGCGGGAGGCGTCGGACTGTGCGAACTCGTCCAGCACCTCTCGATGTTCGACTTCGTCGCCCTGGCCGGCACCACCGACGACCGGGTCATCGAGTACGTCGACCACCTGCACGACCACTTCACCGAGCCCGTGGTGATCCGCGACGGCCGCTACACGGCACCCACCGCTCCGGGGTTCTCCGCCACCATGCGCCCCGAGTCCATCGCGGAGTTCACCTACCCGGACGGCACCTTCTGGACCGCCGACCTCGCCCAGCGGGACGCCGACGAACGCAAGGGGAAAGCAGCATGACGGACCCTCAGGACATGCGCGACTTCGACGGGCTCACGGCGCTGGTGACGGGCGGCGCCTCCGGCATCGGCCGGGCCACCGCCGACCTTCTCACCGCCCGCGGTGCCCGCGTCGCCGTCCTCGACCTCGACCCCTCGTCGGTCGACAAGCCGCTCACCGGCCACCGCGCCGACGTCACCGACGACGCCTCGGTGCGCGCGGCGGTCGCCGCCGCGGTCGCCGCCCTGGGCGGCCTCGACGTGCTCGTCAACAACGCGGGCATCGGTGCCCGCGGCACCGTCGAGGACAACGACGACGAGGAATGGAGCCGCGTGCTGGACGTCAACGTCCTCGGCATCGTGCGGACCACCCGAGCGGCGCTGCCTCACCTGCGGGCCTCCTCGCACGCGGCGATCGTGAACACCTGCTCCATCGCGGCCACCGCCGGACTGCCCCAGCGCGCCCTGTACTCGGCCTCCAAGGGCGCCGTCCTCGCCCTCACCCTCGCGATGGCCGCCGACCACGTCCGCGAGGGGGTGCGCGTCAACTGCGTCAACCCCGGCACCGTCGACACCCCGTGGGTGGGGCGGCTCCTCGACGCCGCCCCCGACCCGGCCGCCGAACGCGCCGCCCTGGAGGCGCGCCAGCCCACCGGCCGGCTGGTGTCCGCGCCGGAGGTCGCCGGCGCCATCGCCTACCTGGCGAGTCCCCTGTCCGGCGCCACCACCGGCACCGCGCTCGCCGTCGACGGCGGCATGCAGGGCCTGCGACTGCGCCCGGCGGGCCGGTGAACACCCTCGGCGCGAGCGGCGTCCCCGTCGGCGCCCTCTCCTTCGGCGCCGCCGGCATCGGCAACCTGTACACCGAGGTGACCGACGAGCAGGCACGCGCGGCCGTCGACGCCGCCTGGACGTGCGGCATCCGCACCTTCGACACGGCCCCGCACTACGGCATCGGACTCTCCGAGCGGCGGCTCGGCGCGGCGCTGCGCGACCGGCCCCGCTCCGAGTACACCCTCTCGACCAAGGTGGGCCGTCTGCTGGAACCCGCGGACGCGGGCGGCGATGACCTCGCCCATGGCTTCGCGGTGCCGGCCACCCACCGCCGTGTCTGGGACTTCAGCGCCGACGGGGTCCGCCGGAGCCTGGACGCCAGCCTCGAACGGCTCGGCGTCGACCGGGTGGACGTCGTCTACCTGCACGACCCCGACGATTACGCCGAGCAGGCCTTCCACGAGGCCTACCCGGCGCTGGAGAAGCTGCGCTCGCAGGGCGTCGTCGGCGCGATCGGCGTGGGCATGAACCAGACCGCGATGCTCACGCGTTTCGTGCAGGAGACGGACGTCGACGTGGTGCTCTGCGCCGGCCGGTACACCCTCCTCGAACACGGCGCCCTCACCGACCTGCTGCCCGCCGCCCGGCGGCGCGGCACCTCCGTCGTCGTGGGCGGCGCCTTCAACTCCGGTCTGCTGGCCGACCCGAGACCCGGGTCGACCTACGACTACGCACCGGCACCGGCCGAGTTGCTGGACCGGGCGCTCCGGCTGAAGGAGATCGCCGGGCGGCACGGGACCACGCTGCGTGCCGCCGCCCTCGCCCTGCCCGCGGCGCACCCCGCCGTGGCGAGCGTCCTCGTCGGCGCCCGCTCCGCCGCCGAAGTCCGCGACTGCGCAGCGCAGTTCGCCACTCCGGTGCCGGTCTCCTTCTGGCGGGAACTGCGCGCCGAGGGCCTGCTGCCGGACTCCGCCCCCCTCCCCGTACCGGAGTCGTCATGAGGGTCGCCCTGCACACCAAGGTCCGCGCGGAGCGGGTCGCCGCCTACGAGGCGGCGCACCGGCAGGTGCCGGCCGAACTCACCGCGGCGATCCGGGCCGCCGGAGCCACCTCCTGGACCATCTGGCGCAGCGGCACCGACCTGTTCCACCTCCTGGAGTGCGAGGACTACGGGCGCATGCTCGCGGAACTGGAGAGGCTCCCCGTCAACATCGCCTGGCAGGCCCGCATGGCCGAACTCCTCGACGTCGTGCACGACTACTCCGGCGCGGGCGCCGACGCGGGACTGCCGGTGGTGTGGGAACTGCCGTGAGAGTCGACGCGCACCACCACGTGTGGGACCTCGCCGTCCGGGACCAGGACTGGATCACCGGACCCGAACTCCAGCCCCTGCGGCGGGACTTCGGGATGCCGGACCTCGAACCCGAGGCCGCGGCGGCGGGTGTGGACCGTACCGTCCTCGTGCAGACGGTCACCGTCGCCGAGGAGACCCCGGAGTTCCTCTCCCTCGCGGAGAAGAACCCCCTGGTGGCCGCCGTCGTCGGTTGGACCGACCTGACCCGTCCCGACGTCGCCGACGAACTGGCGCGACTGCGGGAGCTGCCCGGAGGCCACCGGCTCAAAGGCATCCGCCACCAGGTCCAGGGCGAGCGCGACCCCGGATGGCTGCTGCGCCCTGACGTACGGCGCGGACTCGAAGCCGTCGCCCGGGCGGGACTCGTGTACGACCTTCTCGTCCTGCCGCACCAGCTGCCCGCGTGCGCCCGGGCCGCGGCCGACCACCCCGGGCTCACGTTCGTCCTCGACCACCTGGGCAAGCCCCCGATCGCCTCCGGCGTTCTCGAACCCTGGGCGAGTGCCGTCCGGGCCCTGGCCGCGCTGCCCAACACCGCCTGCAAGCTCTCCGGGCTGGTCACCGAGGCCGACCCGGCCCGGCGGACCCCGGACGACCTGCGGCCGTACGCGGACACCGCCCTCGCCGCCTTCGGGCCCGGCCGGACCATGTTCGGCTCGGACTGGCCGGTGTGCACGCTGGCCGCGACCTACGGCGAAGTCCTGGAAATCGCCGAGGAGTTGACGACGGCACTGAGCCCGGGAGAGCGGGAGGCGGTGTTCGGCAGGACCGCCACGCGCGTCTACGGGCTCTGACCCGCGGGCTCCGCCCGGCCGCGGCGGCTCAGGGCACCCGCCGCAGTGCACCACCTTCCAGCCGGGTCGGCGGAAGGAAGTCGCGTACGTACGTCCGGTGCCAGCACGCGCCCGTCTCGCGCAGTTCGGGCCACGTCGTGTAGCGGTAGCGGAAGAGGCGGGCGCGGACGAAGCGGGGCGGGGCGTCCGCGGGGAACGGCGAGCGGCGCAGCAGCCGCAGCGTGTCCCGGTCGTTCACCAGCAGCCGTTCCACCAGCCCGCCGAACCACGCGTCGGCGTAGCCGGGGGAGAGCGCGGCGAACCACATCAGCCAGTCGAGACGCAGATGGTACGGCGCGAACTGGCGCGGCCAGTACCGCGGATCACCGGGCTTGCCCCGGAACTCGTACTCCCGCCAGCCGGTGTCCTCGTGCGGGACGTCGTCGGCGGTGCCCTCGACCACCACCTCGTGGCGCACCCGGCTGACGCTGCCGAACGCCCCGTAGGTGTTGACGAGCCGGAGCGGGTCGAAGGAGCGGTTCATGACCTGCCGCCGCGAGAGCATGTTGCGCACCGGGCGGACGCCGAGCGCCAGCAGCCCGGCGGACACCGCGAGGACGACGATCTCGTACCAGAGCGGGGGCGCCGCGGTGTGCGGCGCGTCGCCGGGGATCCGTACGGCACTCACGGCGATCACGATCGTCGTCCAGTTCAGCCAGGAGAAGTTGCCGGACAGGACCAGCCACAGCTGGGTCAGGATCATCAGGCAGGCCGCGGCGGTCGCGACCGGCTGCGGGGTGAACAGCAGCACCGGCACCACGAGTTGGGTGACGTGGTTCGCGGCCACCTCGACGCGGTGCAGCGGTTTCGGGAGGTGGTGGAAGAACCAGCTCAGCGGCCCCGGCATCGGCTGGGTCTCGTGGTGGTGGTCGAGGCAGGTCAGGTCGCGCCAGCAGGGGTCGCCCCGCATCTTGATCAGGCCCGCCCCGAACTCGACGCGGAACAGCAGCCAGCGCAGCAGGAACAGGACCACGACGGGCGGCGCCACCTCGTCGTTGCCCAGGAACACCGCGAGAAACCCCACCTCCAGGAGCAGGGACTCCCACCCGAACGCGTACCAGGTCTGGCCCACGTTGACGATCGACAGGTACATCGCCCACGGGAGCAGCCACAACAGCATCGAGCCCCACAACGGCAGATACGCGTCGACGCCCGCGATCAGCGCCACCGACACCGCGCAGCCCGTCCACGACCAGAGCGCGAAGAAGCGGTCCGAGTAGCGCAGGTGGAACACGCTCGGGGCGTCCCGGAATCCCACCCGCCGCAGGAAACGCGGCACCGGCAGCATCCCGCGCTCCCCGATCAGCGCCCGGAACTGCAGGGCCGCGCCGAGGAACGCCACGAGATACAGGACGGCCAGCCCCCGCTGGAGGACCAGCCGGCTCAGCCAGTAGTCGGGTGCCGCGAACCACTCCACGTCGAGCGCTCCTCTCCCGTCCATTGTGACGCTCGGTGACCGTACTCCGCTTGCGTGCGCCAAGAGGGTGACGCAGAGAATGATCCACGACTGGCCCGCGATGAACGGGAGAACGTGGTGCGCATACCCACCAGGCCCCTCGTCACCGGCGGCGCCCTCGCGGCGGTTCTCCTCTTCGCCGCGTGCGGCGGCGGCCACGACCGGGACAGGGCGGCGAGCGGATCGGCCGACGGCGAGGTGCTCCTCCAGCCGCTCTCGGACCGCGGTCCGGACCCCTTCACGGAGTCGACCGCCACCGCCACCGGCACCCCGCCGCCCGTCACCCGAACGCCGCAACCGACGGCCACCGGTGACCAGGGCCCGGGCTCCTTCTCGGGCGCCACCCCCGGCCTCTACGGAGGCACCCGGAACACCGGCAGCTGCGACGTCGAGCGGCAGGTCGGGGCTCTCGCCGCCGACCCGGCGAGGAATCGCGCCTTCGCCCAGTCCTCCGGCATCGCACCCGAGTCCGTCCCCGGCTACCTGCGCGGACTGACCTCGGTCGTGCTGCGCGCGGACACCCGCGTCACCGACCACGGGTTCCGCGACGGGCAGGCGACCGCGTTCCCCGCCGTGCTCCAGGCCGGCACGGCCGTCCTCGTCGACGACCGGGGCGTGCCCCGGGTGCGCTGCGCGTGCGGCAACCCGCTCGGCCGGCCCACCGCGACGGACGCCGACCCGGCCACGCGCGGCAGGCCCTGGCGCGGCTACCGGCCCGCCCGGGTCGTCGTGGTGACCCCGGCGCCCGTCGTGATCACCGGCCTCACGATCGTCGACGTCACGGCGGGCAGCTGGATCGAGCGGCCCGTCGGGCAGGACGGCCACCGTCACGACCACCCCGTACCGCGGCCCGGCGGGACGACCCCGCCCGGCCGTCCGGACGCCTCGCCGAGCCCGCACGACTCGGCCTCCGGGACCGCTCCCCGTGACGAGGACGGCGGGAGCCCGTCGCCGGACCGTTCCGCCGAGGACTGCGTCACGGCGGACGCGCCACGCACCGAGCCGCCGGAGACCGCCGAGACCACCCCGGGGGAGTCCGCCGGATCCGGTACCGGGCCCTCCGCCACACCGACCGACGACACCGTCATGGGCGTTTCCCGCCGAGACCGCCCGTCCGGGCCCGGCGAGCCCGGCGACTGCGCCACGGCCACCCGCGGCGCGCCCCCGCCGACCAGGCCTGGAGCCACCCCGGCCCCCTCGGACTCCGGCGGCGGAGCCCCGCGGCGGTCCGAGACGGCCGCCCCCGGCCACCCGGACTCCCCGACGCCCTCGGCGCCGCCCACCGGGCCGGGCACGCCCCCCGAGGACACCGCCCCGGGCCTCCCCGACGCCCCCGGCGACGGCGGGCTGATCCCGGACGACCCCGATCCCGGCGAGAGCGTCTTCGACGTCTCCACCTGAGTGTTCGACGGCTGAGCGAACGCTCCCCACGGGGGAGCCCGGTAAAGGGCTCCCCCGGAACCCGGTGAAGAGGCCTCCAGAAGTCGAATAATCGGGCAAATGCTGGCAAGGTGGCCCCATGGTTGATCGGGGAGCGAGCGCCCTGTCACTCCCGGACGACTGGCCCGCCCACCCGGATCCGATCCTGGCGCTCAATCGCATGGGCAGCTTCGACTGGGACCTGGACACCGGTCTGATGCACATGGACGCCCAGGCCCACGAGGTCTTCGACGTGCGCCCGGACGAGTACGACGGGCTTCCCGCCTCCCTCGCGACGCGCGTTCCGCCGGCCGAGTCGACGCGCCTCGACACGATGGTGTCCCACGCGCTGAAGAACGGCAGCGAGAACTACGGTGCCTACTTCCGCATCCGCCGCCGCGACGGTGTCCTGCGCTGGACCCACACCCAGGGCTACATCCGCCGCGACGAGAGCGGCCGGCCGCGCCGGATCGTCGGCATCGTCCGGGACGCGACCGACGAGCTCAGCGAGGCCGCGGCGCGCCGTGAGCAGGCCGCCCAGGAGGAGGCGCGGCGCCATCAGACGAACGTCGTCCAGCTCACCACGGCGGCGCTGGCCCACGCGGTCACCGTCCAGGACGTCATCGACGTCCTGGAGGACACCCACGGCCTCACCCATCTGGGGGCGACCAGCCTGGTCATGGGCCTGGTCGAGGCGGGCCGCATCCGCATGGTCGCCACCGGCCCCGTGGACAGCTACGTCCCCGGCACCCGGGTCACCCGCCTGGACGCGCAGTACCCGATGAACGAGGTCGTACGGAACCTGGCGCCGCACTTCATCGAGTCGCCGGAGGAGTTCGCCGCGTCGTACCCGCTGCTGTGGCCGAACATCACCGGCCTGAACATCACCTCGGCCGCCTATCTGCCGCTCATCGTGCAGGCCCGCCCCATCGGCGCGATCGGCCTGCTCTACAACGACCGCCGCGGCTTCTCCGAGGACGAGCGCAACGTCCTCGTCGCCCTAGGCAGCAGCATCGCCCAGAGCCTCCAGCGGGCCATGTTCTTCGAGCAGGAGAAGGACCTCGCCCAGGGCCTCCAGCAGGCGATGCTGCCGCGTTCCATCCCCAGCGTGCCGGGCGCCGACATCGCCGTCCGCTACCGCTCCGCCTCGCTCGGCCGCGACATCGGCGGTGACTGGTACGACCTCATCCCGCTGCCCGGCGGCCGTGTCGGCGCCGTCATCGGCGACGTCCAGGGGCACGACACGCACGCCGCCGCCGTCATGGGCCAGCTGCGCATCGTGCTGCGCGCCTACGCCGCCGAGGGCCACACCCCGGCCACCGTGATGGCCCGGGCCTCGGTCTTCCTCGACGAACTCGACACCGACCGCTTCGCGACCTGCCTGTACGCCGAGATCGACCTGTCCACCGGAGTGGCCCAGCTCGTCCGGGCCGGCCACATCGACCCGCTGGTCCGGCACACCGACGGAACGTGCAGGCGGCTCCCTGTGGAGGGCGGCCTGCCGCTCGGCCTGTCCGCCGAGTTCGGGCGCCTCGAGTACCCGGTCGCCACCATCGAACTCGACCCGGGCCAGACCCTGCTGCTGTGCACCGACGGACTCGTCGAAGTACCGGGCGCCGACCTCGACGACGGCATGCACACGCTCAGGGAGGTGATCCGGGTCGGCCCGCCGGACGTCGACGACCTCGCCGACCGGCTCATCGACATGGCGGAGGACCGTGGCGGGGACGACGACGTCGCCCTGCTGCTCCTGCGCCGCCGCGGCCTGAGCGACCAGCGCTCCGGCGGACGGCTCCAGCAGCACGTCGCACCGGGCGACCCCGAGGCGCTCATCGAGGCCCGGCACATGATCCGGGCCGCGGTCCGCGCCTGGGGGGCCGGCGAGCGGGCCGACGAGATCGAGCTCGTCGCCGACGAACTCATCACCAACGCCCTCATGCACACCGAGGGCTCGGCCGTCGTCACCCTGCGGGTCCTGACGGGATCCGACCGCAGACTCCGTGCCGAGGTCGAGGACTCCTCCAGCGCCCTGCCGCGCCGCCGCGAGGCCGGGGAGTCCGGTGTGTCCGGCCGCGGACTGCTCCTCGTCGACCTCCTCACCGACGTCTGGGGCGTGGAGGCCCGGGGCGGCGGCAAGGCCGTGTGGTGCGAGTTCGTCGTCCGGGAAGGGGACTGAACGGCCCGGAGCCGCGCGGACCGGACCGAGGCCTTCGGTAGCGCTGTCGGTGCCGGATGGCACTCTGGACGTATGCCGGAACTGCCCGAGGTCGACGCGCTCAAGGACTTCCTGGCCGACCGTCTCGTCGGCCGCGAGATCGTGCGCGTGCTGCCCGTCGCCATCAGCGTCCTGAAGACCTACGACCCTCCCGTCTCGGCCCTGGAAGGGCGCGAGGTCACGGCCGTCCGCCGGTTCGGCAAGTTCCTCGACATCGACGCGGACGGCCTGCACTTCGTCACCCACCTGGCCCGCGCGGGCTGGCTGCACTGGCGCGACACCCTGCCGGACGGCCCGCCCAAGCCCGGCAAGGGCCCGCTCGCGCTGCGGGTCGCGCTGGAGACCGGCGAGGGCTTCGACCTCACCGAGGCCGGCACGCAGAAGCGCCTCGCGGTGTACGTCGTCGCGGACCCGGAGCAGATCCCCGGCGTCGCCCGCCTCGGCCCCGACCCGCTCGCCGACGACTTCGACGAGGAGCGCTTCGCGGGCCTGCTCCAGGGGGAGCGGCGTCAGCTCAAGGGCGCGCTGCGCGACCAGAGCCTGATCGCGGGCGTGGGCAACGCGTACAGCGACGAGATCCTGCACGCCGCCAGGATGTCGCCGTTCAAGCTCGCCTCCTCCCTGACCCCGGAGGAGACCCGCCGGCTGTACGAGGCGCTGCACGTCACCCTCACCGAGGCGGTGGAGCGCTCCCACGGGCTGGCCGCCGGGCGCCTCAAGGCCGAGAAGAAGAGCGGGCTGCGGGTGCACGGGAGAGCGGGGGAGCCCTGCCCGGTGTGCGGCGACACCATCCGCGAGGTCTCCTTCAGCGACTCCGCCCTCCAGTACTGCCCGACCTGCCAGACCGGCGGCAAGCCGCTGGCGGACCGGCGGATGTCGCGCCTGCTCAAGTAGCGGAGCGGACGGGCGCCGCTCAGGGGGCCTTGAGGGTCACCAGGTGCCTGCCCTCCGCCGTACGCACCTCGAACCGGCCGATGTCGGCGCTCCGCAGGGCCGCGCCGCCCCGCATCCGGGTGGCCTCGCCGTGGTGCGGCGGGACCATCCAGCTGGTCACGGTCTCCTCCGTGCCGTCCTTGCCGACGGCGACGAGCTGACAGGAGCGGGGACCTCCCGGGTCCTTGACCCGGACGTCGACGTCGGTGCCCCAGGTCCGGTCCGCGGTCGTCACCTGGGCCCAGACCCCGGTCTCCGCGTCGGTGGCGGCGACACGGTGCTCCTGGGGGTCCGCCGCGGCGACCCGGTTCGTGGGGGTGTCGTGCGCGGTGACGACCGCGATCGCGGGGCCGCCGGCCGCGAGGACCACGGAGGCCGCCACGACGTACAGGAGGCGTCTGCGCCCCGCCCGGTTGCGCGCGGCCACCTCGCCGAGCAGCCGGTCGAGCAGTCGCGGCCCGGGGGCGGCGAACGGGTGCACCGTGCGCGGCGTCGAGCGGCGGTACAGCATCAACTGCCGTGTGGCGGGGCGAAACTCGCTCACGTGCGCCGTACACCGAGGGCACTCCATGAGGTGGTCCTCGAAGCGGAAGGCTTCCGCCTCGTCGAGCACGCCGAGTGCGTAGGCGCCGACGTCGCCATGCCGTTCCAGGGACCTCATACCGAATACCGAATCCTCGTGGCGATGGTGCGGACTGTGAGTGGTGCTGCTGTTGCCCACGGGTACGCACCAGACCGCCGAATCACTCAAGACCCGTCCGGAATCGCGGTTCAGACATTCGGAGCGCCGGTGCCCGCGGATTGGTGCGGGCGCGAAGAAATATCGCGGCGCGGTGGAGGAGGCGGTGCGGAGACGCTCTCTCAGAAGAGGTGGATGGCGAGATGCCCCAGCGGAAGCCCCAGCCGCCAGGCGGGCGTCCACACCTTCGGCCCTTCGTCCTCACCCGGTACCGGGCCGCCGCCGGGCACCGCGTCCAGGTCGGGAGCGAGCAGTTCGGTCTCCTCCAGCCAGCGCCAGGCCGTCGACGCCAGCTCCAGGTCGGGGTCGGGTGCGGCCGATCCGGCGGCCTCGGCCGCGCGCAGCGCCATGTGTTCGCGCACCCACTCCTGCCAGGGCTGGTCGTAGGCGGTCAGGGAGAGCCAGGTCTCCAGCTGCGTGATGACCCGGATCCCGGAGAGTTCGCCGCTGCTGTCGGACAGGAAGATGGTCAGCGCGAGGGCGTCACGCCCGGCGCGGAACTCGAAGGACGTCGGCGGCATCAGATCGCCGGTCCGCAGCAGTTCGTCGGCGATGTACTCGGCGTACAACCAGGCCATGGGGACGGTGAGTTCGCCACCCCCGGTGCCGTCCGTGCTCTCTTGCCCTCTGTGCAGCATCCCTTCCTGCCCTCCTCCGGTGCGTGCGCGTCGCCCGACCCCGGGCCCCGGTCCGGAACACGGATGAGGCAAGCTGAGTGCTCAACCATGGTCGTCGGCAAGGCGCTTTACGGAGGTTTGACTAAGCCTTCGGTTTCACCGCAGGTCGGCCGCATATCCCGGAAGTACCCGGCGCAGGGCGCGCAGCGCGTAGTACGCGCGGGACTTCACGGTACCGGGCGGAATGCCCAGGGCCGCCGCGGCCTCCGCCACACTCGCCCCCTGGAAGTACACGAGCACCAGGACTTCACGGTGCTCGGGAGTGAGTGTCTTCACAGCCTCCCGCACATCGAGTGTCGCCGCCGACCGTTCGGCGTGATCGGCGCAGATGCGCGCGTGGTCGAGGACGGCGTCCCCGACCTCGGGCGGCCGTGCCTGCCGGGCCCGCCGCGCGTCGATGGCGAGCCGCCGTCCCACGGTCAGCAGCCAGGGGCGGACGGACTCGAAGGCGTCGGCCCGTAGCGCCTCGGGGTGCTGCCAGGCGCGGACGAGGGTCTCCTGCAGCAGGTCCTCGGCCCGCTGCCGGTCGCCGTCCGACAGGCGGAGCAGCAGGGCGAAGAGGGGTCGGCCGTGCTCGCGCTGCAGCGCGGCCAGCTCGTGCTCGGCGGTCGTCCCGCTCGTGATGGTGGTGGTTCCGGCCGTCATGGCGTGTATGGCAGCGCGATGCGCTCCGCGCGGACAGGCCGCCGACACGCCCGTGCGGTGGGCGGTCGATGCCGTCGGTGAACGGTGCGCCGAACGGTCCGCCGAGGTGGAGGCCGGGATTCCGGCGGCACCGTACGTCCGTTCGGCGCCGGTCACCCCAACGGGCGGGCGCGCGGGCGCCGAACGGGCGAGCCGCGGTGGCGCCTCCTTGACCGTCGCCCCTCCGTGTACCTGGAATCGTCTCAATTAGTAATCAAATACGACCAGATGGGGCCGGACATGATCACACGCGCGCGACAGATCAATCTGGCCGTCGCGGCCGTCCTCATCGCCACGGCGGCTGCCTGCCAGGCCCAGGACTCGGCCGGCCACCGCCGGGACGGACAGGCCGCTCCCGGTGCCACCCGTCCCTTCACCCTGGTCGCCTCGGGGGACGTCCTGCCGCACAGCTCGATCATCGACCGCGCGGCCTCCGACGCCGGAGGCGACGGATACGACTTCCGGCCCATGCTCGCGGGCGTCCGGCCGATCGTGTCCGCTGCCGACCTGGCGATCTGTCACATGGAGACCGTCTACGGCGCGGACGGCGACTACAGCGGATACCCCACCTTCAAGTCCCCGCCCCAGGTGGCCGAAGGCCTCGCCGCGACGGGCTACGACGCCTGTTCCACCGCCTCGAACCACAGCCTCGACGACGGAGCCGCGGGCATCGGCCGCACCCTGGACGCCCTCGACCGCGCGGGCGTGCGGCACGCCGGTTCCGCGCGCACGGCGCGGGAGGCGAGCGCTGCCACCGTGCTGCGCGCGGGCGGCGCCCGGGTCGCCCACCTCGCCTACACGTACGACACGAACGGGATCCCGTTGCCGCAGGGGCAGCCCTGGGCCGTCCGGACGATCGACCCCGACCGGATCGTCGCGGACGCCCGCGCCGCCCGCAAGGCGGGCGCCGACGTGGTCGTCGTCTCCCTGCACTGGGGCACCGAGTGGCAGGACGAGCCCGACGAGCAGCAGTTGGACCTGAGCCGCCGGCTGACCGCGTCCGCCACCGCCGGGCGGCCCGACATCGACCTGATCCTCGGCACCCACGCGCACGTCCCGCAGGCGTACGAGAAGGTCAACGGCACCTGGGTCGTCTACGGCATGGGCGACCAGATCGCCGGCGAGATGTACAACGGCGACGGCGTCCAGGACCCGCGCGGCAACGAGAGCACCATCGGACGGTTCACCTTCGCGCCCCCCGCACGGGCGGGCGAACGCTGGAGGGTCAGCAAGGCCGAGTTCATCCCGCAGTGCTTCGACCTCGACGCCGGCCGGGTCCTCGACCTCAACGCCGCGCTGGATCAGGGGGCCGCGGTCGGCGCCGTCCGCGACCGTGTCCGCGACGTCGTCCTCAGTCGGGGCGCGGGCAAGGACGGCCTCGTGATGGGGAAGTAGGGAGGCGTCCGGCAGGGCTGCGCGGAGGAGGGCTACGGCACGACGGTGACGGGCCAGCGGCCCGCCTTCACCAGCCGGATCGCCACCGACCCCACGATCCGGTGACCGGCCTGCTCGGAGGCGCCCACCACCACCGCGTCGGCCTTCAGCTCGTCGGCCGCGGTGACCAGGCCGTTGTACGGATCGCCGCGGAAGGTGTGGAACTCCCAGCGCACGTCGAATATGTCCTTCACCCGCTCGGCCGCGTCGCGGATGTACCGGATCAGATCCTCGGCGATCTCGTCGGTCGTCTCCGCCACCGGCACCCCGAGCGCCGCGCCCGCCGCCATCACCGGCTGGACGTAGACGACCGCGAGCAGCGCCCGCTGTCGCCGCGCCAGACCCCCCGCGTACGCCGCAGCGCGCAGCGAGGACTCGGAGCCGTCCACCCCGACGACGATGACCTTGGGACCGTCCGTCCCGCGCTCGAACCCCTGTGCGTGCTGCTCATCCGTCACGGCTGTGAGGTTAGCGGAACCCGCAGGTCCCACGGCCGCGGGGGAGCCCGGAAGAATCGCTCGACGGGCGGGGCGGCCTCCCCCTTCCTACAGTCGGAAGCATGAGTTCCACGGTGGAGGCCCGCCCGTCCAAGGACAGAGCCGCTCCGGCACGGCCGTCCCCGCGCGGATTCCTCAGCAAGGTGCCCGAGGGTTTCGCGACGTTCTTCGGCATCATCGGACTGCTCTGCGCCGTACTGGCCTTCATCGCCCCGCTGCGCCGGGTGCTGCGCCCGGTCACGCGCTTCCTCGACCTGCTGATCATCCCGGTCAGCGCCAACCTCGCCTACGCCGTCTTCCTCTTCCTGCTCGCCGCCGCCACGGCCGCCCGTAAGAAGATCGCCTGGTGGCTGGTGGTCGTCTACCTGGGCCTGCTGGTCCTCACGGACATCCTCGGCGTCGCCGTCGGCCTGTACGCGCAGTCCGTCCCCTCCCTGGTGGTCTGCGGGCTGCTGCTGGCCCTGCTGATCGTGGCCCGCCGCGAGTTCTACGCCGACTCCCGGCGCGGAGCCGTCCGGCGGGCCCTGCTCGTCCTGGTCGCCGGACTCGTCGTCGCGATCCTGTTCGGTTGGGGTCTGGTGGAGCTGTTTCCTGGCACCCTGCCGCACAGCCAGCGACTCCTGTGGGCCGCCAACCGGGTCTGCGGCGGACTGGTGTCCGGCGGATCGTTCGACGGCCGGCCACCGCGCTGGCTGTTCTTCGTGCTCGGCCTGTTCGGCGCGCTCGCCCTGCTCAACGCCGCCGCCACGCTGTTCCGTTCCCAGCGCATGGTGGCGGCGCTGCACGGCGACGAGGAGGCCCGCATCCGCGCCCTCCTCCAGGCCTACGGCGCCGACGACTCCCTCGGCTACTTCGCCACCCGCCGCGACAAGGCCGTCGTCTTCTCACCCAGCGGCAAAGCGGCCGTCACCTACCGCGTCGAGGCCGGAGTCTGCCTCGCCAGCGGCGACCCCGTCGGCGACCGGGAGGCCTGGCCGCACGCGATCGACGCCTGGCTCGACGCGGCCCGCCGGTACGCCTGGGCGCCCGCCGCGATGGGCGCCTCCGAGGACGGGGCCAAGGCGTACGCGCGTGCCGGGCTAGGCGCCCTCCAGCTCGGCGACGAGGCGATCCTGCACGTCGCCGGCTTCGACCTCGGCGGCCGCGACATGCGCGTCACCCGACAGGCCGTCAACCGCGTCAAGCGCTCCGGCGCCACCTGCCGGGTACGCCGCCACTCCACCCTCACCGAGGCCGAGATGGAGGAGATCGTCCGCCGGGCCGACGCCTGGCGCGACACCGAGACCGAGCGCGGCTTCTCCATGGCCCTCGACCGGCTCGGCGACCCCGAGGACGGCGACTGCCTGCTCGCCGAGGCGATGGACTCCGACGGCAGGCTCCTCGCCCTGCTCTCCTTCGTGCCCTGGGGCCGCGACGGCATCTCCCTCGACCTGATGCGCCGCGACCGCAGCGCCCCCAACGGCGTCACGGAGTTCATGGTCGCGGAGGTGTGCGCCGCGGCCGGGAAGTTCGGCGTACGGCGCATCTCCCTCAACTTCGCGGTGTTCCGGTCGGTCTTCGAGGAAGGCGCCCGCATTGGCGCGGGACCCGTGCTGCGGCTCTGGCGCCGGCTGCTGCTGTTCTTCTCCCGGTGGTGGCAGCTGGAGGCGCTGTACCGCTCCAACGCCAAGTACCACCCCGAGTGGTACCCGCGCTTCATCTGCTACGGCGAGACCGGCTCCCTCGCCCGCATCGGCATGGCGTCCGCCATCGCCGAGGGCTTCGTCTCCGTCCCCTCGCTGCACTCCCTGTGGGGAAAGGGGCACTCCCGGGGCGGTCCCGAGCCGGCCACCACGGCGGGGCTGCCGTCCCTGTCCGCCCTCGGCCTCGCCACCGGCGACGGGAGCGTGACGGAGGACCCCACCGCGGCCCTGCCCGACCAGGTCCGGGTGCGGCACCGCAAGCTCGACCGGCTGCGCGCCGACGGCACCGACCCCTACCCGGTCGGCATCCCGCCGCGCACCCATCTGCTGGCCGAGGTCCGCGGCGGCGAGGACGTCACCGTCGCCGGGCGCGTGATGCTCGTACGCGACTTCGGCGGCATCCTCTTCGCCGTGCTGCGCGACTGGTCCGGCGACCTCCAGCTCGCCCTCACCCGCCAGGAGTCCGGAGCGGCGCTCGACCGCTTCCGCCAGGTCGTCGACATCGGCGACCACATCACCGCCGACGGCCTCGCGGGCGCGAGCGACCGGGGCGAACCGACCGTCTTCGTCAGCTCCTGGCAGCTCACCGCCAAGTGCCTCCGCCCGCTGCCCGACAAACGCAAGGGCCTCGCCGACCCCGAGGCCAAGGTGCGCCGCCGCTATCTCGACCTGGTGTCCAGCCCCGGCGCCCGCGATGTCGTACGGTCCCGCTCCACGGCGGTCCAGGCCCTGCGCCAGGGCCTCCTGGAGCGCGGCTACCTGGAGGTCGAGACCCCGATGCTCCAGCAGATCCACGGAGGCGCCAACGCCCGGCCGTTCACCACCCACATCAACGCCTACGACCTGAACCTCTATCTGCGCATCGCACCCGAGCTGTACCTCAAACGGCTCTGCGTCGGCGGACTGGAGAAGGTCTTCGAGATGGGCCGCACCTTCCGCAACGAGGGCGTCTCCTACAAGCACAACCCCGAGTTCACGATGCTGGAGGCCTACCAGGCCTTCGCCGACTACGACGTGATGCTCGACCTCGCCCGCGAGCTGATCCAGGGCGCCGCGACCGCCGCCTTCGGCTCACCGATCGCCCGCAAGGGCGGCACGGAGTACGACATCTCCGGGGAGTGGCCCGTGAAGACGGTCTACGGCGCCATCTCCGAGGCCCTCGGGGACGAGATCGACGCCGACACCTCCGTGGAGGCGCTCCAGCGGCTCTGTGACCGGGCGGGCGTGCCGTACGTGGACGACGACGGGCGCGGCGACATCGTCCTGGAGATGTACGAACGCCTGGTCGAGGAGAAGACGCAGCTGCCCACCTTCTACAAGGACTTCCCGACCGACGTCTCCCCGCTCACCCGGCAGCACCGCACGGACCCGCGCCTCGCGGAACGCTGGGACCTCGTCGCCTTCGGCACGGAACTGGGCACCGCCTACTCCGAGTTGACGGACCCCGTGGAGCAGCGTCGCCGGCTCACCGCGCAGTCGCTGCTGGCCGCCGGGGGAGACCCCGAGGCGATGGAGCTCGACGAGGACTTCCTCGACGCGCTCGAGTACGCCATGCCGCCCACCGGCGGGCTCGGGATCGGCGTCGACCGGCTCGTCATGTTCCTGACCGGCCTGACGATCCGCGAGACCCTGCCGTTCCCGCTGGTGCGCCGCCGCTGAAATGGTCCAGGCGGGTGCTTTCGGAAGCCTCCCTCGGTGTTGCTCAGTCGGGCGGGCCCTCCGCCGGGTGACTGATTGGTCATGAAAAAGGATCAGCTGATCACCCGACGTAAGGCGTTGGTCGCCGGCGCCGCCGTCCTGGGGGCGGCCGGGGCCGTGGGCACAGCCCGCGTCCTGACCGCCGACCCGGCCGCGCAACCGGTGCGGGTCCCGCCCCGCTCCGGTCCGCAGGCCGCCCGCGCCGTCAAGCCGTCCGCGTACCGCCTCCAGCCGATCACCGGCTACGGCCCACCGCTCAGCGCCCCCGGCAGGACGGTCGTCCGGCACGAGCCGTTCCTGCGCATGTCCGGGCGGGGCCGCACCATGGTGCTGACCTTCGACGACGGCCCCGACCCGCTCTACACCCCCGACGTCCTGCGCATCCTGCGCGAGTACGACGTGCGCGCGACGTTCTTCGTGTGCGGGGAGATGGCCAACGACAACAAGGACCTGCTCGGCAAGATGGCCGACGACGGTCACATCGTCGGCAACCACACCTGGACGCACCCGCTGCTGACCTCGCTCTCCCGCTCCAGGATCCGCTCCGAGATCGAGCGCACCAGCAAGGTCATCAAGAACGCCTACGGCGAGTCCCCGGCCTGGTTCCGCGCGCCCTACGGGGCGTGGAACAGGGCGACGTTCCAGATCCAGGCCGACCTCGGCATGGAGCCGCTGGCCTGGACGATCGACACGAACGACTGGGCGACGCCGGGCGTCCGCTCGATCGTCGGCACGGTGGAGAAGGAGGCCGCCCCGGGCGTCGTCGTCCTCTCGCACGACGCGGGCGGCAACCGCTCGCAGAGCGTGCAGGCGCTGCGTGAGTACCTGCCGCATCTGCTGGATTCCGGCTACCACCTCACCGTGCCGCGCAGAAACGGCGTATAGGCGGAAAGAGAGGCCGGCCGGCGGGAGAACGAAGAACTCCCGCCGGCCGGCTTTCATCCACCGGGTCGTGGAACGCTCAGCGCGTTTCGACCATCTTCGCGAACACGACCACGTTCCCGTCATATCCGTGTTGCTTGGAGAAACCGCCGCCGCAGGTGATGACGCGCAGTTCGGGAGTTCCCTTGCTGTTGTACACGCGGTCGCCGGGGAAATTCTCCTTGGAGAAGACCTCGATGCCGTAGATCTCGAAGACCGCGGTCTTTCCGTCCTTGCGCAGAACCTCGACCCGGTTCCCCTTCTTGAGCGCGCCGAGCCCGTAGAAGACGGCGGGCCCCTGCATGTTGTCGACGTGGCCGACGATCACCGAGGTGCCCTTCTCGCCGGGCGCGACCGCACCGGTGAACCAGCCGGCGAGATTCGGGTCCTCGGGCGGCGGCGCCGCGACCCAGCCGTCGGCGTCCAGACCCACCGGCATCACCGGGGTGTCGACCCGGATGGCCGGGATCCGCACCCGGTCGACGACGGAGTACGGCAGCGGATCCGGCGCCTTGGCGAAGGTGCCACCGGGGGTGCGGCTGTCCGCGGCGGCCGCCGAGGCGGGCTGCGGCGGACCCACGTCGAACTCACCGGAACCGTTCCGAATGAGCGCGAGACCGGTCAGCAGAACAAGCGCTATCACGCCCCAAGGAGCGCGCTTCCTCTGCCGCTCCTCCTCTTCGGCCAGCTCGGACGCAGACATTCGCCATCCCCTCTCGACGTGGCCGTCGCCGCGTCAGTCGCGCATATGAGCACGCTAATCGCAGCGGGGCCGCCGGGCGACGGGGCGCGGGCGAACGGGTGGCGGTACGGACGCCTCCTGCGCCATCCGAGTTGCCATGACCAGGAATTTTCTGACGGTCCGTGACCTGCGGCAATATCCGATTGCGTGGAATTCTCTCGGCGTGTCCTCTCACCAGGACGGACCATTCTCGAAATGCGGGCGTGTGCACGGCATCTGAGGGTCTGTCTGGGAGGCGCTTTCTCGCCGATCCACCGGGGACGGTTCCCGGGGGCGTCTCCGCGGAGGATCACATGCGTACTACTCGTGCCCTGGCGGTGTCTGCCGCCGCGGTCGCCGCCGTGGGGCTCGCCGCCCCGATGGCCGCGGCGTGGAACAGTCCGAGCAACATCGTCGCCATGCCCAGCGTCATCGCCCGCGGCGGTCAGCTGACGGTGACGGTCGACGGGTGCTCGCGAGGGGGCACCATGACCTCGCCGGCGTTCCGGGAGGCGCGGCTGCGGCCGCTCGTCGGTGCCCACAACGAGACGTCGAGCGGAACGGCCACCATCAACCAGGACGCCCGCCCCGGCTCGTACGACATCACCGTCAACTGCGAGGGGACGGGCCCCCTCACCCGCCCGGCGGCCTTCACCGTCATCGGCGGCAC
This sequence comes from Streptomyces sp. NPDC048643, assembly GCF_040650615.1. Taxonomy (NCBI): domain Bacteria; kingdom Bacillati; phylum Actinomycetota; class Actinomycetes; order Kitasatosporales; family Streptomycetaceae; genus Streptomyces; species Streptomyces sp. NPDC048643. The sequence continues at coordinate 46,541 of NZ_JBEZHO010000024.1, forward strand.
CCGCGGTGGTCTCGGTGGCAGCAGCTCCACCGGCGCCACGCCCACCGACATGGCGATCGGCGGTGGCCTGGTGGCCGCGGCGGTCGTCGGCGGCGGGGTGTTCTGGATGCGCCGCCGGTCGGAGAAGCACATCTGACCGCTCGGCCGCGTTCCACCACAGGGACGGGCCGGCCCCACCCCTTCGGGGCCGGCGGTCCGCCCCGGAGACAGCGCGCACGTGACAGCGCTTCACCCCGGACCCTCCCGACGGGTCCGGGGTGAAGCGCTGTGCCGCCGGGGCCCTCGGGTCAGGAGTCGTCGGACGCCGAGCGGCGCCGCGTCATGTACCAGGCCGCGCCCACGGAACCGGTGATGAGCGCCGCGCCCATGCCGATCTCCTTGAGGTCGAAGCCGCCGACGCTGCCGCCGACACCCGCGCGCACACCGCGCTGCAGGGGGACCGGGGTCGGGCTGCTGGAACGGCCGCTCGCGATGGTGAGACCGGTGCTGCCGCTCGCCCCGCCGCACGAGAACGTCACGTCGTACACGGCACCGGGCCTGGCGTCCCAGTCGACCATGGCGGTGGCCGAGGACTGACCCGGCGGGATCGTGACGGTGTCGAAGACGCCGGAGGTGACCGTCGCGTTCCCGCGGCACCCGCCGTCCCGCTTCAGCAGCAGCGACACCTGGCCGCCGGCGGCGATGGTGGACGGCTGCACGCTGAAGGCGAACGGGGTGATGTTGTGGTCGTCCCGGTCGCCCGCGAAGGCGGCGGGTGCGGTGAAGGTCAGGGCGGTCACGCCCAGCAGTGCGGCCGAAGCGACGCGTATCGCGCGCATGGTGAGCCTCCAGGTCCCCGAGGAGCCTTGCTGCGGACCTTTTCCGCATTGCGCCAGAAATGCACCTCGATGATCGGAACGCTAGGAAAGGGTGGGTCCGTCCGCGATCCCTGTAGTGCGAACGGGTCACTTCTGTGGGCCGCACGGGGGACACGAGGCGTACAGCCGGGGGACGGACACGGCGTGTCGCCCGTCCCCCGGCATCCGGCCCCGTCCGGCTGACGCCTCAGCCGGGCAGGTGCGGGAAAAGCGCCGTGAAGGGCTCCACGGACGCCGCGATCCCCCTGCTGTAGGGCGCGTCGAAGTCCCAGATGAGGAACAGCAGGAACGCGATCAGTGCGGAGAACAGCCCGGCGAGGATCAGCTCGCGGGGGGTGCGCCTGATCTGCAAGGCGAAGATCATCCCGACGGTGACCACGGCACCGATGATCAGTCCGAACCACACCACCCCGGGCATGGTCGCCCCCGTGGAGTCGGCCCGGGCGCTGCGTGCGGCGTCGGCCGCCGTCACCTGGTCCACGAGCGGCTGGTACGCCTGGGCCTCGAAGTCCGACTTCGGCTCGTAGTCGGTGACGTCGTGCCGGATCTGTTCGAGCAGCCGGCCGCCCTCGGCGGTCACCCGGCCGTGGTCCGTCATGGACTTCCACTCCTTGGTGACCACGTAGTCGACATAGGCGTCGACGTCACCGCGGATGCGGTCGCGCACGTCGGGCGGGTAGACCCGGACCCGCTCGGAGATCTCGTGCAGCGCCTGGGCCTCCGCCTGCACATGGTCCTGGGCGGCCCCGCGGGCCTCCCACACGCCGGCGATCGCGAGGCCCAGGACGATGGCGTACACCACGCCGATCATCATCGTCATGTACTCGATGACGTCCGGGGTCTCGCTGGGGTCCTCGTCCTCGCGCGCCCGGCGATGCCGGACGAGCGTCACGATGAGGACCACGATGCACGCGGCCGCCATCGCGAGGGCGAGAACAAGCCAATCCGACAAGGTTTGCCTCCAGGGTCAGCGCGGGCGCAGCGCCGCGACGGCGAGCACCGCGGGCGCGGTGATGAGCAGGGTGAACGAGACCAGCGACGGGCCGCTGCGGGGCTGGTGCTTGTGCGGCGCGGGGCGGTACGCCGGGTAGCTGACGGGTGCGGGCGCGGGTGTGGGGCGCGCGCTCGGCGTCGGCTTCGGTTTCGGCGTGGGTCTCGGCGGCGGCACCGGCGCCGGCCGGGGCGGCACGGGCTTCGGTTTCGGCGCGGGGGGCGGTGGAGGCGGTGGTGGTGGCTTCGGTTTCGGTGCCGGCGCGTGGGTGGGCGGCGGGGGTGTCGGTTTGGGCGTCGGTTTCGGTTGGGGCGGGGGTGGCGGTTTCGGCGGCGGGGGCGGTGTCGGGGTGGGCGTGGGCGTGGGTGTCGGGGGGCACGGCGGCGGCGGGGTCGGGCACCAGGTGGTGTTCCCGACGACCGCGACCGCTCCGTCGCCCGCCACGGCCACCGCGGTCACGCCGTCTCCGCCCGGGCCGGTGGAGGCGTACGCGCAGGCGTCTGCCGCGGCCGTTCCGCTCGGCGCGCCGACAAGCAGCCAGCTGAGCGCCGTCACCGCCAATACGCGTATGACGAGGGCGGATCGGGTTCGTTGGGGTCCTTGCACGACGAAGATCATGGGGTGCGCGCGACGGGGCCACGCCGGAGTGCGGGTGAATGCCCCCGAAGGAAGGACGTCCGGCATGCGATGGTTTGACGCGCCGTACGGTAAGCGCTGCCGGTGATCGCACGCACGCGCGAGGAATCACGTCACCCGTGGCACAGGCTTCCGAAAGAAAGTTCCGGCCCGCTTGAACACTCTCGCCCCTTCCGCCCGTACCTAGGGCCATGCGCGGCGCAGCAGGGCGCTGCACCACTTATGCGAACAGCGGGAGTTACCCATGAAGACCTCCTGGCGGAGCGCCTCACTCGTAGCGGCAGCTGCGGCCGTGCTGGCGCTCACGACGGCGTGCGGTCAGGAACAGGGCACCCCTACGAGCAGCCAGAACGTCGGGGCGACCGCCGCCGCGGGTGGCTACGGGACGAGCACCACGGCGGGCAACGGCTACGGCGCCGACTCCAAGGACCAGGCCGCCGCCAAGGCGGAGCCCGCGGGTCAGCTCGCCGTCACGGAGAGCGCGAAGCTGGGCAAGGTGCTGACCGACGGCGAGGGGCTCACGCTCTACCGCTTCGACAAGGACACCGCGGAGCCCCCGAAGTCCAGCTGTGACGGCGCCTGCGCGACCGCGTGGCCGCCCGTGCCCGCCGACGGTGCCGAGGCCGCCGCCGGCGTCGACAAGTCGCTGCTCGGCGAGGTGACGCGTGCCGACGGCACGAAGCAGCTGACGGTCGCCGGCTGGCCGATGTACCGCTTCGCCAAGGACACCAAGGCCGGGGACACCAACGGCCAGGGCGTGGGCGGCACTTGGTACGCCTCCGCCCCCAACGGCAAGAAGGCGACGCTCGCCGACCTGCCCGGCCTGTCGGTCCGCAAGGACGCGAAGCTCGGCGACGTCGTGGTCGACAAGAACGGGATGACCGTCTACCGCTTCATGAAGGACCAGGCCTGGCCCGTCTCGAAGTCGGCCTGCACGGGCGCCTGCCTGGAGAAGTGGCCGGCCGTGGCGCCGGTCGCCTCGAACGACACCAAGGGCGTCCAGAAGAAGGGCCTGATGGGCTTCACCCGCCCGGACGGCGTCAAGCAGATGACCGTCAACTGCTGGCCGATCTACACCTTCTCCGGTGACACCGCTCCCGGTGACACCAACGGTCAGGGTGTGGGCGGCACGTGGTACGCCGTGGCCCCCGACGGGAAGCCGGTCGGTGTGTCGAAGTAACGGATCACCCCGGGGCGGATCGCCCCGCCCGAACATCGCGCGACCCGGGTCCGCCCCCTCCGCACGGCACGGAGGGGGCGGACCCTTGGCGTGACCGCGTGACCGCGTGACCGCGTGACCGCGTGACCGCGTGACGGTGATCGGCGGCCGGGCTGCGAACTGCCGGACGGTGAGGGTGAGTCGGTGTGCCGCGGCCGAACGTGAAAGGTCCGGTCGGCGGCCCGGATGTGAAAGAGTTCGGCGGCTCCTTCGGCGGCGTGGCCACGCTTCGTGATCCCCCGGAGCCATTTGGAATGCTTCGGAAGGATTTCGCGACGGCGGTGCGTGGCGTGTTCGAGCGACGTTCGCGGACGCCAATTCGGCACTTGCCCGAGGCAGTGACCGGGAACGGACGGTCAATTTCCGTTTTGGCTCGCCCCTTTGGCGGGCGATCAGTAGCCTCTGCTCGAACACCGGATCGCCTTCGCCGTCGACTACGCCTTGGAGAGATAGATGGAGCGTCCCGCCTGGGCCCCCCGCAGCATTGACATCTCGGTGCCGAGCGTGTCCCGAATGTACGACTTCTACCTGGGCGGTTCGCACAACTTCGAGGTGGACAGGGAAGCGGCCCGCAAGGCGATGGAGTTCATGCCGGGACTCCCCAAGGTCATGCAGGCCAACCGCGCGTTCATGCGCCGCGCCGTCCGCTTCGCCGCCGGGGAGGGCATCGACCAGTTCCTCGACATCGGCTCCGGCATCCCGACGTTCGGCAACGTCCACGAGGTCACGCAGGCCGCCCGCCCCGGCGCGCACGTCGTCTACGTCGACCACGATCCCGTTGCCGTCGCACACAGCCAGGCCGTTCTGAAGGACGTCGAGAACGCGGACGTCGTCGCCGCCGACCTCCTCAAGCCGCAGGAGATCCTGGCCAGTGCGCCCGTCCAGCAGTTGATCGACCTGAAGCGGCCGGTCGCGCTGCTCCTCGTTGCCATACTTCACTTCGTGGAGGACGCGGACGACCCGTACAGTGCGGTGGCCGAACTGCGTGACGCCCTCGCGCCGGGCAGCATGCTGGTCCTCACCCACGCCGCGTTCGAGGGGATTCCGCTCCCGCAGGAGCGGGCCGAGGGCGCGGTCGGCGTCTACAAGAACATCCGCAACCCGCTGATCATGCGCACGCGCGAGGAGATCGCGCGGTTCTTCGAGGGGTACGACATGGTGGAACCCGGCCTGGTGCCGATGCCGGACTGGCGGCCGGACACGGCACCCGAGGACGAGGATCCTTATTCCTTCTCCGGGTTCGGCGGCGTGGGACGCACGGCGTGACCGCCGAGCCGGACGGACCGGAGGACAGACTGCGCCGGTTCGCGACGATCTGGAGCCGCGCCGTCTTCCCGGTCACCTCCACGTCGCTGACCCGCCCCGAGTTCGAGGTGCAACTCCTGCCCCTCGCGCGTCGGTTGAGCGACGCGCTGCGGGCCAGGACCTTCGAAGCGGAGGCCGGGCACACGGTCGGCGCCGCGCTCGTCGCCGCGCACTGCACCGACCCCGAGGCGCTCAGCCGGGCCCTCGACTGCGTCGACGCCTACCTGGTGCTCTACTGCGGGGAGGGCGGCCACCAGGAGACGCTGCGGAACCGGTCCGCGCGACTCCAGCACGCCATGGCCGCCGGCTACGCGCGAGCGCTGCGGGAGCGGACGCTCACCGAACAGCAGGCCATCTCCCAGGCGGCGTTGACCGCCCGCAGCGCCGTCGCGGAGGCGCTGCACGACAGCGAGGCCCGTTTCCGCGCCGTGTTCGAGGGAGCGGCGATAGGGATCGGCATCGCCGACCTCGACGGCAACATGCTCCAGGCCAACGGCGCGCTGCTGCGCATGTTCGGCGGATCCGAGCAGACCATGCGCGGGCGCCGGGTCACCGAGTGGACCCACGCCGAGGACGCCCCTCAAGTCTGGCGACTGTACGAGGAGTTGGTGCGGGGCGAGCGGGAGCACTACCACGTCGAGAAGGCCTTCTACCGCCCTGACGGCACCGCCCTGTGGACCAACCTGACGGTCTCGCTGCTGCGGGACGCGGACGGCGAGCCCCAGTACCAGCTGGCGCTGATGGAGGACACCACCGAGCGCCGGCTGCTCAATCTGCGGCTGCGCTACGAGGCGACGCACGACGCGCTCACCGGACTCCCCAACCGCACGCTGTTCTTCGAGCGTCTGGAGAAGGCGCTGGCCGCGGGGGACGGGCAGCGTTTCGGCCTCTGCTACCTCGACCTCGACGGCTTCAAGACCATCAACGACAGCCTCGGGCACGCGGCCGGCGACCGGCTGCTCGTCGAGGTCGCCGACCGCCTCCAGTCCTGCGCGACCGCCTCGGGCGAGATGGTCGCCCGGCTCGGCGGCGACGAGTTCGTGGCCCTGACGACGGGGCCGGACACCGAGCGCGAGGTCGAGGAGCTGGCCGGGCGCATCATGAACGCGCTCGTCACGCCGATCGGCATCGACGGCCGTGAGCTGACCGTGCGCGGCAGCATCGGCGTCGTGGAGGGCCCGGCCGGGGTGCGCGGTGCCGCCGACGTGCTGCGCAGCGCCGACATCACGATGTACCGGGCCAAGTCCGCCGGCGGCAACCGCTTCGAACTGGCCGATCCGGAGGCGGACGCCCGGGCGATCACCCGGCACGGGCTCACCACGGCCCTGCCGGCCGCCCTGGACCGGGGCGAGTTCTTCATCGAGTACCAGCCGCTGGTGCACCTCGGTGACGGCAGCGTGCGCGGCGCCGAGGCACTGGTGCGCTGGCTGCATCCGCAGCACGGTGTGCTGAGCCCCGACCGCTTCATCCCGCTGGCCGAGCACACCGGACTGATCGTGCCGCTCGGCCGCTGGGTCCTGGAGCAGTCGGTCCGCCAGGCCCGCACCTGGCAGCAGCGGCACCCCGGCGGCGGCCCGCTGCGGGTCAACGTCAACCTCTCGCCCTGCCAGTTGACGCATCCCGGCCTGGTCCAGGACACCGTCGACATCCTGGAGCGCGAGGGTCTGGACGCGGAGGCGCTCTGCCTGGAGGTCACCGAGTCCGCCCTGATCGGTGCCGACGACGACCTGCTGAAGCCGCTGCGCCGGCTCGCCGAGATGGGGGTCGACATCGCCCTGGACGACTTCGGCACGGGCTACTCGAACCTCGCCAACCTGCGGCGTCTGCCGGTCAGCATCCTGAAGCTGGACCGGTCCTTCACGCAGGGCATGCAGCAGTTCCCCGCCGATCCCGTCGACCTGAAGATCGTCGAGGGCATCGTCTCCCTGGCCCACAGCCTGGATCTCGCCGTCACGGTCGAGGGTGTGGAGACCGGGGCCCAGGCCGAGCAGCTGCGGATACTGGGCTGCGACACGGCCCAGGGCTGGTACTACGCCCGGCCGGGCCCGCCGGACCGGCTGCACGATCTGGCGCTGGTCGACGCGACCGGCTGAGGGCCGGGGCGCGGCGTGGTCTCCTGGAACGGAGGCCGCGCCGCGTCGCCGTGTCGGGCGTCGACAGGACGCGCGTCCCAAGGATGGAGCTGAGGGCCATGAGCACGGAACTCCAGGGCAGGACGGCGGTCGTCACCGGGGCCAGCAAGGGCATCGGGCTCGCCGTCGCCGAGGCGCTGGCCGGCGCGGGCGCGAAGGTGGTCGCGGGGTCGCGCGGCAGATCGCCCGGCCTGGACGCGCTGGCCAAGGAGGGCGACGTCACCTGGGTGGGCGTCGACCTCGCCGAGCCCGACGCGGCCGCGCGGCTCGTCGACGCCGCGGGCGGCCGGATCGACGTCCTGGTCAACAACGTGGGCTCGGCCCCGGCGCGGACCGGCGGCTTCCTGTCGGTGACCGACGAGGAGTGGCGCCGTACGGTCGACCTGAACCTGCTGACGGCCGTACGGGTCACCCGTGCCGCCCTGCCGGTGATGCTCGCCGCGGGCCGGGGTTCCATCGTGACGGTCGGCTCGGTCAACGCGACCCTGCCCGACCCGCTGGTGATCGACTACAGCGCGGGCAAGGCCGCCCTGGTCGCCTTCTCCAAGGCGCTGTCGAAGGAGGTCGGCCCGAAGGGCATCCGCGTCAACACGGTCAGCCCGGGCCCGGTGGAGACCGAGCTGTGGCTGGGCGGCGGCGGAGTGGCCGCGACGGTGTCGGCCGCCGCGGGGCTCACCCCCGAGGAGGTGGTCGCCCAGGCGTCCGGCGCCACCGTGACAGGCCGCTTCTCCAAGCCGTCCGAGGTCGCGGACCTGGTGCTCTTCCTCGCCGGTGACCGCGCGGGCAACATCACCGGCAGCGACTTCCTGATCGACGGCGGATTCATCCCCACCTGGTGACGGCGGACGTCCGGCCCCGGTGACGCCGGGGCCGGACGGCGCCCGCGGGTCGTGAGGAGGTCGGGCGCGAAGATCTCCTCGCACGTCGACAACCGCCGGGTGAGGCCCTGTTCGTGGTGGCGGCGCGGAAAGGTGTCGCCGGCGGTCCGGTCGGCCGCGACGCCGTAGGGCCACGCGGCATCGCCGAACAGGCGCCGTGACCGCCTCGGCCCCGTCGAAGGCACGGGAGAGCGCCCGCGCCAGACCGGGGTGCCGGGCCAGCAGGTCCCGGCGGACGACGACGGTGTGCGTCATCGGGAGGACGCCCCACCGCCGGCTCGGTCGAGGACGTCCGCGGATTCCTCGGCGGCCCGGGCTCGCAGGCCCGGCGCGCCGACCCGGAGCGGTCAGCGTTCCAGCAGCATCCGCTGGAGTTCCCGCGCCGCCCGGGGCGGCGCCACGTCACTGCGGTGGGCCAGCGCGATCGTCCGGTGCAGACCCGGTCCGGCCAGCGGCGTCACCCGCAGTCCCCGCCCGGAGCGGGTGGCGACCATCCGCGGCACGACGGCCACGCCGAGGCCCGCCCGGACGAAACCCAGCACGGCGTCCATCTCGCCGCCCTCGACGGCGAAGTCCGGCTCGAACCCCTCGGCGCGACAGGCGGCGACCGTCAGGTCGCGCAGGTCGTAGCCGTGCCGGAACATCACGAGGCGCTCACCCTCCAGATCGGCGACGCGCACCGTCCGGCGACCCTCCCCACGCCCCGGCGCCGGGGCCTCAGGCGACGACACCACCACCAGGTCCTCGCGCAGCAGCTCCACCGTGGTCAGCGCAGGGGACGGCGTCGGGAGCGGCAGCACGACCAGGGCCAGGTCCAGAGCGCCGCGCGCCAGATCCCGTACGAGGTCGTGCGAGCCGCTCTCCTCGATCAGCAGGCTGATGCCGGGATAGCGGTCGTGGAAGGCGCGCAGCACGTCCGGCAGGAGTCCCGTGCACAGGCTCGGCGTCGCGCCGAGCCGCACCCGCCCACCGCGCAGCTGTGCCAGCTCCTGCACCTCGTGCCGCGCCGTGTCCGCGTCCGCGAGGATCCGCCGGGCCAGTGGCAGCAGCGCCTCGCCCGCGTCGGTGAGCGTGATGTTCCCGCGCGCCCGCAGGAACAGATCCGCGCCCAACTCCCGCTCCAGCGCCTTGATCTGCTGCGACAGGGAGGGCTGCGCGACATGCATCAGCTCGGCGGCCCGGGTGAAGTGCCGGGTCTCCGCGACGGCCACGAAGTACTGGAGCTGCTGGAACTGCATCCCTCCACGATAGCTCCTGTCTATGGAAACGAGCCGTTCCATGTCTTGGACTGATCGGTTCCGTCCGGCCTACCGTCTTGACCCATGGCTCTGGCAACGCGGACGGACCGACGGCCGTCCATGGCGCGCACCGTGTGGGACAGCTCCGTCGGCAAGAAGACCGTGATGGCCGTCAGCGGCCTGATCATGCTGCTCTACCTGGTCGCCCACATGATCGGGAACCTCAAGATCTACTTCGGCGCGGGCGAGTTCAACCACTACGCCCACTGGCTGCGCACGATCGGCGAGCCGGTCATGCACTACGAGTGGACGCTCTGGCTCGTCCGCGTGGTGCTGGTCGTCGCCGTGGTCGCGCACGCCGTCTCCGCCTACCAGCTCAGCCGCCGTGACATCAGGGCCCGCCCCGACAAGTACGTCCACCGCAAGCCCCGGACGAGCTACGCCACCCGCACCATGCGCTGGGGCGGCATCATCCTCGGCCTGTTCATCGTCTGGCACCTGCTCGACCTGACGACCGGGACCGTGCACCCCGGCGGCTTCCAGGAGGGCCACCCCTACCAGAACGTCGTGGACACCTTCTCCACCTGGTACGGCGACGTCGTCTACATCGTCGCCATGCTCGCGCTCGGCCTGCACATCCGGCACGGCTTCTGGAGCGCCGCCCAGACCCTCGGCGCCGGCAGCCGCAGCCGCGACCGCGCCTTCAAAACCGTCGCCAACGTCCTCGCGCTGGTGCTCACGGCGGGTTTCCTCTCCGTACCCGTCGGTGTCATGACCGGAGTGGTGAGCTGACATGACCGCATACGCCGACTACCCGACCGGTGAGCCGCTCGCCGACGCGCAGGCCCCCCGGGGACCCGTCAACGAGCGCTGGGACACCCGCCGTTTCGAGGCGAAGCTGGTCAACCCGGCCAACCGCCGCAAGCACACCGTGATCGTCGTCGGGACCGGCCTCGCGGGCGGATCCGCCGGTGCCACCCTCGCCGAACAGGGCTACCACGTCGTCCAGTTCTGCTACCAGGACTCCCCGCGCCGCGCCCACTCGATCGCCGCCCAGGGCGGCATCAACGCGGCGAAGAACTACCGCAACGACGGCGACTCCGTCCACCGGCTCTTCTACGACACCGTCAAGGGCGGCGACTTCAGGGCCCGCGAGTCCAACGTCCACCGCCTGGCGCAGATCTCGGTCGAGATCATCGACCAGTGCGTCGCCCAGGGCGTGCCCTTCGCGCGCGAGTACGGCGGCCTCCTCGACACCCGCTCCTTCGGCGGCGTCCAGGTCTCCCGCACCTTCTACGCCCGCGGCCAGACCGGCCAGCAACTCCTGCTCGGCGCCTACCAGGCGCTGTCCCGGCAGATCGCCGCGGGCAACATCGAGATGCACGCGCGGACCGAGATGCTCGACCTGATCGTGGTCGACGGCAAGGCCCGCGGCATCGTCGCCCGCGACCTGATCACCGGCCGGATCGACACGTACTACGCGGACGCCGTCGTCCTCGCCACCGGCGGCTACGGCAACGTCTTCTACCTGTCGACGAACGCCATGAACTCCAACGCCACCGCCGTCTGGCGGGCCCACCGGCGCGGCGCCTACTTCGCCAACCCCTGCTTCACGCAGATCCACCCCACCTGCATCCCGCGCACCGGCGACCACCAGTCGAAACTGACCCTGATGAGCGAGTCGCTGCGCAACGACGGCCGCATCTGGGTGCCGAAGGCGCACCGCGACACCCGCCCGCCCAACGAGATCCCCGAGGTCGAGCGCGACTACTACCTGGAGCGCATCTACCCCGCCTTCGGCAATCTCGTGCCCCGCGACATCGCCTCCCGCGCCGCGAAGAACGTCTGCGACGAGGGCAGGGGAGTGGGCCCCGGCGGCCAGGGCGTCTACCTGGACTTCGCCGACGCCATCAAGCGGATGGGCCGGGCCCAGGTCGAGGAGAAGTACGGCAACCTCTTCGACATGTACGCCCGGATCACCGCCGAGGACCCGTACAGCGTGCCCATGCGGATCTACCCCGCCGTGCACTACACGATGGGCGGACTGTGGGTCGACTACGACCTCCGGACCACCGTCCCGGGTCTCTTCGCGATCGGCGAGGCCAACTTCTCCGACCACGGCGCCAACCGGCTCGGCGCCTCGGCCCTGATGCAGGGTCTCGCCGACGGCTACTTCGTCCTGCCCTCGACGATCAACGACTACCTCGCACGCAACCCCCACAGCGACGCGGTGACCGACGAACACCCCGCCGTCCAGGAGGTCCTGGCCGACACCGAGGACCGGCTGCGGCTCCTGCTCGCCGTCGACGGCGACCGCACCCCCGACTCCTTCCACCGCGAACTCGGCGAACTCATGTGGGAGTTCTGCGGCATGGCCCGCACCGAGACGGGACTGCGCAAGGCCCTGGAACGCATCCCGCAGATCCGCGAGGAGTTCTGGCGGCGCATCAAGGTCCCCGGTGTGGGTGAGGAGTTCAACCAGTCGCTGGAGAAGGCCAACCGGATCGTCGACTACCTGGAGCTCGCCGAGCTGATGTGCCTCGACGCGCTGCACCGCGCCGAGTCCTGCGGAGGCCACTTCCGCGAGGAGTCGCAGACCCCGGACGGCGAAGCGGCCCGCAGGGACGAGGAGTTCTCCTACGTCGCCGCCTGGGAGTTCACCGACACCGGCACCGCGCCCGTCCTGCACAAGGAAGACCTCGTCTTCGAGTACGTCCACCCCACCCAGCGGAGCTACGCATGAAGCTCACCCTGCGCGTCTGGCGACAGAAGAACGCCGACGCCGACGGAGCGATGTCCACGTACGAGGTGGACGGCATCTCGGCCGACATGTCCTTCCTGGAGATGCTCGACACCCTCAACGAGGAGCTCATCCTCACCGGCGACGACCCCGTCGCCTTCGACCACGACTGCCGCGAGGGCATCTGCGGCGCGTGCAGCCTCGTCATCAACGGCGACGCGCACGGACCCGAGCGCACCACCACCTGCCAGCTGCACATGCGGTCCTTCCGGGACGGCGACACCATCGACATCGAGCCCTGGCGGGCCGCCGCGTTCCCCGTCGTGAAGGACCTCGTCGTCGACCGGTCCGCCTTCGACCGCATCATCCAGGCCGGCGGCTACGTCACCGCCCCCACCGGTGCCGCACCGGAGGCGCACGCCACGGCGGTGCCCAAGCCCGACGCCGACTTCGCCTTCGAGCACGCCGAGTGCATCGGCTGCGGCGCCTGTGTCGCGGCCTGCCCGAACGGCGCCGCGATGCTGTTCACCTCCGCCAAGGTCAACCACCTCAACGTGCTGCCGCAGGGCGCCCCCGAACGGGAGACCCGGGTGCTCGACATGGTGGCGCAGATGGACGAGGAGGGCTTCGGCGGCTGCACCCTGGCCGGTGAGTGCGCCACCGCGTGCCCCAAGGGCATCCCGCTGTTCTCCATCACCGGAATGAACAAGGAGTGGCTGCGCGCCACCCGCAGATCGGGCAGGCGTTAGCCGAAAAATCGTTCGCCGTAGGGTGCGGACGGGCGGGACCGGGGGTGGTGCTCACACCCCGGTCCCGTCTCGCTCTCCCCGGACACCCGCGCCCCCACCGCGCGGCACCCCTGCCATTCAGCATCCTCACATCCGCCCTCCTGGCACAGGTCACGCGCACGCCAACCGGCATCGGAAGAACAGGAGCGCGCAGGCCGTACGGATCCGGTCTGCCCCCCTCGAACGCTCGGCTCCGTCCGAGCAGGGGACCCCTCCGCCGAACGGCCCGTGACCAGGAGAGTGCCATGACCGGCGTTTCCACCCTCGACAGCCCCGCCCAGCCCGTCACTCCCACCCGCTACACCGTCACCCTCGCCCGTGACGAGGCCGACGTCCGGGCCGCGCAGCGGCTGCGCCACGACGTCTTCGCCGGGGAGCTGGGCGCTCTCCTGAACACCCCGCAGCCCGGCCTCGACATCGACGCCTTCGACGCGTACTGCGACCACCTGCTGGTCCGTGACACCGTGACCGGGCAGGTCGTGGGCACCTACCGGCTGCTGCCGCCCGAGCGCGCGGCGATCGCCGGACGCCTCTACTCCGAGAGCGAGTTCGACCTCGGACCGCTGGCCGCGATCCGCTCCGGCCTGGTCGAGGTCGGCCGCTCCTGCGTCCACCCCGACCACCGCGACGGCGCCGTCATCGGCCTGATCTGGGCCGGCATAGCCCGCTACATGGTCGACGGCGGCCACGAGTGGCTCGCGGGCTGCTGCTCCGTGCCGCTCGCCGACGGCGGCACCCTCGCCGCGGGCACCTGGGACCGGGTGCGGCACAAGCACCTCGCCCCCGAGGAGTTCCGGATCCGCCCGCTGCGGCCCTGGAACCCCGAGGGCGTCGCCCGGCCCGCCCGCACCGAACTGCCCCCGCTGCTGCGCGGCTATCTGCGCCTCGGCGCGTGGGTGTGCGGCGAGCCCGCCCTCGACGCGGACTTCGGGGTCGCCGACCTGTACGTCCTGCTGTCGATGCGCCGGGTCAACCCGCGCTACCTCCGCCACTTCCTCTCCCTCGTCCCCGCGTGATGGCCACACCCCGCACGACCGCGACGCCCGCCGTGGTGGCTCCGCGCACGACCTCCCCGGCCGCCACCACGGTGCCCCAGGCCGTCGCACCGGTCCCGGTGACGCTCCGCACCGCCGCACCGGACACGGCCCCCGTGCGCCCGGCCGCGCCCGGCGGCCCCTGCGTCGAGGGGTCCCGAGTGGCGGCCGCGGACGCCTCGACGTCCCCCGCCGCGACACCCGGCGGCGAGCTGTCGCGCACGATGGCGTCGGGTGGGGCGGTGGTGGGCACGGCGGCGGCGCCCCGAACCGCCGCACCGGTCGCGGTGACGCTCCGCACCGCCCTGCCTGACACGGCCGCCGTCCGCTCCGCCGCACCCCGTCCCGTGGCGCACGGTGGCCCCGGCGTCGCCTCCCGAGCGGTGGCTCCGGGCACCCCGGTGTCCCGTCCTCCCGCACCGGGAGGACGGGCATCCCGCAGCGCCACGCTCCACGTCTCGTCGCCGCGCCTGCCGGGGGTCCGCCGGCCCCGGCCCGTCGGGGGCCCGGGAGGGGCCGTGCTGCCCGACGGGCTCGACGGCGTTCCGGCGCCCCGGCGGCCGGTCGACGTCCGGTCCGCGCCGGCCGGCGCCTGGCTGCCCACCGCGCCCTGCTCCCCGCGCGGCTGCGTGGAGTCCGCGCGGCCCTGGGCGGGCGTGCCGCGGTCCGCGATGCGGCTCGGCGCGCTCCTCGTAGTGGTCCTCGGAGGAGTGCTCGTGACTCCGCTCGTCGGCCGCCTGCGCCCGGCCCGGCGCGACCGGTGGATCCGCCGCTGGTGCCTCGTCGTGGTGCGCGCGGCCGGAGTCCGTACGCGGATCACCGGGGCCGCGCCGCCCACCGGTGGGCTGCTGATCGTGGCCAACCACGTCTCGTGGCTCGACATCCCGCTGCTCGCCGCCGTCCGGCCGGCCCGGATGCTGGCCAAGACCGAGGTGCGCCGCTGGCCCGGCGTGGGCGCGATCGCGGCACGGGGCGGCACCCTCTTCATCGACCGCGACCGGCTGCGCGCGCTGCCCGGCACCGTGGGGCGGATCGCGGAGGCCCTGCGGGGCGGCGCCGCGGTCGTCGCGTTCCCCGAGGGCAGCACGTGGTGCGGCCGCGCCCAGGGCCGCTACCGCCGGGCGGTCTTCCAGGCCGCGCTGGACGCCGGAACGCCGGTCCAGCCGGTGCGCGTGCGCTACCGGTCCGCCGACGGGACGGCGAGCACCGCGCCCGCGTTCGTCGGCGAGGACGCGCTGCTCACCTCGCTGTGGCGGGTGGTGTCGGCCCGCGGACTGGTGGCCGAGGTCGACCTGCGCCCCACACTCGCCCCCGACGGTCACGCGGACCGGCGCACCCTGGCCGCCGCGGCCCAGGGAAGCCCATCACCTTCGGGGGCCCATCCCTGAGGGAGGCGCCGACGCCCCGCCTGGCGGCGGGGGTTGGTGAGCCGAGCCGCAACGCACCGGCTCACCGGCCGGTCCCGTCCCCGACGGCGGGCCAGGCGACCGTCCTCGGTCCGGGTGTCCAGCGCGGGCCGGTGCTCGCTCCGCAACACCGCCCCGCCGGACGGGTGTTGGTGTCCTGCCGGTCCGTCCGGAGTGGGAGTCGGCGGTCGTCGTGGAGGCGGGTTGTGACTCGTCGGTTCAGCGGTCGGTCCGGTGGCCGACGGCGGTCCGGGCGGCCGTCCCCGGTCCCGGGTGTCCAGCGCGGGCCGGGGTTCGGGTGCTCACTCCGCAACTCGGCCCGGTTGGGCGGGTGTTGGTGTCCTGTCGGTCCGCTTGTCGGTCCGCTCGGGGCGGGAGGCGGCGGCCGTCGTGTCCTGGTCGTCCTGGCCGAGCGCTCGGGTGAGGTACGGCGCCGTTCTGCTGTCCGCGGTGTGGGCCACCTGGGCGGGTGGGCCGGCGGACACGATCCGACCGCCTTCCTCGCCTCCGCCCGGGCCCAGGTCGATCACCCAGTCCGCGCCCGCCACGACGGCCATGTCGTGTTCGACGACCACCACGGTGTGCCCCGCGTCCACCAGTCCGTGCAACTGCCGCATCAGCAACTCGACATCGGCGGGGTGCAGCCCTGTCGTCGGCTCGTCGAGGAGGTAGAAGGTGTGCCCGCGACGCATCCGCTGCAACTCGCTCGCCAGCTTGATGCGTTGTGCCTCGCCGCCCGACAACTCCGTCGCGGGCTGTCCGAGTCGCAGATACCCGAGTCCCACGTCGAGCAGGGTTTCGAGGCTGCGCCCCACGGCCGGGGTGTCGGTGTCGGCGAAGAACGCGGCCGCGGCCTCGACGGTGAGGTCGAGGATCTGCGCGATGTTCCGTCCCCGGTACGTCACTTCGAGGGTCTCGGGGTTGTAGCGGGCGCCGCCGCAGTCCGGACAGGGGGTGTAGGTGCTGGGCAGGAAGAGCAGCTCCACGCTGACGAAGCCCTCGCCCTGGCAGGTCTCGCAGCGGCCGCCGGCCACGTTGAAGGAGAAGCGCCCCACGCCGTAGCCGCGCGCCCGCGCGTCCTCCGTCGCGGCGAACACCTTGCGGACGACGTCGAACAGCCCCGTATAGGTGGCCAGGTTGGAGCGGGGCGTACGGCCGATGGGCCTCTGGTCGACGCTGACCAGGCGGCCGACACCCGCCAGTTCCTCCGTCACCTCGCCGATCAGCGTGGACTTCCCCGAGCCGGAGACGCCGGTGACGGCGGTGAGCACCCCGAGCGGGAACTCGGCGGTGACGTCCCGCAGGTTGTGCCGGGTGACGGGGCCCACCTTCACCTGGCCACGGGGTGCCCGCACCGGACGGGCCGGGGTGGGGGAGCGGTCGAAGAGGAAGCGTCCGGTCGCCGACTCCGCCACGGACTCCAGCCCGGCCACCGGACCGCTGTGCAGGACGCGCCCGCCGTGCTCACCCGCCTGCGGTCCCACGTCGACCAGCCAGTCCGCGCCCCGCACCACGTCGAGGTTGTGCTCCACGACGAACACCGAGTTGCCCGCCGCCTTCAGCCGGTCCAGCACGGTGAGCAGCGCCTCCGTGTCCGCCGGGTGCAGACCGGCGGACGGCTCGTCGAGCACGTACACCACACCGAACAGCCCGGACCGCAACTGCGTCGCCAGGCGCAGTCGTTGGAGTTCACCGGCCGAGAGGGTCGGGGTGGAGCGGTCCAGGCTGAGGTAGCCGAGGCCGAGTTCGACCACCGGGTCGATCCGGGAGACGAGGTCCTCGGTGAGGACACGGGCGGTCTCCGAGTCGGCCGTGAGGGACTGTGCGAGTTCGGTCAGCGGCAGCGCCGCCAGCTCGGCGATGGTCCGCCCCGCGACCGTCACCGCCAGCGACTCGGCGCGCAGCCTCCTGCCCCCGCACACGGGACAGGGCGCGGCGGACAGGAAGCGCTCGGCCTTGGCCCGGAGCGTGGGGCTCTTCGTGTCGGAGAAGGTCTTCAGGACATAGCGCCGGGCGCTCATGTACGTGCCCTGGTAGGGCCGTTGGATGCGCTCCGCGTCGCGTACCGGGTGCACGGTGACGACCGGCTGCTCGTCCGTGAAGAGGATCCACTGCCGCTCCGCGGCGGGCAGCTCGCGCCAGGGCCGGTCCACGTCGTACCCGAGGGCGTCGAGGACGTCCCGCAGGTTCTTGCCCTGCCAGGCGCCCGGCCAGGCGGCGATGGCGCCCTCGCGGATCGACAGCGCCGGATCCGGGACCAGCAACTCCTCGCTCGTCCGGTGGACTTGACCCAGACCGTGACACTCGGGGCAGGCGCCGGCCGCCGTGTTCGGTGAGAACGCGTCCGAGTCGAGCCGTTCGGCGCCCGCCGGATAGTCGCCGGCCCGGGAGAAGAGCATCCGCAGCGAGTTCGAGAGGTTGGTGACCGTGCCCACCGAAGAACGCGAGGTCGGCGCCGACCTGCGCTGCTGGAGCGACACCGCGGGCGGCAGCCCCGTGATCTCCCCGACCTTCGGCGCCCCCACCTGGTGGATCAGCCGCCGCGCGTACGGGGCCACCGACTCGAAGTAGCGGCGCTGCGCCTCCGCGTACACCGTCCCGAACGCCAGCGACGACTTCCCGGACCCGGACACACCGGTGAACACCGCGAGCACGTCCCGCGGGATGTCGACGTCCACGCCCCGGAGGTTGTGCTCCCGGGCGCCGCGGACGCGGACGTAGGGGTCGTGCGGGCTGCCGTCGGGAAGGGGCATCGGCGGGACTCCTGGAGCTGCCCGGTACCGGGGACCTGAGGACCTTCGATACGGGCGTCGATCGGGGCGGGCGGGCAAACCCCACGATTCTAGGCGGGGGCGAGTCCTGCGACCCGGGCCAGCCGGCGGTAGGAGTCCAGGAGCGCCTCCCGGTCGTACGTGCTCGTGGTGACCAGCACCTCCTGGGCGCCGGTCTCCTTCAGGACCGTACGGAGCTCGTCGGCCACCTGGTCCTCGGTGCCGGCGATGTGGCCGGTCAGGCCGGACTCGTAGAAGCCGCGTTCCCTCGCCGTCATGGTGAGCGCCTCGACCCGCTCGGCGGGCGGCAGCGGCGGGAACGTGCCGTGGGTCCGGGCGTGTGCCATCGACCAGGCCTCCGGCAGCAGCAGCCGCCGGGCCTCCTCGGGGCTCGCGGCCACGGCGACCGTGCCGGAGATCACGACGTAGGGCCGCTCCGCCCACGCCGAGGGGCGGAAGGTCTCGCGGTACTCGTCGATACCGCGCCGCATCCTGTCCCGGTTCCGCAGGTCCCCGATGACCAGGGGGAGGCCGGCCCGGGCGGCGATCGCGGCGCCCTCGCCGAGGGCCAGCACGAACGCCGGTACGGTCAGTCCCTCCGTGGGGCGGGCGTGCACCCCCGTCGGTGAGGTGCCGCGGAACCAGCCGAGGAGTTCGTCGAGCTGGGCCGCGTAGTCCTCGGACCCGGCGGCGTCCTTGTCGCGGCCGAGCGCCCTGCGCACCCCGTCGGTGAAGCCGACGGAACGGCCGACGCCCATGTCGATCCGCCCCGGGAACAGCGACTCCAGAACTCCGAACTGTTCCGCGACGACCAGCGGCCGGTGGTTGGGGAGCATCACGCCCCCGGTGCCGACCCGCAGGGTGCGGGTGGCGGCGGCGACCGCGGCGGCGAGTACGGTCGGCGCGGACCCGGCGACACCGGGCACGCCGTGATGCTCGGCGACCCAGAACCGGTGGTATCCGAGCCGCTCCAGCTCACGCGCCAGCTCCACGCTGTCCCGCAGGGCTTCGGCCGGTTCGTGCCCCTCGCGGACGCGTGAGCGGTCGAGCACGGAGAAGCGCACGTCGTCGCCGCGCGGCTCCGCCGCCGAGAGGGAGGCGTGGTGTGGCTCGCTCCGCATGGCCGCTCCGGTCGCTCGTCACCCGTCGTCCCGGCGTGGCTCCGCCGGTTCCCAGCGCCGTCCATGATCCGCCCGGGCTCCCGGGCCGGGCAAGGCGGTACCGGGAGCCGCGCGTCACACCGGCACGTTCTCCAGGTCCAGCAGCTGCCGCTTGCGCTCCAGGCCCGCCGCGTATCCGGTGAGCGCCCCGTTCGCGCCGATCACCCGGTGGCAGGGGCGGACGACCAGCAGCGGGTTCGCACCGATCGCCGTACCGACGGCCCGGACGGCGGCCCTGGACGCGCCGATCCGCGCGGTGATCTCCCCGTAGCTGAGCGTCGTGCCGTACGGGATGTCCTCCAGGGCCTTCCAGACGCGCTGCCGGAAGTCGGTGCCGCCGGGCACGTACTCGATGTCGAAGGCGGTCAGCCGGCCCTCGAAGTACGAACGGAGCTGTGAGCCGATCTCCCGGAAGGCGTCCGGGTCCTCGCGCCAGCCGTCCTGGACGACCGCGCCGTTCTTCTGGTCGGGCAACGACAGCGCGGCGAGCGCGGTCCCGCCCTTGGCGGTGGGGGACTCCCGGCCCACCAGCAGCAGCCGGCCGAGCGGGCTGTCCATCGTCGTGTAGACCGTCATCGGTCCGGTTCCTTTCCGAGGTGCCAAGCTGTGTTCACCCTCAACAGTGCGCCTTGTCCGGCGCCGCGTCCGGCGGGATTCGGACATCGCCCTGCGCCCGGCGAGGGCCCGTGCCCGCGGGCACACCCCGGGCACGCCACCGGTTCCACGCGCTGAGGTCGCGCCCCGGCCCGTACGGGACCACGATCGAAGACGACCGCCCCGCGATCGAGGACGACCGCGGGGATCACCGCACGACCACTCGGCACCGCCCAGGAGTCCCCATGGTCTGGATCCCGCAGATCGCCGATCTCGTCGACCGGATCGGCGCCGCCGACCTCGCCGACGCGCTGCGCGACCCCGCGTCGGCCACCGTACCCGTCGCCCTGGACGACCCGGAGGCGGGCCGGATCAGCGGTGTGGGCGTCCTGGCCGCCTGGCTGGAGGTGCAGGACACCTGGCGGTCCGAGCACAAGGTGGACATCGAGGAGGTCGCCACCACGATCGGCGCGCGGCGGGCCGTCGGCGAGTGGATCGTGCACCTGGAAGGGCCCGACGGCGAGCGCGCCGGAGTGCCCGTGGCGGTCGCCGTCGATCCCGCCTCCAAACTCCCGGTGCGCATCCACCACTCCCGTCGGCCGCTGCTCGGCCGGCACGTCGTGCGCCGCCCGATGCTGAAGCCGGACCCAGCCGTACACGCCTCCGACGTGGTGGGCGCCTACACGGCGGCCCTGGACGCGGGCGACACCGCCGCCGTCGTCGCCGCGTTCGCGCAGGACGGCACCTTTCGCGGGCCTTCCGAGGAGACGTACCGGCACGCCGGGCCCGAGGAACTGACCGAGCTGTACGACGCCCTCTTCGCCGCCGGCGGCGGGATCCCGCTCAAGCTGTGCACCGTGACCGAGGACGGCACCCGGAGCGCCTTCGAGTACATCTGCGACCGCTGGGGCGACGCCGACCTGCCACCGCAGCCCGGGCTCGCGGTCTGCGCGCGGGGCGGCGACGGCCTCATCGTGTCGGCCCGGATGTACGACGACGTGGAAGGCCCGGTCGAGTAGGCCTGCGATGCGCCTTCGGCGGGCAGGGAACAGTCCTCCGCTCTCCCCACCCCACCGCCAGTGAAAGCAGGAATGAGCATGCAGTACGTGAAGCTCGGTTCGACGGGTCTGGACGTGTCCCGGATCTGCCTGGGCTGCATGAGTTTCGGTCTCCCCGACCGCGGCACGCACGCGTGGACCCTCGACGAGGAGGCCTCGCGTCCGTTGATCCGACGGGCGCTGGAGGCCGGGGTCACGTTCTTCGACACCGCGAACGTCTACTCGGACGGCACCAGCGAGGAGATCGTCGGCCGGGCGCTCGCCGAGTACGCGCGCCGCGACGAGATCGTCCTCGCCAGCAAGGTGAACGGCGCGATGCACGAAGGGCCCAACGGTCGCGGCCTGTCCCGCAAGGCGATCATGACCGAGATCGACAACAGCCTGCGCCGCCTCGGCACCGACCACGTCGACCTCTACCAGATCCACCGCTTCGACCACGCGACCCCCGTCGAGGAGACGATGGAGGCCCTGCACGACGTGGTGAAGGCGGGCAAGGCCCGTTACATCGGGGCGAGTTCGATGTACGCCTGGGAGTTCTCCAAGATGCAGTACACCGCCGCCCTGCACGGCTGGACGAAGTTCGCCTCCATGCAGAACCACTACAACCTCCTGTACCGCGAGGAGGAGCGCGAGATGCTGCCGCTCTGCGCCGACCAGGGCGTCGGCGTCCTGCCGTGGAGCCCGCTGGCCCGCGGCCGCCTCACCCGCGACTGGGACACCGCCACCGAACGCAGCCGCAACGACGACTTCGGCAGGAAGCTGTACAGGGAAGGCGACCGCGAGATCGTGGACGCCGTCGCACGCATCGCCGCGGACCGCGGGGTGCCGCGCGCCCGGATCGCACTCGCCTGGCTGCTCGGCCGGAGCACCGTCACCGCGCCCATCGTCGGAGCCACCAAACCGTCGCACATCGACGACGCGGTCGCCGCGCTCGACGTGGAACTCACCGACAAGGAGACCGAGGAGCTCGAACGGCCCTACGCGCCCCGGGCGATCAGCGGCCACTGATCCGCCGCCCGCCGCGGACATCTTCGGGAATGACATGCGCTCGAACGAGCGCGTGAGAGCGCTCCCATTGTGGTGAGACCGGGGCGATTCGCGGGGCCGTGGGAATCCGAATTGCATTTCGCGCGGGCCGGGCTGACATTTGGTCAATATCCCGGCCGCGTGCGCCATTAGGAGAATTCCGGGTTGACTTGTTCCGGGTCCCCGGCCTGTGCAAAGGTGGGGCTTGTCGGCGTGCGGACAATATTCGCCTGCCTCGGTGCGCGTACGGCGCGCCCGTTCCCCCTCGCCCCAGGGCCGCCCGAGGTGGTCGTTCGCGGCGCGGTCCCTCTCCAGGGCGGATCGTCCGGCCTCGCCGGAGGGTCCGCATTTGTTTGAGCGGGAACTTGGTGACGCGTTGTCTCGGAAGGAAAAGCGGACGTGAATGACGGAGTGCCGTCCTCTTCCCTCGACCACGGCCAACTGCCCGAGGTCGTCCCGGACGCCCGGCTCGCCGCGGAGTTGAGGAAGAGCCCGGGAGGGACGCCCGCGAGCCAACCCGTCGGAGAACTGCTCGACCGCCACTGGGAATCGGTCTTCGCCTACGCGCGCCTGTGCACCGACGGGGTGGGCCCGGCCGGAATGCTCACCACGGCCTCCTTCACGCGACTGTTCGGCGATTCCCTGCACCAGGGCGGCCCCACCGCCGCATGGCGGCCCCAACTGCTCGTCACCGTACGGCGGATGGCCGGCGAGTGGCTCATGGACGAGCGGCGCGAACTGCTCTCGCCCGACCTCCTCGCCGACGTGGACCGCACCGACCCGCAGACCGATCCGCTCCTTCCGCCGGAGGGCAGACGACTGCTGGCCCGGGCCTTCCAGCGGCTGCCCGAAGCGGCCCGCTGCCTGCTGTGGCACGGCGAGACCGAGGGCGAGCGACTCGCCATCCCGGCGGCCCTGTTGGGGTTGCCCGTGGCGGACGCCCCCGCCGAGCTCCGGCGCGCCCGCGAACGCCTGCGCGAGAGCTGTCTGGAGATCCACCGCGAACTCGCCCCCGAGGGGGAGTGCCGCGGCTACCACCGCATGCTGGACGTGTCCCTGCGGCGCGGCGGCGCCGACCTCGACCCCGACCTGCGCCTCCACATGACCCGGTGCGGCCACTGCCGTTACGCGGCCGACCAGTTGAACCAGTTCAACGGCTCGCTCGCCGTCCCGCTCGCCGAAGCGGTCCTCGGCTGGGGCGCCCGCCCGTACGCGGCCTCACGCCGGACGCGGGCCACCGCCGCCCCCGCGGCGGACGCACCGGGGACCGGCGGCGGCGACGAGGACCGAGCGGGCCGGTACGGGCCCACGCCCGGCACGACGGGCACCGGGCCCGGCTGGGACACGGGGTCCCACGGAGCGGACCCCATCGTCGAGTTCCACCCCGTGGCCGACGCCGCAGCCACGCCCGGAGCGCCCCCGCGCCCACCCTTCCCGCCGCAGGCCGCGCCGACGCCGCCCGCCCGCCCCGCGCCCGTCCGCCCCGAGCCCGACAGGTCACCGTCGCGCGCCGCCGGTGCCCGGTCCCGTCGACGCGCACCCGCGCGGACCGGCAGGGAACGCGCGTCCCGCCGGGGCACGTCACCGTCCGGCACCCGTGCGAAGCCGTCCCGCGGAGCCACGCCGCACAAGGGGGCCCGACGCGCTCCGAGTCGCCGGAACGTCACGCTCGCCGTGCTGACCGTGGGCGCGCTGATCCTGGTCCCGC
Source organism: Streptomyces sp. NPDC048643 (assembly GCF_040650615.1). Lineage (NCBI taxonomy): Bacteria > Bacillati > Actinomycetota > Actinomycetes > Kitasatosporales > Streptomycetaceae > Streptomyces > Streptomyces sp. NPDC048643. The sequence continues at coordinate 70,082 of NZ_JBEZHO010000024.1, forward strand.
TGGTGCTGTGGGCCGCCGGTGCGGGCTCCGACGGACCGAGCGGAAAGGCCGACGGCAGTGGTTCCTCGGGAGCGCCGCGTCCGCACACCGGCTCGACACCGTCCTGGACGGGGGCCGGCGGCCGGGCGGACGGTGCCACGGGCGCCCTCCTGCGCAACACCACGACCGGGCTGTGCGTCGGCATCGCCGGCACGGAGGCCGTGGACGGTGTGGAGACCCGGCTCACCTCGTGCGACGCGGAGTCGGCACGCACCTGGTCGTACGGCCGGGACGGACTGCTGCGCGACGCCGCCGAACCCGGTCTCTGCCTCGACTCGCACCTGAGCTACTCGGTCCAGCTGGCCCCCTGCGCGGGCGCGTCGGAACCGGGCGCGAAGAACGTCCGCTACGACCTCACCCCGCAGGGCAGGCTGGTCGCGCGCTGGAACAAGGACCTGGTCCTCGTGCCCGCGGCCGTCGAAGGGGAGTCGGCACTCGTCCTCAAGACACGCGACGACGACGAGCCGGCCCAGCGCTGGACGCTGGACACCGCCTCGCCCTCTCCCCGGACACAACTCGTCAACTGGGGCTCCTCCGCGGAGGCGGCGCCCACCCCGGGCCCGGGGAACTGAGGGGACCCGGGGGCGCCGTCGCCCGAGGCGGGCGCGGGACCGGGCGACGGTCAGGCGCCGCTGCCGACGCGGACCACCGTGAGACGGACCGACGAGGAGTTGCCGGACACCGGCACCTTGCCCTGGGTCCACTTCACCGTGAGGGAGTCCTTCTCGTCCGGAGGCGTGACGACCAGCGAGGCGGGCGTCGCCGTGTGGGCGCCGCTGATCTCCGGGTTGGAGAAGGACAGACCCGCCCACGCGCTCTGCCCCGGGGCCAGCTTCACGGTCGTCACCGAGTCCGTGGACCGCCGCGGGTCCGGGCCGAGCTGCTTGCCGGACGCGTCGACGAACGCCGCCCCCGGATAGCCGCGCACGGTGCAGGTGCGCCCGGACCGGTTGGTCAGCACGATCGGGAAGTTCTCCTGCCCGGCCCCCGGGTCGTTGCCGCCTACCGAGGCGCGCAGCTCGGAGGTGTGGCACCGGCTGCTCGCGGTGGAGGCGTTGCCCGAGGAGGCGGTGGCGGAGGCCGAGGCGGCATCGGTCGGGGTACCCGCCGTGCCGGTGTCCGGGGTGGAGCTCGCGGTGTGGTCGGACGAGCCCGCGGAGCCCGTGTTCGTGCCGGTGTCGCCGGACGCCGGTTCTGCCGTACCGGACAGGCTCTTCGGGGAACCGCTCGGGGTGTCGGTGCCGCAGGCGGTGAGCACGCTCACGCTCAGCAGCGCCACCCCCGCGAGCAGCGCGGCCCGCCGGGCGGCGGAGGAAAGGCGGCGTGCGGACACCGCGTCGGGCCGGTCCGTGTCCGCCACCGCGCGCCGGAAGGTCGACATGTCACCACTCCTTGGTCTCTCTTCGTACGGGCCTCTCGCCCGTACGCACGGCGCGTTGTGCCCCGTCACCCCTCTCCGATGCACCTACGGAGCGAAAAGTTCGCGGGATCGGCCGACGAATTTCCCGAGGCCGGCCGAACGGCGCCGTCCGACGGGCGTCAGGCCGTCACCCGTACGGAGCCGAGCACGCCGTCGACCGCGTCCCGGTCGCCGCTCTCCTGGCGGATCTGCACGTACACCTGGGGCTCGGCGGCACCGCCCGCCGGAGTGAGCGCCGCCTCGGTGAGGGACCCGGCGTCGCCCCGGCAGTCGTCCCAGGTCCGTATCAACCCGTGCCACCGGGCGCCGGAGTACGGGCGGCTGCCGGCGTAGTGGCATCCGGTGTGCGCGAGCGCGCGGACCTCCGCGGTCACGTCGCCGTGCTCGCTGAGGCCGACGAAGGCGCCGTCGACACCGCCCGCGGCGAGGTCCTGCCAGCGGGTGAGACGGTTCGCGACGGCGAGGCCGGGCTCCGTGCCGTCCCGGAGCCCCAGCGTCCGCGGATTCCAGCCGGAGTCGCGCAGCTGGCCGCCCCAGGACGCCGGCACCTGTGCGGAGACCCGGCCGGTACGGTCCTCCACCCGGACCGTCGTCGGCCCGGGATCCCGCGTCAGCAGTACGGCGGTGACAGCGACCGCGCCGGCCACGACGACGCCCGTCAGCGCCACGAGCGCGGTGCGCCGACGGGGCCGGGGCCGTCGGGTGGTGTCCGTGGCCGACACCTCGCCGGCCAGCCGGTCGAGTTCCGCCGCGAACGCCGCCGCGGTGGGCCAACGCCGCTCCCGGTGGGGTTCCATGGCACGCAGCAGCGCCCGTCGTACGTCCGCCGGGAGGTCCGTGCGGAGCCGGTCCGGCCGCTCCACCTCCCCCGGCGGGCCCGGCACCGAACCGGTGACCAGGTGGTAGCCGAGGGCGCCCAGGCTGTACACGTCGGCCCGCGCGTCGATCCCGGAACCGGGCCGGGCCTGCTCGGGCGGAGTGTACCCCGCGGAGCCCGCCGCCATCGTGAGCCCGGAGGCCTGGGCCAGGCTCTTCGCCAGCCCGAGGTCGGCCAGCAGCACCCGGTCGGAGCCGCCGGGACCGGAGCGCAGCAGGACGTTGGACGGCTTGATGTCGCGGTGCACGATGCCGGCCTCGTGCAGGGCCGCCGCGCCGCGCGCCGCCAGCGCCGTCAGCCGCAGGGCCTGGGCGACGGGCAGGGGTCCGTCCGCGATCCGGTCCGCGAGGGTACCCCCGTCCGCGTACTCCATGACGAAGTAGGGCCGCCCGTCCGGGAGTTCACCGATGTCGTAGACCTGTACGACCCGGTTGGAGTCGGCCTTGCGCAGCAGTCGTGCCTCGGCGAGGAATCTCTCCCGGACGTCCAGCCGGTCGACCCAGTTGTCGGACAGCACTTTCAGGGCCACGGTGGCGTCGAGGTCGTCGTCGTGGGCGAGCCAGACCACGCCGAAACCGCCGGCGCCCAGGCGCCGGTCCAGACGGTAGCGGCCGATCCGTTCCAGGGAGTGCATGCGACTATCATGCCTGGCCTCTGATCGACTCCGAGGGGAGCATCCAGTGCAGGACGCGGCGGGGACCGAGGAACTCGCGCTGCGGGCGGCCGCCGGTGACCGGGCGGCCCTCGACGTGCTGCTCCAGCAGGTCCGGCCCGAGGTCGTGCGGCGCTGCGGACGCTTTCTGCCCTGCCGTGAGGACGCCGAGGAGGCGGCCCAGGACGTGCTCCTCCAGGTGGCCCGGAAGATCACCACGTTCGAGGGCCGCAGCCGCTTCAGCACCTGGCTCCACACCGTCGTCTCGAACTGTGCCCGGCAGAAGTACCGCGAGCTGAAGCGCCGGGCCGCCGAACGGCCCGAGGAGATCGACGCGGCCCAGCACGTCGACCCCCGGACCACGAGCGTCATCGCCGGCTCGCGGATCGACCTGCTGGAGGCGCTGGATCGGCTGGAGCGCGAACATCCGCACCTGGTCGCGCCGTTGGTGTACCGCGACATCTGCCAGCTGGAGTACGCGGAGGTCGCCGAGCGCGTCGGGATTCCGCTCGGCACGCTCAAGTCCCGCCTCCACGAGGCGCGCAAGCAGGTCCGGCCGTGGCTGGCCGACGCCTCCTGAGGCCGGCTCCGTCCCGGGGGCGCGGTCGTCGCGCCGGGCGCGTGGCGTGCCGGGACAGTCCCTAGGCTGGTCCGTGTGAAGGAGCAGAGCAGCAGACCGCCACTCGCCGTGTTCGACCTGGACGGCACCCTCGCGGACACCGCGCACCGCCGGCGGTTCCTGGAGCGCTCCCCGCGGGACTGGGACGCGTTCTTCGCGGCGGCGGCCCAGGACCCACCGCTCGCCGAGGGGGTCGCGCTGGCGCTGAGCAGCGCGCGGGAGTGCGAGGTCGTCTATCTGACCGGCCGTCCGGAGCGGTGCCGCCGGGACACGGTGGCCTGGCTGGCCGCCCAGGGCCTCCCCGAGGGGCGTATCTGGATGCGGCGCAACGACGACCGCAGGCCCGCCCGCCGTACCAAGCTGGAGATCCTGCGCAAACTCGCGAGGGACCGGGAGGTCCGCGTCCTCGTCGACGACGACGAACTCGTCTGCGAGGACGCGGAACGGGCCGGCTTCAGGGTCGTACGGGCACGCTGGGCCGACGCGTCACCGGCACTGCGGGACGCGCAGGAGGGGGAGGGGCGCACCTGACCCGGGTGGGCCGTGCGGGCCCCGGCGACGCGTCAGTCCGCGTCCTCCAGCCGGAACCCGAGCTTCAGGCCGACCTGGTAGTGCTCGACCCGCCCGTTCTCGATCTGGCCCCTGACCTGCGTGACCTCGAACCAGTCGAGGTTGCGCAGGGTCTGCGAGGCACGGGTGACCCCGTTGCGGATCGCCTGGTCGATGCCTTCGTGCGAGGTCCCGACGATCTCGGTGACCCGGTAGGTGTGGTCGGACATGCGGGTGCTCCTCTCCGCCGTGGCGGGAGTGCCACGCGTCATTCCACGGTGCCCCACCCGGTGACGCTGCGCGAGACGGCGGGCCGCCCCGGGTGACGGTGGGCCCTTGACGGACCTCATTGGTCCATACCAAAATCCACACACCCGTACGAGCACCCCAAGCTCGTCCCCCCACGCCGGGCCCCTCCCCCCTGTCCGCAAGACAGAACTGGACCCCTCGTGAAACGTCGCCTGCTCGCCGTCGCCTGCGTCAGCGCCTCCCTGCTCACCGCGTGCGGCTCCCTGCCGGGAAGCGGCACGTCACGACACACCGTCACGGTGTGGCTGATGAAGGACAGCGCCTCCAAGGAGTTCCTCAAGCGCTTCACCGAGGACTTCGAGAGCAAGCACAGTGACATCCGGCTCGACATCCGTATCCAGGAGTGGACCGGGATCGGCGACAAGGTCCAGGCGGCCCTGAAACAGGGCGACGCGGACGCGCCCGACGTCATCGAGGTCGGCAACACCCAGGTGGCGCAGTACGTCGACGGCGGCGGGCTCAGTGACCTGACCCTGGAATCGATGCGCGACTGGGGCATGAACGACTGGCTGCCCGGCCTCGCCGAGCCCGGCCGGTTCGGCACCCGCCAGTTCGGCGTCCCCTGGTACGCCGCCAACCGTGTCGTCATCTACCGCAAGGACCTGTTCCGGGCCGCCGGCGTGGACCAGCCCCCCAAGACCCGCGAGCAGTGGCTCACCGACACCGAACACCTCAACACCGCCGGGAACCAGGGCATTTACCTCGCGGGCCAGGACTGGTACACCCTCTCCGGGTTCATCTGGGACGAGGGCGGCGACCTCGCCCGGGAGTCGCGCTCCGGCAGCTGGACGGGCACTCTCGCGACGCCGGCCGCGCTGCGCGGCATCGAGTTCTACCGGCGCCTCCAGGCGCTCGGTGACGGACCGGTGGACGCCGACGAGGAACACCCGCCGCAGTCCGGGGTGTTCGCGAAGGGGCGGGTCGCGCAGATCGTGGCGGTTCCCGGACTCGTGCAGGCCATCGAGCGCACGAACCCCGACCTGAAGGGCAAGTTGGGCTTCTTCCCCGTTCCCGGCAAGACCGCCGAGAAGCCCGGCGCGGTCTTCACCGGTGGCTCCGACCTCGTCGTGCCCGAGAACACCGACGACCGCACCGGTGCCACCGCCGTCATCGCGGCACTCGCGGGCGCCAAGTGGCAGACGGAACTGGCCAGGACGATGAACTACGTGCCCAACAAGTCGAAGCTCGCGGGCGCCGTGTCCGGCGAGCCGGGTGTGGCCGCCATGGCGGCGGGCGCCGCGCAGGGCCGGGCGACCCCGTCCTCGCCCCAGTGGGCCGCCGTCGAGGCGGACAACCCGATCAAGAAGTCCATGACGAAGATCCTCGGCGGAGCCGACCCGGCGACGGAGGCGCGCAAGGCCTCCGAGAGCATCACGCGCGTCCTGTCCGTCGACGACGAGTGAGCTGACGCCCGCCCCGCGGAAGGGGAGCGACCGGGACGGAGCGCGGACGCGGCGGGGCCTCCCGGCCTGACGGTCCGGGAGGCCCCGCGCGCCGGCCCGCGGCCCGTGCGGGTCTCTGCCGACCCGCGCGGCCGCACGCCGTCGTTGCCGTCCGGAGGGCTACACCGCCGAGCTCAGCGACAGCGCGAAGCGGCCCTCCGTGTCCGTCCACCAGTGCGTCAGATCGAGACTCGCCTCCGCGAGTTCCGCACGGACGCCCTCCGCGCGGAACTTGGCCGAGATCTCGGTCCGTACCTCCTCGCCCTCCGCGAAGTCGACCGCCAGACCGAGGGCGGGGATCTTCACGGTCTGCGCGACCCGGGACCGCAGCCGCATCTCGATCCACTCGTGCCCGGCGTCCCAGAGGGCGACGTGCTCGAACGCGTCGAGGTCGAAGTCCGCGCCGAGTTCACGGTCGACGACGCTCAGCACGTTCTTGTTGAACGCCGCCGTCACCCCGGCCGCGTCGTCGTAGGCCGCGACGAGCACCGACGGGTCCTTCACCAGGTCCGTGCCGAGCAACAGGGTGTCCCCGGGCGACAGCAGGGACCGTACGGACGACAGGAACGAGGCGCGCTCGGCCGGCAGCAGATTGCCGATGGTGCCTCCCAGGAACGCCACCAGCCGCGGTCCCGGTGTGTCCGGGAGCGCGAGACCGCCGGTGAAGTCGGCGATCAGAGCGTGGACGTTCAGCTCGGGACGCTCCGCGATCAACGCGTGCCCGGCCTGCGTGAGCGCGCTCTCGCTCACGTCCACGGGGACGTAGGTGTGCAGGTCCGGCAGGGCGTCGAGCAGATGGCGCGTCTTCTCCGACGAGCCGGAACCCAGCTCGACGAGGGTGCGCGCACCGCTCGCCGCGGCGATCGCCCCCGCCCGCGCGAGCAGGATCTCCCGCTCGGCGCGCGTCGGGTAGTACTCCGGCAGTTCGGTGATCTTCTCGAAGAGCTCGCTGCCGTGCGCGTCGTAGAACCACTTCGGCGGCAGCGTCTTCGGCGTGTGCCCGAGGCCGTGCAGGACGTCGGCACGCAGGGCCGCCTCGGTGGCGTCCTCGGGAAGGGTGCGGGTCAGCAGGAACGGGCTCACGTACGGGGCTCCTTGCGCTGTGCGGATGCCATGTCGTCGCTCATGTCCTTGAGCGGGGTGAGCAGCACCTCGGTGCGGCTCGCCGTGAGGAGGGTGCGGTCGGGGACCTCCCGCCATCGCGGGTCGTCGTCGTGCGGCTCGGAGGCCACGACGACGCGACGGTCCGGCTCGGCGAGGTACCAGAGGGTGTCGCCCCAGGCGGTCGCGGCGATGGTCGTGCCGTCGGTGAGCAGCAGGTTGAGCCGTGATCCCGGGGCCGCCTCCGCGACCTCCACGACCGTGTCGGCCAGCGCCTGCCCCTCCGTGTCCCCGGAGCGCAGCCGGTGCAGCACCAGCGCCCACACGAACGCGGAGTCGCAGCGGGCCTCCAGCGACAGCAGCTCGGCCGCGGACAGGCCCGACACGAGCGGGGCGAGGGAGCCGGGCCACCCGAGGACGGCGCCGTTGTGGCTGAACAGCCAGGTGTCCGCGGCGAACGGCGCCGCGGCGGCCTCCCCGTCCGACCCGGCCAGGGTCGCGTCCCGCACCGCGGCGAGCACCGCCCGCGACCGGACCACGCGGGCCAGGTCGGCGAACGACGCGTCGCCCCAGACGGGCCCGGTGCGCCGGTACCGGGCGGGCACCGGATCGCCCTCGGCGTACCAACCCACGCCGAAACCATCGGCGTTGACCGTCCCGTGCCGCTGACGGCGGGGCGCCCAGGACTGCCGGAACAGGCTGTGCTCCGGCTGGACGAGGAGCGCCCCGAGCTGTTCCCCGTCGCCGAGGAACGCCAGATGACGGCACATCAGGAGGATCCGTCGCGGGCCGTGCGGAACCCGGCGAAGATCTGCCGCCTGATCGGATAGTCCCAGTTGCGGAACGTGCCCCGGCAGGCCACCTGGTCCACCGCGAACGAACCACCGCGCAGCACCTTGTGGTCGGGCCCGAAGAAGACCTCCGAGTACTCCCGGTACGGGAAGGCGACGAACCCCGGATACGGTTCCAGGTCGCTCGACGTCCACTCCCACACGTCACCGATCAACTGCCGTACACCGAGCGGTGAGGCCCCCGCCGGATAGCTGCCCACCGGTGCCGGGCGCAGATGACGCTGACCCAGGTTGGCGTGTTCCGGGGTGGGGTCGCAGTCGCCCCACGGGTAGCGGGTGGAACGGTCGGACACCGGGTCGTGCCGGGCGGCCTTCTCCCACTCCGCCTCGGTGGGCAGCCGCCGGCCCGCCCAGCGGGCGTACGCGTCGGCCTCGTACCAGCACACATGCAGAACGGGCTCGTCGGGCGGCACGACCTCGGTGACGCCGAAGCGCCGCCGCAGCCACTGGCCGCCCTCGCGCCGCCAGAACAGCGGCGCCCCGATGTCGTGCGTCCGGATGTGGTCCCAGCCCTCCGGGGTCCACCAGCGCGGGTCGCCGTAGCCGCCGTCCGCGATGAACGCCTGGTAGGCGCCGTTCGTGACCGGTGTCGTGTCGATGTGGAACGACGGGACCGTACGCCGGTGCGCGGGACGCTCGTTGTCGAGCGCCCAGGGTTCGGTGGAGGTGCCCATCACGAACGGGCCGCCGGGCACCAGGACTTCGGCCGGGCCGGTGAACGGCGCGACCGGAGCGGGGTCGGGAGCGGTCAGGGCCGCGGGGCCCCTGCGGAGCTGATGGGTGATCAGCATGGTCTCGTCGTGCTGCTGTTCGTGCTGCGCGACCATGCCGAAGGCGAATCCGGCCTCGGTGAGCCGACTGCCCCGGAACGCGGAACTCTCCAGGACGTCGAGCGCCCGGCCGCGCACCTCCGCCGCGTACGTGCGGGCCTCGGCGGGCGGCAGCAGCGGCAGTTTGGGCCGCTCGGAGCGCGCGTGCTCGAACGCGTCGTAGAGCCCGTCGATCTCGGGCCGCAGCGCCTCACGTCCCGCGACCGCCCGCAGCAGCCACAGCTCCTCCTGGTTGCCGATGTGCGCGAGGTCCCACACCAGCGGAGACATCAACGGCGAGTGCTGCGCGGTCAGGTCGGGGTCCTCCACGCACGAGGTGAGGAGGGCGGTGCGGTCCCGGGCGGTGACGAGCGCGTCCAGGGCGCGCTCCCTGAGCGACTCCGGATCCGTCAGCGAATCGGGGGCGGGGGCGGTCATGAGCTGATGTCCTTCCCATCGAACCGGCCGGACGAGCGGCCGTCGGACCGGGCCTCGGACCGGCCGTCGGAACGGGTGCCGGACCGGTTGTCGGACCGGCCCTCGTGCTGGGCCCGGTCCGCGCCGAGCAGGTCGTCGGCGGGGCAGCGGCCTCGCGCCACATAGCGGTCGGCGAACTCCGCCACCGCGTCCAGGACCTCCGTGGAGGCCCCGAGCCGGGGCAGCGCCTCGTACGCGGCGGCGAAACAGATGGCCGCGGCCTCGCGCAGTTCCGGATCGGCGAGGCCGAGCCGGGCCGCGTCCCGCCACAGCGGGTTGCGGGGCGCCCGGTCCGTGCCCGCCCGCTCCGCGAGCGGCTTCACGGTCCGGTAGGCGATCTCGGCCGCGTTCGGATCGTCGAAGAGGGCCGCCGTCACCGCGAGGGGCACGATCCAGCCGTCCTCACCCGGCTGCGCGTCGATCATGCGGAGTTCGAGATGACCGCGCGGCCGCACCGGCGGGAACAGCGTCGTCATGTGGTAGTCGAGGTCCTCCCGGGCCGGCGGACTGCCGGACCGGGTCCAGTCACGGAAGGTCATGCCCTCCGGAACGTCCCAGGGGCCCTCGGGCGCCCGGACGCACATCACCGGTGCGTCCAGCACGTGCCGGGCCCAGGCGGCCCGGGGATCGCCGTCCAGGGGCGGCGCGTCGGTGCGCCCGGGATCCATCGCGGTCCACAGCGACTGCCGCGTGGAGCGCCAGCCGGTGCGCCGTCCCCGGGCCATCGGGGAGTGGGCGAACGCGGCCACCAGGACCGGACCGAGCTGGTGGGCGAGCCACCAGCGCCGCCCGTGCCCGAGCGGGCCCGGCTCCTCGTACCCGGCGTCCACGCACACCTGCACGGACGCCGACGTGCACATCATGGCGCGGCCCTCGGGCCCCGCGCGGTCGAGGTAACTCTCCATGGCGTCGTACCGGGGCTCATGGAGATAGCGGCTCGGGGGGTTCCAGGGGTCCTGGCCGTAGCCACTGAGGCCGAGGCCCGTCTCGCGCAGTGTCGCGCGGACGGCGTCCAGGTCGGCCGACACGGACCGTACGCACTCCATCAGGGAGGCGGCGGGAGCGGAACTCAGCTCCAGCTGCCCACCGGGTTCGACGGTCAGCGCCGAACTCAGCGGTACGGCCCGCAGAGCGGCATACGCCGCTTCGAGACGTTCAGGCGGTACGGGGAGCCACGGCGCGCGCAGCTCGTGGACGAGCCATTCGACTTCCACACCGAGGAGGCGGGGCGGACCGGTCTTGAAGCAGATGCCATGGACCAACGCCTCCACCTCGGCCTCGGTGACAGTGGAGCGGCGTGGCTCCGTACAGTCACTCACCGAATCGGACATGTGGGGATCCTCCTGAGATTCCACCATGCCGCCGGCCCGGGGTCTGGTGGGCCGGACCGGCATTCACCCGTCCACCCAAGACCCTCTCGGCGGTTCGCACAAGGGTACAAATTTGTCGCTTCCGAGACCGGAGTACACCGTTTGCGGGGCGTCGAAACTCTGTTGCGCCGCAGGACCAGCATCGCTCACGATGCGTTCATGGGCACGACGGGGGAGTACACACGGGCCGCGCTCGTGGCGCGTACGGGGGTCACGCCATGAGCGCGCGCCTGCGTGCGATCGCCCGGGAGACGGAGGAGATCGTGGCGGCCGGCGGCTACCGCGGCCCCTCCGGCGTCCGGGTGACCCTCGCCGCCGCCGTCGAGGCGGCCAGGTCCGGCACGCAGCTGCACGGGCCCGAGCCGGTGGAGACGCCCGCGGTGACCCCCGGCAGCACGTCGTTCGAGGTCACCGGCGAGAGCAGCCTGGAGGCGGCCCGTCGGCTGACGGCCCGGGGCGGCGACCCGGTCGCGGTGCTGAACTTCTCCTCGGCGCGCAATCCTGGCGGCGGCTATCTGAACGGCGCCCAGGCCCAGGAGGAAGCGCTGTGCCGCGCCTCCGCGCTGTACGGCTGCCTGCTGCGGGCCCGCGGGTTCTACGACCATCACCGCGCCCACCGCGACCCGTTCTACACGGACCGTGTCATCCACTCACCCGGCGTACCCGTCTTCCGCGACGATCGGGGCCGGCTCCTCGACGAGCCGTTTCCGGCGGGGTTCCTGACCGCGGCGGCTCCGAACGCGGGCGTCGTGCTGCGGACCTCCCCGGAGCGCGCCGGCGAGCTGCCCCGCGCGCTCGTCGTCCGCGCCGAACGCGTCCTCGAGACCGCCGCCGCCCACGGATACCGCCGTCTGGTGCTCGGCGCCTGGGGCTGCGGGGTCTTCCGGAACGACCCGGCCCAGGTGGCGGGCGCCTTTCGCGAGCTGCTGGTCCAGGGCCGCTTCGAGGGGTACTTCGACCACGTGGTGTTCGGCATCCTGGACCGCACGCAGGACCGCACGACCCACCGCGCTTTCGAGCAGGCGTTCGCTTACGAACTCCGGGGTGCGTGACGGGGCCGTCCGGCGGTCACCCATCACCCGTCACCCCGCGGTTCAGCGCCAGCCGTACCGCTCGCGCAGCCGGTGCACGACGGAGTTGAACCGCATCCGGTCCAGCGCGCACGCCTCGCGGCGCATCCCGTCCTCGTGCAGCCGGAGAACCCGGTCGACGGCGATCCAGGAGTCCCGTCCGGTCCGGTCCCACGGACCGCTCCCGATCGCCACCCACTCGCGCTCGCCGTCGTGCCGCTTGCTGGAGAGCTGCACCGCCAGCAGGGTGCCCGCGGGTTCGCGGGCCACGACCAGTACCGGGCGGTCCTTGCCCCGGCCGTCGTTCTCCTCGAAGGGCACCCACGTCCAGACGATCTCGCCCGGGTCGGGGTCGCCGTCGTGGGCGGGGGAGTACTCGGTCTTCACGGGGCCGACGTCGCGGGGTTCGGCCTCGGTGGTCGCGGTGGGACCGTAGCGGCCGGGGACGTCATCATCGGTAGAGGCAGTCACGCGGGCCACGGTAGAGCGTGGCCGGGGGAGTTCGGCGGGCGGGTCCGTCACCACCGCGCCCCGGTGACGCACCGGACGGTACCGCGCGGGCGCACCGGAGTCGTCGCTCAACTCCCGTACGCCCGCGCCTCACCCGAGTGACCCTCGCGTCCCGCGCGGCTCAGCGCGTCCGCGTCACCCCTCGTCCTTCTCCACGGGGACCTTCTCGGTGAGCGGCGGCGCGAAGCCGTTGAGGCCCGCCGTCCCGGTCTTTGCCGGTGCGCCCTCCGGACTCGTCGAGGCGAGCAACTGGCGGGCCAGGCCGAGGCCCGTACCGCCCATGGTGAGCGCCTTCGCGAACAGCTCCGACATGCCGTCGGCCCCGTTGAGCAGCACCATGTGGTCCACGTTGCCGAACGCGCTCGCACCCGCCTGGACGATCTCCGGCCAATTCTCGGCGAGTTGCTGGGCGACCACCGCCTCCTGGTTCTCGGCGAGCGCGGCGGCCCGGGCCTGGATGGCCGCCGCCTCCGCGAGCCCCTGGGCGCGGGTGGCCTCGGCGGCGGCGAGCCCCTTGGCCTGGGAAGCCGCCGCCTCCGCCTCACCGGTGGCCTTGGTCGCCAGCGCGGCGGCCGCACCCCGGGCCTTCGTGGCCTCGGCCTCCGCGTTGGCGGCCGTCTTGACCCGGTTCGCCTCGGCCGCGGCGGCCAGTTCGGTCTCCTGGGCCTTGGCCTGTGCGGCCGAGATACGCGCGTCACGCTCGGCCTCGGCCCGGGCCCGCGTCTCGTACGCCTGGGCGTCCGCCGGCTTGCGGACGTCCGCCTGGAGCTGCTGTTCGCGGCGGAGGGCGTCGAGTTCCGCGATCCGGGTCTCCTGCACGACGACGTCCTGCCGGGCCGCGGCGTCCGCGAGCGGTCCGGCCTGCCGGGCCTTCGCCGCCGCCTTGTCGCGCTCGGCCTGGTAGCCCGCCTGGAGGATCTCGCTGTCCCGGGTCGCCTCCGACATCCGGGCCGCGGCCTTCTGCTCGGCCTCGGTGGCGAGACGGTTCGCCTCGGCCTGCGCGATGCGCGCGTCCCGCTGGACGGCGGCGGCGTGCGGCATCGCGAGGTTCTTGATGTACCCGGTCGGGTCCTCGATCTCGTGGATCTGCAGCGAGTCGACGATCAGACCGAGTTTCTCCATCTCCGTCCCGCACGCGGCCCGGGTCTGGCCGGTCAGCTTCTCCCGGTCGCGGATCATGTCCTCGACGGTCAACCCGCCGACGATGGACCGCAGATGACCGGCGAACACGTTGTGCACCCGCTCGGCCATCATCTTCTGCTGGTCGAGGAAGCGGCGGCCCGCGTTGGCGATCGACACGAAGTCGTCGCCCACCTTGAAGATGACCACGCCCCGCACCTTGAGCGGAATGCCCTGGGTGGTCACGCAGTCCACGTGCAGCTCGGTCTCGTTGAGGTCGAGCGAGATCTTCCGCACCGCCTGCACGCCGGGCATCACCAGCGTGCCGCGTCCCGTCACGATGCGGAAACCCATGCCCTCCTCGAGGCCTTCGGTCCGATGCTTCGAACCGGAGATGATGAGTGCTTCGTTGGGCTCCGCGACCCGCCACATGAGCTTGAAGACCACGACGATGAAGATCACTGCGAGGACAACCGCCCCCGCCACGACGCCGACAACCATCGGCATACGCCCCCTTTGAATGGTGCCCTTTCGGCACCGAACGAACGGAGTGTGCTCCTCGCCGACGCCGGGGTACAGACGCCGGCGAATCCTTGTCGCGTTCTTGACGCCCCGGCCTCTCACCTGGGACGGGGCGGGCTCAACTGTCGTATGGGCGGCGCCAGAAGGCCGACCGTGTCACACGTCGTAGGCGGGCGACACGTACACGGTGCGGGGCGGCAGGTACTCCACGACCATCACCACCGTGCCCCGCTCGATACGGTCCTTCGCGACGGCCGGGTAGGCGAGGAAGTGCTCGGCGCCGCCGCGCACCCGGACGATCACCTCACCGACGAGCCCGGGTCCGACCGTGCCGGTCACCCGTCCCATCAAACCGACCATCGGTGCGTCGTTCATGACGCCAGGGTAAGGCCGCAACTCCCTCATGCCGCCGGGGAGTCGGCGACGGCCCGGTGCGGGGGCCAGTGGTCGTGCCAGCGCAGGTCGTCCTCCAACTGCGCCGCCAGCGACACGAGCAGTGGCTCGCTGTCCGCCGGGCCGAGCAGTTGCGCGCCGACCGGGAGCCCGTCGCCGACGAAACCCGCGGGCACGTTCACCCCCGGCCAGCCGAGGACGTTCCACGGCCAGGCGTAGGGGCAGGCGGCGATCATCGCCCGGTCGGTGCCGAAACCGCTCAGGCCGAGCATGGCCCCGATGCGCGGCGGGGGAGCGGCGGTCGTGGGCGCGAGCAGGACGTCGTACCCCTCGAACAGCGCGCCGACGCGCCGGTGCAGCAGCGCCTCGGCACGCCGGGCCGCCCGCAGCGGCGCCCCGCCCAGCAGCCGGCCGAGCCGCGCGGCGTCGCGGGTGCGCCGGTCGAGGAGTTCGGGGAACGGCGCCTCGCGCACGTGCTCGGCGATGCCCGCCGTGGCGCGCGGGACGAACGTGAGCCCGATCCGTCCGTAGCGCGGCTCGGCCTCCTCGACCGTGTGCCCGAGGCGGGCCAGCCGCTCCGCGAGCGCCAGGACCTTCGCCCGTACGGCGGGATCGAGCCGCGCGGGCACGGCCGTGAACGGCGGCTTCAGCGACAGCGCGATGCGCAGCCGGCCCGGGTCGCGGCCCACCGCGTCGTGGACGCGCAGAGCCGCCGGGCGGTGCAGATCGCCGTGGTGGCTGCCGCTCGCCGCGTCCAGCAGCAGGGCCGCGTCCGCGACGGTGCGGGCGAGCGTGCCGTTGACGGTGATGCCCTGGAAGGACTCCGGGCGCGGCCAGGTCGAGATCCGGCCGCGCTGCGGTTTGATGCCGACCAGGTGGGTCCAGGCGGCCGGGATGCGGACGGAGCCCGCGCCGTCCGAACCGAGCGCCGCCGGGACCAGACCCGCGGCGACCGCGGCCGCGGAGCCTCCCGACGAACCCCCGGGCGTATGGCCGGTGTGCCAGGGATTGCGGGTCGCGCCGAAGGCCGGGCCCTCGGTGAAGGGCCACTGCCCCAACTCGCAGGTGTTCGTCTTGCCGATCACGACCGCCCCCGCCGCGCGGAGCCGCCGTACCGCCTCGCCGTCCTCGGCCGCCCGGGGGTGGGCGCCGGGGCAGCCGAACGCGGTCGGCTCGCCCGCCACGTCCATGTCGTCCTTGACCGCCACCGGCACGCCGAGCAGCGGGCGCCGCCCGCCCGCCGCCCGCTCCCGGTCCGCCGCGTCGGCCTCGGCGAGCGCCGCCTCGGCGCGCACCAGCCGGAACGCGTTGAGCGTGGAACGGCTCGCCTCGACGCGGTCGAGCGCCCGCTCGACCAGCTCACGCGAGGTCACCTCGCCGGCGGCGAGGGCGCGCGCGCTCTCCGTCAGGCCTGGGGTGCGGTCGGGAGCCATGCGGACACCTCCGGAGGACGTTGTCTACCGAACGGTAACCTCTGGGTGGGCGGAGCGGTACGCGGCGGGCAACCCCCCTTGCGGAAGCGGGAGTTCCGCGTTTCGGGCGGTGCCGGGACGCCCCGGCCCGAGGCGGCGTACCGGGCTTCTGGAAGGATGCCGTACGTCATGGTGCACATACCGAAGCAGCCCGCCCAGCCGACGCCCGCGCAGCGACCCGTGCCGACGAGCGCCGACGTGGCGCGCCTCGCGGGAGTCTCGCGCGCGACCGTCTCGTACGTCCTGAACAACACCAGCGCCGTCCGCATCAGCGAACCCACCCGCCGCCGGGTCCGCGAGGCCGCCGAGGAGCTCGGATACGTCCCGCACGCGGCCGCCCGCAGCCTGCGCGCCGGACACAGCCGCATGGTCCTGATGCCCGCTCCGGCCGTCCCCGTGGGCCCCCTCTACAACCAGTTCTTCAGCGAGCTCCAGTGGGCGCTCGGCCGGCTCGACTACACCGTCGTGCAGTACGGCAGCGTCGGCCTGCGCGGCGACGAGGCCGCCCGCGCCTGGGCCGAGCTGCGGCCCGTCGCCGTGCTGGTCCCCGGCAGCGGGCTCGGCCCGCAGGGCGTGGCCGTCCTCAAGCGGGCCGGGGCGCGGGCCGTCGTCACGCTGGGCCCCGAGCGCGTCGAGGGCGCCCACGCGCTCCTCATGGACCACGACCGGGTCGGACACGCGGCGGGGGAGCACCTGCTGGCCCGCGGTCGGCGCCGCGTCGGCGTGGTGATACCCGGCGAGGCCGGCCTGGAGATCTTCTCCACGCCGCGCCTCGACGGCGTCCGCCGGGCACTGCGCGGCACCGACGCGACGGTGACCGAGCTGCCCCTGCCCTACGAGGAGGAGGCCGCCGCCGGGCTCGCGGCCCGCTGGCGCTCGCTCGGCCTCGACGCCGTCTTCGCCTACAACGACGAGTACGCGATGCTCCTGATGCGCGCCCTCCAGGACGAGGGCATCACGATCCCGGACGAGACCGCCGTCGTCGGCGCCGACGACCTCATGCTCGGCCGGCTGCTCCGGCCCCGGCTGAGCACCGTCCACATCGAGCTGCCGTCCGGCCGTGACCTCGCCGAACTGGTCGACCGGGCCGTCCGTGAACCCGGCGGTGAGCCCGAGACGCACGAGGTGCTGGGCGCACGGGTCGTGCACCGCGCGTCGAGCTGAGAGAGGCTGGGCCTGTTCGCCCGGCCCCGCGCCGGGACCGGTCCCCTCGAAACCCGCCGGGCCCCGCCCCGGCGGCACCGGACAGCGGAGGCGTCATGCGGACCTCGGTCGGCATCATCGGCGGCGGCCCGGCCGGGCTCCTGCTGGCCCGCCTGCTGCACCGGACGGGGATCGACTGTGTCGTCCTGGAGAGCAGGACACGGGCCTACGTGGAGGAGCGTCAGCGGGCCGGCATGCTGGAGCAGGGCACCGTCGACGCACTGCGCGCCTGCGGAGCGGGTGACCGGCTGAACGCCGAAGGTCTGGTGCACCGCGGCATCGAGCTGCGCTTCGACGGGGAGCGCCACCACATCGACTTCCCCGGCCTCACCGGGGGCCGCACCGTGACCATCTACGCCCAGACGGAGATCGTGAAGGATCTCGTCGCCCTCCAACTCGACGGCGGACCACCCCTGTTGTTCGAGGCGCAGGCGCTCGCCGTCGACGGGGCGGCGAGCGACGAGCCGGTCGTGCGATTCCTGCACGAGGGGCGCGAGCAGACCCTGAGCTGCGACTACGTGGTGGGCTGCGACGGTTCCCACGGCATCGCGAGCGCCGCGCTTCCGGCCGGTACGAGCCGCAGTTACGCGCACGACTACCCGTACTCCTGGCTGGGGATCCTCGCCGACGTGCCGCCGTCCTGCGAGGAGTTGATCTACGCCCGGGGCGAAGGCGGTTTCGCCCTGCACAGCATGCGCTCCCCGTCCGTGTCGCGCCTCTACCTCCAGGTCCCGAACGGCACCGACCCCGCCGACTGGCCCGACGAGCGGGTCTGGGACGAACTGGCCGCGCGTTTCGCCGTCGACGGGGACTGGCGCCTGGAGCGCGGACCCGTCACCGCCAAGTCGGTCACGCCGATGCGCAGTCTGGTCCGTGAACCGATGCGCCACGGACGGCTGTTCCTCGCCGGGGACGCCGCCCACATCGTGCCGCCGACCGGCGCCAAGGGGCTCAACCTCGCGGTGTCCGACGTACGGGTCCTCGCGCAGGGCTTCGCCGAGCTGCACCGCTCGGGGTCCTCCCGGCTGCTCGACCGGTACTCCGGGGTGGCCCTCACCCGGGTGTGGCAGGCCACCCGTTTCTCGTACG
Organism: Streptomyces sp. NPDC048643; assembly: GCF_040650615.1. Taxonomy (NCBI): domain Bacteria; kingdom Bacillati; phylum Actinomycetota; class Actinomycetes; order Kitasatosporales; family Streptomycetaceae; genus Streptomyces; species Streptomyces sp. NPDC048643. Next base: position 87,975 of record NZ_JBEZHO010000024.1, read on the forward strand.
ACATGACTAAGATGTTGCACGCTCAACCGGATAGCGACGCCTTCGAAGCCCGGATGCAGCTCGCGCGGCTGCGCCGGATCACGGCGTCCCGCACCGCGGCCGCCGAACTGGCCGCGCACTACACGGGACTTCCGCTCGCCTTATGAGCCGCGTCCGAAGTCCCCGCGCCGCGCCCCGTGCCCGGACGCCGACCCGGCGGGCCGGGACCGGACGCCCGGCGGACCCCACGAGCCGTATCACCGCCGAACCGCCCGCAGCATCCCGTGCGATCAGGGAACGATCGGAGAGCCGACATGCCGCTGCTCGACCCCACGACCTGGCAGACCCGCCCGCTCTCGGGCGGTGAGCACACCGTCACCGAGCCCGCCACCGGCGAGCGTCTCGGCGCCGTCACGCTCGCCGCGGCCGACGACGTCGCCACGGCGGCCCGGGCCGCCCACGCGGCCCGGAACGACTGGGCCGGGGCCCCGCACTTCGCGCGGGCCGCCGTGCTGCGCAAGGCGGGGGACCTCTTCGCCGCGCACGCCGACGAACTGCGCGACTGGATCGTGCGCGAGTCCGGCTCCATCCCCGGCAAGGCGGACTTCGAACTGCACGTCGCCGCCCAGGAGTGCTACGAGGCGGCCGCCCTCGCCTCCCGCCCGACGGGCCAGGTGCTGCCCTCGGAGGCCCCGCGGCTGTCGTACACCCGCCGTGTTCCGGTCGGAGTGGTGGGCGTGATCGCGCCCTTCAACGCGCCGTTGATCCTCTCGATCCGCTCGGTCGCCCCGGCGCTCGCGCTCGGCAACGGCGTGGTCCTCAAGCCGGATCCACGGACCGCGGTGTGCGGCGGCCTCGCGCTCGCCGCCGTCTTCGCCGAGGCCGGGCTTCCCGACGGACTGCTGCACGTCCTGCCCGGCGGCGCCGAGGTCGGTCAGGCGCTGGTCGCCGACCCGCTCGTCCCGGTCATCTCCTTCACCGGCTCGACCGGAGCCGGGCGCGCGGTCGGCGAGGCGGCGGGCCGGCATCTCAAGCGCGCCCACCTCGAACTGGGCGGCAACTCCGCCCTGGTCGTCCTCGCGGACGCCGACCTCGACGCCGTCATCTCCACGGCCGCCTGGGGCTCGTTCTTCCATCAGGGCCAGATCTGCATGACGACCGGCCGCCACCTCGTCCACGCCTCGCTGTACGAGGAGTACGTCGAACGGCTCGCGGCGAAGGCCGACTCCCTGGCCGTCGGCGACCCCTACCGCGAGCAGGTGCACCTCGGGCCCATCATCGACGACACCCAACTCGCCAAGATCCGGGGCCTGGTGGAGGCCAGCACGGCACGCGGCGCGAAGCTGGCGGCGGGCGGGGAGCACGACCGGCTCTTCTACCGGCCGACCGTGCTGGCGGGGGTCGACGACACGACCCCGGCGTACGCGGAGGAGGTCTTCGGACCGGTCGCGCCGGTCCGCTCCTTCGACACCCTCGACGAGGCCGCGGCCCTCGCCTCCGCGGGACCGTACGGTCTCTCGCTGGGCATCGTCACCCGCGACACCGCGCGCGGGCTCGAACTCGCCGACCGCATCCCGACCGGGATCGTCCACATCAACGACCAGACCGTCAACGACGAGGCCGTCGCGCCCTTCGGCGGGACCGCCGCCTCCGGAACCGGCGCCCGTTTCGGCGGCGACGCCAACCTGGACGCGTTCACGGACATCCGCTGGACGACCGTGCGGGGCGACGTGGCCGGGTATCCGTTCTAGACGCAGCCGGTTCCCGGGCCGCTGCCGGGCGCCCCGTGCTCACCGGGAGCGTCCGGACGCCACGCGGGACACGGCTCGTCGCCGGAACTCTCCGCGGACACGACTCGTCACCCGGGGCCGCCGCCCGCGCGGCGGGCCACCGGGTGACGCCGTGCCCGCTTCAGGTCACTCGCCGCCCTGGGCCTGCTGACCCTCGGCCGCCGCGGCCTGCTGGGCCGCGACCGACTTGCGGACCTCGTCCATGTCGAGCTTCCGGGCCTGCCCGATCACGTCCTCCAGGGCCTCCGCGGGGAGCGCCCCGGGCTGCGCGAAGATCGCGACCTGGTCGCGCACGATCATCAGGGTCGGGATGGACTGGATGTCGAAGGCGGCCGCGAGCTCCGGCTGCGCCTCGGTGTCGACCTTGGCGAAGACCAGGTCCGGGTTCGCGTCGGCGGCCTTCTCGTAGACCGGCGCGAACTGACGGCACGGCCCGCACCAGGACGCCCAGAAGTCGATCAGGACGAACTCGTTGTCCGTGACCGTCTGGTCGAAGTTCTCCTTGGTGAGCTCCACGGTGCTGCTCATGCGATATTCCCTCTTCCTGACGTCCGGCTCATGCCGGTTTGCACAACGCCACCCACCGGGGGCGTATTCCGCGCCCGTACCCGTGTGGCCACGACGCACACCAGCAACCAGACTGGCCCCATGACGGAAACGGAATCCATCGCCTACGACGTCGTGGTGCTCGGTGCCGGGCCCGTGGGGGAGAACGTGGCCGACCGCGCTCGCGCGGCCGGCCTCTCCACCGCGGTCGTGGAGAGCGAACTGGTCGGCGGCGAGTGCTCGTACTGGGCGTGCATGCCCAGCAAGGCCCTGCTGCGCCCTGCCATCGCCCGCGCCGACGCCCGCCGCGTACCCGGCCTCGCCCAGGCCGTACAAGGTCCTCTCGACGCGGCCGCGGTGCTCGCCCACCGCGACTGGTTCACCTCGGACTGGAAGGACGACGGTCAGATCGGCTGGCTGGACGGCATCGGAGCCGTCCTGTACCGCGGCCACGGCCGCCTGGCCGGATCCCGCACGGTGACGGTCGACGGCCCCGACGGCACCCGGACGACGCTCACGGCCCGGCACGCGGTCGCCGTGTGCACCGGCACCCGCGCCCTCCTGCCCGACCTGCCCGGACTCGACCAGGTCAAGCCGTGGACGAGCCGGGAGGCGACGAGCGCGCACGCCGTGCCCGGACGGCTGATCGTGGTCGGCGGTGGCGTGGTCGCCGCGGAGATGGCGACGGCCTGGCAGGCCCTCGGCTCCCAGGTCACCCTGCTCGTCCGCGGCAAGGGCCTGCTGCCCCGCATGGAGCCCTTCGCCGGTGAACTGGTCGCCGAGGCGCTGACCGAGGCCGGGGCGGACGTGCGCACCGGCGTCTCCGTGACCGCCGTGTCCCGCGAGGGTTCGACGGTGGTCGCACTCACGGACACCGGCGACCGCATCGAGGCCGACGAGATCCTCTTCGCCACCGGCCGGGCGCCCCGCACCGACGACCTGGGCCTCGGCACCGTGGGCCTGGAGGACGGCGACTGGCTGGAGGTCGACGACAGCCTCCGCGTCGTCGGCAGCGAGTGGCTGTACGCCGTCGGGGACGTCAACCACCGCGCCCTGCTCACCCACCAGGGCAAGTACCAGGCCCGGATCGCGGGCGCCGCCATCGCCGCCCGCGCCGCCGGGGTGCCGCTGCTGGAGACCGACCCGTGGGGCGCGCACGCCGCGACCGCCGACCACGCCGGCGTCCCGCAGGTCGTCTTCACCGACCCGGAGGCGGCGGCCGTCGGGCTCTCCCTCGCGGAGGCGGAACAGGCGGGCCACCGCGTCCGGGCCGTCGACGTCGACATGTCCTCGGTCGCCGGCGCGGGCCTCTACGCCGACGGCTACCGCGGCAAGGCCCGCATGATCGTCGACATCAACCGCGAGGTCGTCCTCGGCCTCACCCTGGTCGGCCCCGGCGTCGGCGAACTGATCCACTCCGCGACCGTCGCCGTCGTCGGCGAGGTCCCCATCAGCCGCCTCTGGCACGCCGTCCCGTCCTACCCGACGGTCAGCGAGGTGTGGCTGCGCCTGCTGGAGGCCTACCGGGACGCGTGAGCCGGCCGGCCGGGGGACGCCCCGGCGCCGGCCACGAACCGACAGGCCGGGCGGCACACGCTGCGCCGCCCGGCCCGCGGCTGTCCCGACGGCCCCCACATCAGGCGAGGGCGACCAACTCCCGGTACTCCTCGCTCCACAGGTCCTCGTCCGCGTCCGGGAGCAGCAGCACCCGGTCCGGGCGCAGCGCGTCGAGGGCGCCCTCGTCGTGGGTGACCATCACGAGGGCGCCGGGGTACGTGCCCACCGCGGCCAGGACCTCCGCACGGGAGGCCGGGTCGAGGTTGTTGGTGGGCTCGTCGAGCAGCAGCACGTTCGCTCCGGAGTGGACGAGGCCGGCCAGCGCGAGGCGGGTCTTCTCGCCGCCGGAGAGGACCGCGACGGGCTTGTCGGCGTCGTCGCCCGTGAACAGGAACGATCCGAGCGCCCGGCGCACCTCGCCATCGGTCAGCTGCGGGGCGGCCGCCGCCAGGTGGGCGCGGACCGTACTCGCCGGGTCGAGTGTGTCGTGCTCCTGCGCGAAGTAGCCGAGGCGCAGCCCCGGCCCGCACACCACCCGCCCGCTGTCCGGGCGGTCGTGCCCGGCGAGCAGACGCAACAGCGTGGTCTTGCCCGAACCGTTCGGGCCGAGGACCACCAGCCGGCTGCCCCGGTCCACAGCCAGGTCGACCCCGCCGAGGACGCGCAGTTCGCCGTACGACCTCGTCAGCGCCACGGCGCCGAGCGGCATCCGTCCGCAGGGCGCGGGCTCGGGCAGCCGGATCCGGGCGACCTTCTCCGTCCTGCGGACCGGTTCGAGCCCGGAGAGCAGACGGTCGGCGCGGCGGGCCATGTTCTTCGCCGCCACGGCTGTCGAGACGCGGGCACGCATCCTGTCGGCCTGCGCGTGCAGGGACGCGGCCTTGCGCTCGGCGTTCGCCCGCTCCCGGGTGCGGCGGCGCTCGTCGGCCTCCCGCTGCGCGAGGTACGCCGCCCATCCGGTGTTGTGCGCGTCGAGCGTGGCGCGGCGCGGGTCCAGGTGGAAGACGCGGTTGACCACGTCGGCCAGCAGCGAGGTGTCGTGACTGATGAGGACGAGTCCGCCCTGATGGCCGCTCAGGAACCCGCGCAGCCAGGCGACCGAGTCGGCGTCCAGATGGTTCGTCGGCTCGTCGAGGAGCAGGATCCCGTCGTCGGCGAAGAGGATGCGGGCCAGTTCGACGCGGCGCCGCTGCCCGCCGGACAGAGTGCCGATCGGCCGGCCCGTCACCCCGGCCGGCAGGCCGAGGCCCGCGGCGACCCGGGCCGCCTCGGCCTCGGCCGCGTAGCCGCCGCGCGCCTGGAACTCGGCCTCGGCGCGCACGTAGGTGTTCATCGCGCGCTCGGACCCGTCGGCCATGGCGGTCTCGGCCGACCGCAGCGCGTGTACGGCACGGTCGAGTCCCCGCGCCGACAGGATCCGGTCGGTGACCGTGACCGAGGGATCCGCGGCGCGCGGGTCCTGGGGAAGATAGCCGACCGCGCCGGTACGGGAGACGGTTCCGGCGGCGGGCCTCGCCTGCCCGGCGAGGGTGTTCAGCAGGGTGGTCTTGCCCGCGCCGTTTCGGCCGACCAGGCCGATGCGGTCGCCGGGGGAGACGTGGAAGGACAGGTCGGACAGCAGCAGACGGGCGCCGACGCGCACGTCGACACCGCGAACGGTGATCATGGGGGAACGCTCCAGAGATCAATCAGCACGAGGACACACGGGTGGCGTGGAAGCGGGTCCTGTAGCTAAGAGATGCGGGGCGTGGACATGCGGTCAGGGTAGCCGGAGCTCTGTTCGGAGCGCCTCCGAATTAGGGGGCGAGACCTCCGCCCCAGGGGCGCTCGTGCCGTCGTACCGCGGTCGCCGGGGCCGCGGCAGCCAGGGGGTTGAGACTTCGGATCACGAGGGCCGGGGAACCGGCGGCGGGCCCCTGTCGCTCACGGAGGACCGGAAGCAGCACCGCGGATCGGAGGGCCGCCGCTCCGCTCGCGCGCAGTCCCGACCGCACCCGGCCCGAGCGGAAGCTCCCCGCCGGAGCAGGTCCCGGCGGCCGGCACCGGCCCTCGCCCCCGCGGGTCTCCGCCGGGCTGGCACCCCAGTCCGCCCGCTCTATCCCGGGAGTGTGAAACCCAGTTCCCGAGCGGCCCGTTCCGGGGTCGGCTGGGCCCAGAGTTCTGCGGCTGCCCAGTTCGAGGACAGGCTGCGCGGTTCCGCGCGGTCGAGGTAGAGCGTCCCGTCCAGGTGGTCCGTCTCGTGCTGGAGGATGCGGGCCGGCCAGCCGCGGAACACCTCGTCGATCGGCAGCCCCTGTTCGTCCCACGCGGTCAGCCGCACCTCCGCGGGACGGGCGACCACCGCCTGGTAGCCGGGAACGCTCAGGCAGCCCTCGAAGAACGCGGCCCGGGCCTCGCCGACGCCCTCGTACGAAGGGTTCACCAGCACCCGGAACGGCTGTGGGACCCGTCCGCGGGCGAGGCGGATCTCCTCGGGGACCGGCGCCGGGTCCTCGATGACGGCGAGCCGCAGCGGCACCCCCACCTGCGGTGCCGCGAGGCCGACGCCCGGTGCCGCGTGCATGGTGGCGCGCAGGGCGGCCACGAACCGGGCCAGCAGACCTGGGTCCAGCTGCCCGTCGAACGGCTCGGACGCCATCCGCAGTACGGGGTCACCGGCTCCGAAGATCGGCAACGGACCTTCGTGTTCGAGGAGTTCCTCGACCAGGTCGCTGAGGGTGCGGGAGGCGCTGGAGTCACGTTCGGATGCCATCGCGCCAGGATGCCAAGCCGGCTCGCTCCGATCGAGGCGGCGCCGGGCGAGTCCCGCAACTTCTCGGGACACCCGGCGCTTTCGAGGTGAGCGCGGCCCTTTCGGGACGCGCGCGGCCGCAGACAGCGGAGGGCCGGTCACCGAAGTGACCGGCCCTCCCGCCGAGGCTCCGCGACGGGACGGGCACCCGGCGGATTCCGCGGCGGAACGATCAGACCTGCTGGAAGTCGCCCGCGAGCGCCGACGCGATCCGCAGATGCGACGCCGCCTCCGCGTGCCGCCCCTGACGCTCCAGCGTGCGCCCCAGCATGAGCCGGGCGTAGTGCTCGACCGGGTCGATCTCCACCAGCGCACGCAACTCGGTCTCGGCGCGCCCCAGTTGGGCCGAGTGGTAGTACGAACGGGCCAGCAGCAGCCGGGGCCCCACCTGCTCCGGGGTCTCCTCGACCAGCCCGTCCAGCACCCGCGCCGCCGCGGCGTAGTCCTTGGCGTCGAAGAACAGCTGCGCCCGCTCCCAGCGCTCCGCGGCCGTTCCGTGGTCGTAGTACGTCATGTCCACTGCTGACCTCCTTCGACGCTCCACAACCGCACGGAGTGGTTGAATATTCCACGACCTGGTGGTGGTCGGTGGTCCCTCACGCCTCGGCGAGCTCCGCGTCGGCCCGCTCGGTGACCAGGGTCAGGACCCGCCCGGCCGCCGCGAGGTCCTCGGCCGGGATGCCCGCGTACAGCCGGGCCGCGATCGCGTTGCCCGCGGTGCGGATCGAGTCGAAGAGCTCGCGCCCGGCGTCGGTGAGCGACACCCGCTCGGCGCTCGGCTCCGCCAGGAGCTCGCCCGCCGTCATCTCCTCGACGGTCGCGCGGGCCACCGACTCCTCGATCTTCAGCGCGCCGGTCAGCCGGCCCACCAGCCACGCGCGCTCGACGGTCCCGCCGTTGTCGGAGACGGCCCGAAGGGCCACGGACTGGTTGAAGCTGGTGCCGCTGTGCGCCAGTACCCGCTCCAGGGCGGCACGGCTCGCGTAGTGGGCCAGGCCGATGACCTGGCCGTTGACGGGGAGGACGGCGGGCGTGGACGGAACGGAGGTGCTCATGGCTGCTCCTTGGAAGAGGTCGCGTCCGGAACCGCTTCGGCTCCGGCGTGCGGATCGAGCGGGACGTCGAGCAGGGTGGCCAGCTCACGGCTGAACGCCCGCGTGCGGTCCCCCGAGAGGCCGCCCAGGGGGGCGAGGAGCTGTTCCAGCAGGCCCTGGACCACGGTGATGGCGCGGCGGGTGATCTCGCGTCCCTCCTCGGTGAGGGACAACTGCACCGCGCGGGGGTCCGCCGGGTCGCGGGTGCGGTCGACGATGCCGGCGGCCTCCAGGGACCGGGCCAGCTTCGAGACGTAGAGCGGTTCGAGTCCGGTGTGGTCGGCGAGCCGGCGCTGGCTGGGGCGCACACCGTCCCGGTGCATGCCGTACAGCGACGCGACCAGCGAGTACTGCGCGTGCGTCAGGCCCAGGGGGCCCACCGCCCGGTCGACCGCGACCCGCCATTTCATGGACAGGCGCCAGACGAGAAAACCGGGCGTCGCGTTCTCGGAAACCGACTTCGCTGAACTCATGGACGAAACAGTACATGGCTACTATGTACATGGCTACTATATTCTCGGGCTCGGCCGGCACCGGGAATCACGGGCGGTGGTCGCCTGGCCCACCCGCAGGGAGTGGGGTGGGGAAGGACGGCGGGGACAGGCCGGGTCCGTCCCATGGCGTACGGACCGGGGCGGGGGTCCTGACCCGTCGTGCCTGTTCTGAGCCAAGTGCCCCTGGATGGGCGGTTCGACGACCTGACGTGGGGTCCCCGACGGGTCTAGGTTGTGGGTCATGAGCAATCTTGATCAGGAGGCGGTTCCCGCTCTCTGCGGTGGCCGCGGGTTCGTGGTGGCCGAGCCGGTGCGCGAACTCCTCAGCCCTCGCCGGGTCAAGCTCGGCGAGTCCACCGAAGTCCGCCGCCTGCTCCCCAACCTGGGCCGGCGCATGGTCGGCGCCTGGTGCTTCGTCGACCACTACGGGCCCGACGACATCGCCGACGAACCCGGCATGCAGGTCCCGCCGCACCCGCACATGGGCCTGCAGACCGTGAGCTGGCTGCACGAGGGCGAGGTGCTGCACCGCGACTCCACGGGCAGCCTCCAGACGATCCGCCCGCGCGAACTGGGCCTGATGACCTCCGGCCGCGCGATCAGCCACTCCGAGGAGAGTCCCCGGCCGCACGCCCGCCTGCTGCACGGCGCGCAGCTCTGGGTCGCGCTGCCGGACAGCCACCGGCACACCGACCCGCACTTCGAGCACCACGGCGAACTGCCCGTCGTCACCGCGCCCGGCCTGCGCGCCACGCTCCTGCTGGGCACGGTCGACGGCACCACCTCGCCCGGCACGACGTACACCCCGATCGTCGGAGCCGACCTGGCCCTCGCGAGCGGCGCGGACCTGCGCCTGCCCCTGGAGCCCGACTTCGAGTACGCCGTCCTCGCCATGTCGGGCGAGGCCCATGTCGACGGGGTGCCGATGCTCCCCGGCTCCATGCTGTACCTCGGCTGCGGCCGGACCGAACTCCCGCTGCGCGCCGCGACGGACGCGGGCCTCATGCTCCTGGGCGGTGAACCGTTCGAGGAGGAGCTGATCATGTGGTGGAACTTCATCGGGCGCACCCAGGCCGAGATCGAACAGGCCCGCCAGGACTGGGCGAAGGGCTCACGCTTCGGTGAGGTGAAGGGCTACGACGGCGCGCCGCTGCACGCCCCGGACCTGCCCCCGGTGCCCCTGAAGCCGCGCGGCCGGGTGCGCTGACCGGAGCGCCCCGCCCTCACGTCCGAGGATTCGCAAGGCCCACGCCCGGGACATGCGAGAGGGGCAGCCGCTCGCCGGCCGCCCCTCCTCGTCGGGATCCCGTGCCACGACGCTCACTCGCCCGGCGCCACCGCCTCGACCGCCGGAGTGCGCAGCGCCGCCCGTGCCGTCAGCAGGCCGGTCCCCAGCGTCACCGCCGTCGCGACCGCCACGACAGCGAGCCAGATGCCCGGACCCCGGCCCGGCCACGCGGCGTCCGTGCGGACCAGTGTGAACGGGACGATCCCGGCGAGCGCCGCCACGGTGCCGAGGAGGACGCCCGTCACCGTGAGGATCACGCCCTCCGTGCCGACCGTGCCGAGCACCTGGCCCGGGGTCGCGCCGGCCAGCCGCTGACCGCCGAACTCCCTGGTCCGGTACGTGGTCGCCGCGTACAGGGAGTTCACGAGCATGACGCAGGAGAACACCACGATGATGCCGACGACGACCAGGTTCAGGGTCTCCAGGTTCTTCGAGTCGACGGACTTCACCAGCCCCGAGGCGTCGATCGCGTCGTTCTCGACGGCCTGCATGTACAGCGTCGCCGTCGCCATGCAGGTGAACAGGATCAGCGGCATCAGGACCCCGGACAGCTCGTCCGCGCGCCGCCGCAGATTGCGTACCGCGAGATAGCCGCTCGGACCCGACAGGGGCAGCCGGTCGAGCAGGGCTGTCAGGAGCCGCGGCGAGAGCAGCGCGCAGCCCACCGACAGCAGGATCGCTCCGTAGGCCGGCGGTGCCATCAGCGCCGCGTCGTCCGCCGAGAAGGCGAACGTCGAGCACACGGCGGCGGCACCGGCGGCCGTCGCCGCGTACGCGAGGACCTTCCGCGACCGGCCGGGCGGCCGGTGCCCGTGGGTCGCGCGCCGCACGGCGAGGAACGCGGCGCCCGCCGACGCGAGCAGGGTGACGCCGACGCCCGCCACGAGGGCGACGGGTCCGAAGACGTAGTCCACGGACCGCCGCACCTGGCCGCTGTCCTCGAACACTGTCAGCAGGGCCCGCCCGCCGAGCATCGCCGGCCCGATCGCCAGCAGCGTCCCCACCAGCGCGACCGCCATCGCCTCACCGACCACCATCCGCCGGATCTGCCCCGGCGTGGCGCCCGAGCGGCGCAGCAGCTCGGTCTCGGCGGCGCGTTGCCGCACGTTCACCGTGAGCGTCGAGGCGACCGCGAAGAACACCAGCAGGGTGCCGTATCCGCCCACCACGCCCGCCGCCGTGGACAGTGACTCGGCGCTCACCGCATCCACGCCGGGCTGCCCGGCCGTGTCGTGCAGCGAGTTGAACGTCATGACGACCACGGCGCCCAGGAACGCCGACAACAGGGTCGCGGCGAAGCGGCCGGGACGCTTGCGCACGGACCGCAGGGCCAAGGAGAGGGTGACCATGACTCACGCCCCCAGCGGTGCGTCGTCGCCGAGGTGCGCCAGACGCTCGGCGACGGCGTCCACCGTCGGCGCGCGCAGCTCACCCGCGAGCCGTCCGTCCGCCAGGAACACGACCGCGTCCGCGTGGGACGCCGCGAGCGGATCGTGCGTCACCATCACCACCGTGCTGCCGTGTTCGGTCACCGCCCGACGCAGCAGCGCCAGCACCTCCCGGGCGCTGCGGGTGTCCAGGGCGCCGGTCGGCTCGTCCGCGAAGATCACCCGCGGCTCGGTGACCAGCGCCCGGGCGATCGCCGCCCGCTGCCGCTGCCCTCCCGAGAGCTGCTCGGGCAGATGCCCGAGCCGGTCGCCGAGGCCGAGCGACGTGAGGACCCGCCGGGCGTGCGCGCGGTCCACCGGACGCCCGGCCAGCCGGAGCGGCAGCACGGTGTTCTGCGCGACCGTCAGCGTCGGCAGCAGGTTGTACTGCTGGAACACGAAGCCGATCCGGTCGCGCCGGAACCGTGTCCGTTCCGCCTCGCCGCCCCCCGTCATCTCCGTGCCGTCGACCATCACGATGCCGCTGTCGGGCCGGTCGAGACCGGCCGCGCACTGCAGCAACGTGGACTTCCCCGACCCCGACGGGCCCATGACCGCGGTGAACGTACCCCGCGCCAGACCGAGCGTCACCCCGTCCAGGGCGGTCACGGCGCTCTCCGCCTCCCCGTACGTCCTGGTGACCTTGACCAGCCGCAGAGCCTCCGGGGCAGGGCCCGTCTCGTGGGTGCGGCGTGCTGTGCGGAACATCGTCATCGCCCTCCGTCCGACACGTCCTGTGCCTCGTCCACTACGCTACGGAGACGGCACCGCGACCACACGGGGCGCAGAACCCGTATCGCGCGGTGTACTCAGCGCCACCCCGGCCCACCGGCCCACCCCCGTACGGGTCACCACAACGCGCGGACCAGGTCGAACACCCGATGCAATGGACGCGTGACCGCGCCCCCGGACGACTGCCTCGCGCGCAACGAGTGGATCTGCGGCGAGTACCTGAGCACGCGCCGCCACATCCTCGTCGACGCGACGGTCCAGCACCTCCAGCTCACGGCGGTCGCCGTCGCCATCGCGCTCGTCCTCGCCGTGCCGCTCGCCGTCCTCGCCCGCCGCTGGCGCTGGGCGGCCGGACCGGTCCTCGCGGTGACGACGATCCTCTACACGGTCCCGTCGCTCGCGATGTTCTCGCTCCTGCTGCCCGTGTACGGACTGTCGGCCTCGCTGGTCGCCGCCGGCCTGGTCCTGTACTCCCTGACCCTCCTGGTGCGGAACATCCTCGCGGGGCTGCGCGCCGTCCCGGAGGAGACCCGGCAGGCCGCACGCGGCATGGGATACGGGCCGATCCGGCTGCTGCTCACCGTGGAACTCCCGCTCGCCGTCCCCGCCGCGATGGCCGGCCTGCGGATCGCCACGGTGTCGGCCGTCTCGCTCGTCACCGTCGGCGCGATCGTCGGCTTCGGGGGACTCGGCAACCTCATCTACGCGGGCATGAACACCTACTTCAAGGCCCAGGTGCTCACCGCGTCCGTGCTGTGCGTCGTCATCGCCGTCGCGGCCGACCTGCTGCTGCTCGGCGTGCAGTGGCTCATCACCCCCTGGACGCGGGCGGCCCGCCGATGAACACCGTGACCGGGGCCTGGGACTGGCTCACCGACCCCGCGCACTGGTCGGGCGACGACGGCGTCTGGCACCGCCTCGCCCAGCATCTCGTCCTGACGGTCGTCTGCCTCGTCATCAGCTGCCTGATCGCGCTGCCCGTCGCGCTCGTCCTCGGTCACCTCGGCAAGGGCGGCGCGCTCGCCGTGAACATCTCCAACGTGGGCCGCGCGATCCCCACGTTCGCCGTGCTGGTGATCCTGCTGCTCACCCCGATCGGCCAGTGGGGCGAGGGCCCCACCGTCGTCGCGCTGGTCCTCTTCGCCGTACCGCCGCTGCTCACCAACGCCTACGTCGGGATGCGCGAGGTCGACCGCGACGTCGTGCGGGCCGCCCGCGGGATGGGCATGACCGGACGCCAGATGCTCTTCGGCGTGGAGCTGCCGCTCGCCCTCCCGATGGTCATGAACGGGGTGCGGATCGCCGCCGTACAGCTCGTCGCCACCGCCACCATCGCGGCCCTCGCGGGCGGTGGCGGCCTCGGCCGGATCATCACCGCGGGCTTCAACCTGGCGAGCACGCCGCAGGTCGTCGCGGGCGCCGTCCTGGTGGCCGTGTTCGCCCTGATCGTCGAAGTCGTCTTCGAGATCGCCGAGCGGCTCTCCCCGCGGTGGGCGCGGGGCACCCGGTGAGGCGCGCCGCCGCCACTCTCGCGGTGCCGGCCCTGGCGATCGCGCTCCTGGCCGGCGGCTGCGGCACGGGGCCCTCGCTGGAGACACAGGGCGACGTCACCGCCCCGCCGGGCGACAGCAGGAACCTGACCGTGGGCTCGGCCGGTTTCACCGAGAGCGACCTGCTCGCCCAGATGTACTCCCTGCTTCTGAAACAGGCCGGCTACAAGACCTCCATGCTCACCGTCGCCAACCGCGAACTGTACGAACCCGCACTCGAATCGGGCCAGATCGACGTGGTCGCGGAGTACGCCGCGACCTTCGCCGACTGGCTGAACGCCAAGACCAACGGCGCCGACGCGCCGCCGGTCGGCTCACCCGACCTCGACACCACCATGACCGCCTTGCGCAAGCTCGCGACACCGCGCGGCCTCACCGTCCTCGACCCCGGCAGGGCCGTCGACCAGAACGCCTTCGCCGTGACCAAGGAGTACGCCCGCGAGCACCACCTCAAGACCCTCAGCGACCTCGGCAGATCCGGCCTCAGGGTCCGCCTCGCCGCGGGCGACGAATGCGTCAAGCGGCCGTACTGCGAGCCCGGTCTGAAGAAGACGTACGGGATCGACATCACCGGCGTCGACCCCAAGGGCGTCGGCACCACCCAGGCCAAGAAGGCCGTGCAGAACGGCCAGGACCAGCTGGTGCTGACCACCACCACCGACGCCACCCTGGACGAGTTCGGCCTCGTCCTGCTCGCCGACGACAAGCACCTCCAGAACGCCGACGACCTCGTCCCCGTCGTCAACCGCGCCCGCGCCGGCGGCGCGGGCGCCACCAAGGCGCTCGACCAGCTCAACAAGGTCCTCACCACCGCCGACCTGGCCACCATGAACGAACAGGTCGACAGCTGGCGCCGCCTCCCGGAGGACGTGGCCCGCACCTACCTGAAGGACAAGGGCCTGCTGAAGTGAGCGGCGGGGGCGGACGCCCCTGCCGGGATTGTCGGTGGTGCCCCGTACCTTCCGGGCATGGGGATCTATCTGGTCAGCGTGGGTGCGAGCGAGTGGTTCAGCGAGGGGGAGGCCGACGACGAGGACGGTGACGTCGAGGACGGATTCGGCACCGTCGCCGCCACGTTGAACGACGCGTTGCGCGAGCGCGGTCGGCCGCCGTTCACCTCGCTGCCCGAGGCGGCACCCCTCGTCCGGGGTTCCGGGCTCGGCTTCGAGGAGAAACTCGTCCCGTCGATGGACGGGTTCGTCGCGCTGTGCGAGGCCCACCTGTCCCCGGCGGAGACCGACCTTCTCTGCGGCTGGACGGTGCTGGTCCCCGTGTCGCTGGACGAGGAGATAACCCTGCCCGTCGCGTCCGGCTACACGGACCAGACGACGGTCGCCGGCGCCCCCCAGGTGCTGGCGCTCGCGGAGCGCCTCGCCGAGGCGGTCGAGCTGCCGTCCGCCGTCCCGGCGACGTCCGACAACCTGGACCTGACGACGTGGTTCCGGGACGGCCCGGCGAAGGACCTGGCGGCCACCCGTCCGGGACCCTGGGCCGAGGACCTGGACACTGCCTTCTACGTCGCGGTGTACCTGCGCGCGGCCCAGTTCGTGCTGCGCCGTGGGAGTCCGGTGCTGTACTCCTGACGGGGCCGGGGACGCCCCTCAGGCGTCCGACACCGAGTCGAAGTCGACCTGGCCGCGCGGGACTCCCCGCGCGTCGGCGTCGACCGAGCGGCGCAGGGCCTCGTGGAGTTTGGCCGGGGTGAGAACGCCGAGGAAGCGGGCGCCGTCCAGGACGGCGACCCAGCCGGCGTCGTGCTGGAGCATCACGCCGAACGCCTGCTTCAGCGGGGCCCCCACCGGGACCCAGGAGTTCATCCGGTGGGCGTACGCACCGACCAGGCCGCCCGCGCCGAGTTCGTCGACGCCGACCCAGCCGTGCAGGTCGCCGTCCGTGTCGAGGACCACGGCCCAGCGGGAGCCGTCCCCGCGCAGCCGCGCCGCGGCCTCGGCGGCGCTCTCGTCGAGCCGCGCGACCGGCGGCTCCTCCAGGTCGTCGGGCTCGATCTCGGTGACCGAAAGACGCTTCAGCCCGCGGTCCGCGCCCACGAACTCGGCGACGTACGGCGTGGCCGGCGTCCCCAGCACCGCCCCCGGGGTGTCGAACTGCTCGATGCGCCCCTGCCCGTACACCGCGATGCGGTCCCCGAGCCGGACGGCCTCCTCGATGTCGTGGGTGACGAGCAGGACCGTCTTGCGGACCGACCGCTGCATGCTCAGGAACTCGTCCTGCAACTGCTCCCGCACCACCGGGTCGACGGCGCCGAACGGCTCGTCCATCAGCAGCACCGGCGGATCGGCGGCCAGCGCCCGCGCCACCCCGACCCGCTGGCGCTGACCACCCGACAACTGCTCGGGATAGCGCGACCCGTAGGTGGACGGATCGAGGCCGACCAGGTCGAGGAGTTCGGCGGCCCGCGCCCGTGCCTTCGCCTTCTTCCAGCCGACCAGGGTCGGGACGGTCGCCGTGTTGTCGAGGATCGTCCGGTGCGGGAACAGACCGACCTGCTGGATGACGTACCCGATCCTGCGCCGCAGCCGCACCGGATCGACCTTGGCGATGTCCTCGCCGTTCACGAGGATCCGGCCCGACGTCGGTTCGATGAGCCGGTTCACCATCATCATGGTCGTCGTCTTGCCGCAGCCCGACGGGCCGACGAGCGTGACGAGTTCGCCCTCCTCCACCTCGAAGGAGAGGTCGTCCACCGCCTTCGTACCGTCCGGGTAGACCTTGCTGACCTGCTCGAACCGGATCATGCCCTCACGCTAGCCGCGCCGCGTGCTGCCCGCTTCCCGGCCGCGTCCCCCTGCGCGGTGCCGGGCCGGGTGGACGGCGCCCCGCTCAGAGGGGGTCGCTCAGCAGCACCACTTCGAGGGTGCGCGGGCCGTGCACCCCCTCGACCCGGTCCAGTTCGATGTCGCTGGTGGCGGAGGGCCCGGAGATCCAGGTCAGCGGGCGCGCCGGGTCCAGCCGTTCCAGGGCCTGCGGAACGGAGGAGACGACCTGGTCCGGGACCCGGACGACGCAGATGTGGTGGTCGGGCACGAGGGTGATGCGGCGGCGGCCCTGGTCGGGGGAGGCGTCGAGGACGATGGTGCCCGTCTCGGCGACGGCCACCGCGCACGCGGTGACCACGCTGTCGACCGAGTCCAGCTCGTGCGCGGTACCCGTGGCCCGGTCCGCGACGAGCGTCACCCGGCTCTCCGCGAGCCAGGACCCGTCGAGGCCCTCCGGTACGACGACCGTGCCGGAGCCCCGGGCGGCCAGCAGAGCGGCGATGGTCGCCGGCAGCGCGTCGGCCGCGCAGCGGTGCACGACCGCCCGGTAGTCCGCCAGGTTCTCCGCCAGCAGTTCCACCGCCTGGGCCGTGGTCCGCGCTCCGTGCTCGCGCAGATAACTCCGGTCCACGGCCTGCTCGTACGGGGTGTCGTCGTCGCGGACGTCGGCGGTCGCCCGCCGCACCCGGCCGAGGATCAGATCCCTGCTGCTCACTTCGTCACGTCCTTTCCGCCCCGCGTCCGCTGCCACCAGTCGCGGAACGACTCCGCCGGGACCTCGGGCAGATCACGGGTGGCACTCCACGCCCGGCCCGGTCCCGGCAGGGTGCGCGGGTGGAAGCGCCGGGTCCGCGACGCCAGCCGCTGGCCGCCGCGCAGCGCGCCGGGATGGCTGAACGCCCATCGCGCCGCCCGCATCGCCGCCCGCTCCGCCGCGTGTCCCTTGGCGGGCTTGAGGACCACCCGGTTGCCGTCGCGTGTGGCGGGTCCCCCCTCGGCGATCCGCTCGCGCAGATGCACGAGGACCTCCGGGATGTCGATGGCGACCGGGCACACCTCGTAGCAGGCGCCGCACAGCGAGGAGGCGTACGGGAGGGAGGCGTCGATCTCGCTGCCGGTGCCGCGCAGCTGCGGGCTCAGGATGGCGCCGATCGGCCCCGGGTAGACCGAGCCGTACGCGTGCCCGCCCGCCCGCTCGTACACCGGGCAGACGTTGAGGCAGGCCGAGCAGCGGATGCAGCGCAGGGCCTGCCGGCCGACCTCGTCGGCGAGCGTGTCGGTGCGGCCGTTGTCCAGCAGCACCAGATGGAAGGTTCCCGGGCCGTCCCCTTCCCCGGCGCGCCCGTCCCGGGTTCCGGTCCACATCGAGGTGTACGGGTTCATGCGCTCGGCGGTCGAGGAGCGCGGCAGGGTCTGCAGGAACACCTCCAGGTCCCGCCAGCTCGGCACGATCTTCTCGATGCCGACGACCGAGATCAGGGTCTCGGGGAGTGTGAGGCACATCCGGCCGTTGCCCTCGGACTCGACGACGACGAGAGTGCCGGTCTCGGCGACCATGAAGTTGGCGCCGGAGATGCCGACCTTGGCGCGCAGGAACTTCTCGCGCAGATGCAGGCGTGCGGCCTCGGCCAGTTCGGCGGGGGTGTCGGTGAGTCCCTCGGGCGCGGGCCGGCCCCACTCGCCCATCTCACGGGCGAAGATGTCGCGGATTTCGCCGCGGTTGCGGTGGATCGCGGGGACGAGGATGTGCGACGGCCGGTCCTTGCCCAACTGGACGATCAGTTCGGCGAGATCGGTCTCGTAGGCGTGGATGCCCGCGGCCTCCAGCGCCTCGTTGAGCCCGATCTCCTGGGTGGCCATCGACTTGACCTTGACGACCTCGGTCTCGCCGGTCGCCTTCACCAGCGCGGTGACGATCCGGTTGGCCTCGTCGGCGTCGGCGGCCCAGTGCACGACGCCGCCCGCCGCGGTGACCGACTCCTCCAACTGGACCAGATAGCGGTCGAGATGACGGAGCGTGTGGTCCTTGATCCGCTTCCCCGCCTCGCGCAGCGCCGCCCAGTCGGAGAGCTCCGCGACGGCCTTCTCACGTTTGGCGCGGATGGTGTGGGTGGCGTGGCGCAGATTGCCCCGCAGGGTGCTGTTGTGCACGGCCTCGTGCGCGGCCACGGGAAAGGCCGGCATTCCGACGAACGTTCCGCTCACGCGCTGGGCTCCTCTTCCGTGCTCGCCAGGATCTCCGCGATGTGCACGGGCCGCATGCCCGTCCTGAGGCGGCCCATCGTCCCGCCGACGTGCATCAGACACGAGTTGTCGGCCGCGCACAGCACGTCGGCGCCGGTCGACTCCGCGTTGCGCACCTTGTCGGCGCCCATCGCCGCGGACACGTCGGGGTTCTTCACGGCGAAGGTCCCGCCGAAGCCGCAGCACTCGTCCGCGCCGGGCAGCTCCCGCAGTTCGAGCCCCTTGACCGCCTGGAGCAGCCGGTGCGGCCGGTCCCCGAGGCCCAGGCTGCGCAGGCCGTGACAGGTCGGGTGATAGGTCACCGTGTGCGGGTAGTACGCGCCGACGTCCGTCACCCCGAGGACATCGACGAGGAACTCCGTCAGCTCGTACGTCTTCGGCACGACCGGCGCCAGCGTCCGGGCCAGGGTGTCGCCCCGTCCCTCGGCGCGGGCCCGCTCACCCATCCGCGGATACAGCTCCCGCACCATCGCCCCGCACGACCCCGACGGCGTCACGATCGCGTCGTACGCGCCGAAGACATCGGAGAAGTGACGGGCCAACGGCTCGGCCTCGTGGCGGTAGCCGGTGTTGTAGTGGGCCTGTCCGCAGCAGGTCTGCCCCATCGGGAAATCGACGTCGACACCCAGTCTGGTCAGCAGTTTCACCACGGCGCGGCCGGTGTCCGGATACAGCGTGTCGTTGACACAGGTCAGGAACAGGGCGACTCGCATCGCAGCTCCTTGGTCTCGATCATCGGATGGGTGCAGCGTACGCGGCGGGCGCGCGGTGCGGGGGGCAGCGCGCGCCCGCCGGACGGACCGGACGTCTCGGGGAGTGCCGAGCCGGGCGCCGCCGGGCGGACGGGGCGTGTCACGGCGTGCCGAGCCGGGCCTCGGCCGCGCGCCAGGCGGCCGTGTCACCCCGCGGCTCGTAGCGGCGCAGCGACTGGGTGCGGGCCACCAGCCGGCGCATCCCGGCGCGGTCGCCGACCAGTCCGTGCGCCCGGGCCTGGACGAGGACGTTGCCGAGCGCCGCCGCTTCCGCCGGGCCCGCGACGACGGGCAACCCACAGGCATCGGCGGTGAGTTGGCAGAGCAGTTCGTTGCGGGTGCCGCCACCCACGATGTGCACGACGTCGACGGGACGGTCGGCGAGGGCCTGCGCCTCCCGTATCGCCCGGCGGTGGGCGAGCGCGAGGGAGTCGAGGATGCACCGGGTGATCTCGGCGCGGGAGGCGGGCACCGGCTGTCCGGAGTCGCGGCACGCGTCCGCGATCCGCGCCGGCATCCGGCCGGGCGCGAGGAACGCCGCGTCGCCCGCGTCCACCACCGACCGCAGCGGCGCCACCTCGGCGGCGGCCGAAAGGAGTTCGCCGAGGTCGGGACCGCCCCACTCCCGCACGCACTCCTGGAGCAGCCACAGTCCCATGATGTTGCGCAGGTAGCGGACCGTGCCGTCCAGGCCCAGTTCGTTGGTGAAGTTGGCGGCCCGGCTCGCCTCGGTGAGCACCGGCGCGTCGAGTTCCAGACCCGCGAGCGACCATGTGCCGGTGCAGATGTACGCGAACCGCTCCCCGTCGGCGGGGACGGCGGCCACCGCCGACGCGGTGTCGTGGGAAGCGACCGTCGTCACCGGCACCGGCCCTGTCAGCCCGGTCTCCTCCAGGACGTGCGGCAGCAGGGTCCCGGCCGGATCGCCGGGCCGGCGCAGCGGCGCGAACAGGGTGAGGTCGATGCCGAGTCGCTCCGCGAGACCGTACGCCCACTCGCGTGTGCCCGGATCGATCAGCTGGGTGGTGGAGGCGTTGGTGAGTTCCGTGCCCGCCTCGCCCGTGAGCCAGTACGCCAGCAGATCGGGGACGAGCAACAGACTTTTCGCGAGGCGGAGTTGAGCCGTGGAGCGGGCCGCCGTCAGCTGGTACAGGGTGTTGAACGGCGCGTACTGCAGACCGGTCGCCGCGTACAGCTCGGCGGCGGGCACGGTCGCCCAGACCTTCTCCGCGACGCCCTCCGTGCGCGCGTCGCGGTAGTGCACCGGGTTGCCGAGCAGCGCCCCGTCCGCGTCCAGCAGGCCGTAGTCCACGGCCCAGCTGTCGATGCCGACGGAGTCGACCTGACCGGCCGCGCGGAGCCCGTCGAGGACACCCGCGTACAGCGCGAGGATGTCCCAGCGCAGCCCCTCGGGGACCCGGACCGGACGGTTCGGGAAGCGGTGCGCCTCCGTCAGCTCCAGCGTGTCCGGCCCGACGCGGCCGACCATGACGCGTCCGCTGGACGCGCCGAGGTCGACCGCGGCATAGCTGTGCGAGGCGTTCATCGACGTCATCGCAGGAACGCGGCAGCGACGCCGGCGTCGACCGGGACGTGCAGCCCCGTGGTGTGCGTCAGGTCCCCGCCGGTCAGCGCGAACACGGCGTTCGCGACGTGCTCCGGCAGCACCTCCCGCTTGAGGATGGTCCGTTGGGCGTAGAACTCACCGAGCTTCTCCTCCTCGATGCCGTACGTCGCCGCCCGCTGGGCGCCCCAACCACCCGCGAAGATGCCCGACCCGCGCACGACCCCGTCGGGGTTGACGCCGTTGACGCGGATGCCGTGTGCTCCCAACTCGGCTGCCAGCAGGCGGACCTGGTGCGCCTGGTCGGCCTTGGTCGCGGAGTAGGCGATGTTGTTGGGCCCGGCGAACACCGCGTTCTTGGAGGCGATGTAGACGATGTCCCCGCCCAGTTCCTGCGCGATCATCACCCGGGCCGCCTCGCGCGAGACGAGGAAGGAGCCGCGCGCCATGATGTCGTGCTGGAGGTCCCAGTCCTTCGCGGTGGTCTCCAGCAGCGGCTTGGAGATGGATATGCCCGCGTTGTTGACCACCAGGTCGACCCCGCCGAACGCCAGCACCGCCGCCTTGAACGCCTCGGCGATCTGCTCCTCGGAGGTGACGTCCACCCGGACCGCGACGGCCTTGTCGGGACCGCCGAGACCGGCGGCGACCTCCTCGGCGCCCTCGGCGTTGAGGTCCGCGACCACCACGCACGCGCCCTCGGCAGCCAGCCGCTCCGCGATGGCCCTGCCGATGCCGCTGCCCGCACCCGTCACCAGCGCCACCCGGGTGGCGAGCGGCTTGGGCTGCGGCATCCGCTGGAGCTTGGCCTCCTCCAGGGCCCAGTACTCGATGCGGAACTTCTCCGACTCCTCGATCGGCGCGTACGTCGAGACGGCCTCGGCGCCGCGCATGACGTTGACGGCGTTCACGTAGAACTCGCCCGCCACCCGCGCCGTCTGCTTGTCCTTGCCGAAGGAGAACATGCCGACGCCGGGGACCAGCACGATCGCCGGGTCGGCGCCGCGCATCGCGGGGGAGTCGGGCCCCGCGTGCCGCTCGTAGTAGGCGGCGTACTCCACGCGGTACGCGGCGTGCAGTTCCTTCAGGCGGGCGACCGCGTCGTCGAGGGAGGAGGCCGGCGGCAGGTCGAGGACGAGCGGCCTGACCTTGGTGCGCAGGAAGTGGTCGGGGCACGAGGTGCCGAGGGCCGCGAGCCGGGGGTGCTCGGCGCGGGCGAGGAAGTCGAGCACTTCGTCGGAGTCGGTGAAGTGTCCGACCTGCGGCCGGTCCTGCGAGGCCAGGGCCCGTACGTGCGGGGCGAGCGCCGCGGCGCGCTCGCGGCGGTCGGCCGGGGCGAGCGGCTCGAATCCGTCGACGACGGGCCCGAACGGCTCCGCCCTGCCGCGGTCGGCGAGGAAGGCCTCGGCGGTACGGATGATGTGCAGCGAGTTGCGCTCGCACTCCTCGGCGGTGGCGCCCCACGCGGTGATGCCGTGGCCGCCCAGGACACAGCCGATCGCCTCCGGGTTGGCCTCCTTCACCGCCGCGATGTCGAGGCCGAGCTGGAAGCCGGGCCGGCGCCACGGCACCCACACCACGCTGTCGCCGAAGCACTCGGCGGTCAGCTTCTCCCCGTCGGCCGCGCAGGCCAGCGCGATCCCGGAGTCGGGGTGCAGGTGGTCGACGTGCGGAGCGTCGACGAGCCCGTGCATCGCGGTGTCGATGGAGGGCGCGGCACCGCCCTTGCCGTGCAGGCAGTAGTCGAACGCTGCGACCATCTCGTCCTCGCGCTCGACGCCGGGGTACACCGCGGTCATCGCCCGCAGCCGGTCCAGACGCAGCACCGCGAGCCCGCCCTCGGTGAGCGTGCCGAGGTCGCCGCCCGACCCCTTCACCCACATCAGCTCGACGTCCCCACCGGTCACGGGGTCGGTGTCGGTGCCCTTGGCGGAGGTGTTGCCGCCCGCGTAGTTGGTGTTGCGGGGATCGGCGCCGAGCCGGCGCGACCGGGCCAGCAGGGCGACGGCTTCGGGATGGGGTGCCATGTTCCGGATCCTTTGGAAGAGAGGAGAGGGAGGAAGAGGGGAAGGAGGAGGTGCACCAGGGAGGAACCCGAGCAGGAGCGCCCCGTCAGGGGCGCGGGGAACAGCGCGATCAGCCACAAAGGTCCGGCGCCCCGGCGACCGGCCCGCGGGGCGGACGCAACCCGGCGACCCGGGCCCGCACCCCGCCCGGCCACGGACCTCCGCAGCGGAGAGTTGAGCCCTCAGAGAGAGCGAGCCCTCAAAGAGAACGGATCCTCGGAGAGAGCGGACCCTCGGAGAGAGCGGGCGCCGATACGGAACCGGCGCCTCCCTACGCTCCCCACCCCGCCTGCTGCCCCCCGACCCGCTCGGCGGCGATCCGCTCGGCCCACCCGGAGCGGTGGTACGCGGCCACGGGGTCGGGGTCGAGCCCCAGCTCGGTGCGCACCTCGGCGAGCAGCGGCCGCACGTCCGTGTTGTAGGCGTCCATGACGACCGCGTTGGCGGCGAGGACGTCCCCGGAGCGCTGGGCCGCGGCGAGCGCGTCCCGGTCGACGAGCAGTGCCTTGGCGGTGGCCTCCTGGACGTTCATCACCGACCGGATGATCGCCGGGATCTTCGCCTCGATGTTGTGGCACTGGTCGAGCATGAAGGCGACGTCCGAGGTGAAGCCGCCGCCGCGGATCACCTCGTACATGATCCGGAACAGCTGGAAGGGATCGGCCGCGCCGACCATGAGGTCGTCGTCGGCGTAGAAGCGGGAGTTGAAGTCGAAGGCGCCGAGCTTCCCCTCGCGCAGCAGGGTGGCGACGATGAACTCGATGTTGGTGCCGGGCGCGTGGTGCCCGGTGTCGACGACGACCTGCGCCTTGGGGCCGAGCTTGAGGCAGTGGGCGTAGGCCGTGCCCCAGTCGGGGACGTCGGTGGCGTAGAAGGCGGGCTCGAAGAACTTGTACTCCAGCAGCATGCGCTGGTCGTCGCCGAGCCGGTCGTAGACCTGGGAGAGGGCCTCGGACAGCCGGTCCTGGCGCTCGTGCAGGTCGTCCTGGCCGGGGTAGTTGGTGCCGTCCGCGAACCACAGCTTGAGGTCCCGGGAGCCCGTCGCGTCCATGATGTCGACGCATTCGAGCAGGTGGCCCACGGCCTTGCGGCGCACCGCGGCGTCCGGGTGGCACACGGACCCGAGCCGGTAGTCGTCGTCCTGGAAGGTGTTGGAGTTGATCGCGCCCAGCTTGAGGCCGCGCTCCTCGGCGTGCTTGGCGAGCGCCGCGAAGTCGTCGACCCGGTCCCAGGGGATGTGCAGGGCGACGGTCGGGGCGGCGCCGGTGAACTCGTGGACCTTGGCGGCGTCGTCGATCTTCTCCTCGGGGGTCCGGGGCACGCCCGGTTGGGCGAAGACCTTGAACCGGGTTCCCGAGTTCCCGTACGCCCACGACGGCGTCTCGACGGCCTGGGTCTTGAGCGCGGCCTTCACCGCGGCGAACTCGGTCACTTCGGGGCTCCTACGACTTCGAGTGGGAACGGCTTTCCGACGGCTTCCTGAACCGCCTCGGAGCCGGCTTCCCGGACGCTTCCCGGGGCTCCGCCACGCGGGTTTTCCCCGAGGCTGCTCACCGGCTTGCTGAACACAACGGCTGAAACGATTCAGGAGCGAAGCTATGAGCACCCCGAAGGGCTGTCAACCCCTCCGGCGCCAGGCTTTGTTCGTGACTCCGCTGTGACCTTCGGCCCCGGAAGAATTTCGCCACGAACCCATTGACGTGACCTGGGTGACCTGCCTAACGTCCCGGCAACCCAATTGAAACCTTTCACGACGTCGTGGGGGCCGTCCCGCAGGCGTCGTCGAGGAGCCCCTCATGACCCACCCGTCCGACACGGGACCGACCCCGGTGCTGGCGCTGAAGGACCTGTCGAAGTCCTTCGGCGCCGTGCGCGCCCTGCGGGACGTGTCCCTGGAACTGTTCCCCGGCGAGGTGCACGCGCTCGCCGGAGAGAACGGCGCGGGCAAGTCGACCCTCATCAAGGCGCTCGCCGGCGTGCACCGACCGGACGCCGGCCAGGTGATCCTGGACGGCGAACCCACCGTCTTCCACGGCCCCGCCGACGCCCGTGACGCGGGCATCGCGGTGATCTACCAGGAGCCCACGCTCTTCCCCGACCTCTCGATCGCCGAGAACATCTTCATGGGCCGCCAGCCGCGGCGGGCCCTCGGCCGCATCGACCACAAGGCGACCCACGCGGCGACCGCCGCCCTGATGAAGCGCCTCGGCGTCGAACTCGACCCCGAGCGCCCGGCGCGCGGACTGTCCATCGCCGACCAGCAGATCGTCGAGATCGCCAAGGCGCTCTCCTTCGACGCCCGCGTCCTGATCATGGACGAGCCCACCGCCGCCCTCACCGGCAGCGAGGTGGCGCGCCTGTTCGGCGTGGTGCGCACCCTGCGCGAGCAGGGCTCCGCGGTGCTGTTCATCTCGCACCGGCTGGAGGAGATCTTCCAGATCTGCCGGCGGGTCACCACGTTGCGCGACGGGGCCCTCATCTCCAGCGAGCCGCTGGAGGGCATGACCGAGGACGACCTGGTCCGCCGGATGGTCGGCCGCGACCTCGACGAGCTCTACCCCAAGCAGGACGTCGAGGCCGGCGAAGTCGCCCTGAGCGTGCGCCGGCTGACCCGGGAAGGCGTGTTCACCGACGTCTCCTTCGACGTCCGGCGCGGCGAGATCGTCGGCCTCGCCGGCCTCGTCGGCGCCGGCCGCACCGAGGTGGCCCGGGCCGTGTTCGGAGTGGACCGCTGGGACGCCGGCGAGGTGGAGATCGACGGGAAGGCGCTGACGAACGGCGCCCCGTCCACCGCCATGGCCGCCGGACTCGCGCTCGTCCCCGAGGACCGCCGTGCCCAGGGACTGGTGATGGACATGTCCATCGAGCGCAACATCGGCCTGACCGGCCTGCGGACGACGGTCCGGGCGGGACTGATGGACCGCGGGGCCGAGCGCAGCCGCTCCCTCGACTGGGCCGTCAGGCTCCAGGTGAAGTACGCCCGGATCGCCGACACCGTCGCCACGCTCTCCGGCGGCAACCAGCAGAAGGTCGTCCTCGCCAAGTGGCTGGCCACCGGCCCCAAGGTGCTCATCGTCGACGAGCCGACGCGCGGCATCGACGTCGGTACGAAGGCCGAGGTCCACCGGCTGCTCAGCGAACTGGCCGCCGACGGGGTGGCCGTCCTGATGATCTCCTCCGATCTGCCCGAGATCCTCGGCATGGCCGACCGGGTGCTCGTGATGCACGAGGGCCGGCTCACGGCCGAGATCCCACGTTCCGAAGCCACCGAGGAAACCGTGATGGCCGCAGCCACCGGGAGGGCCGCCGCATGACGGTGACCGCGCCTACCCCCGCCCCCGCCACCGAGGTGCCCAAGTCCAGCGGCACCCGGCTGGTGGACCGTGTCTTCAAGATGCGTGAACTCGCCATCCTGGCCGTCTTCCTGGTGATGATCGCCGTCACCCAGATGGGCAACAGCGAGTTCCTGTCCGAGCAGGGCATCAAGGACCTCCTGCTGAACGCGACGATCCTGGTGCTGGTCGCCACCGGCCAGTCCCTCGTCGTGATCACCCGCAACGTCGACCTGTCGGTCGGTTCGACCCTCGGTATCAGCGCCTTCGCGGCCGGCACCTACCTCCAGGGCGGCGGCAACGGCGTCGTCGCGATCGTCCTCGCCGTGCTCCTCGGCATCGGCTGCGGGCTCGTCAACGGACTCCTCGTCAGCCTCGGCCAGGTGCCCGCGCTCGTCGTCACCCTGGGCACGCTCTACATCATCCGCGGCATCGACTCCATCTGGGTCGGCTCCCGCCAGATCACCGCGGCCGACCTGTCCGGCGGCTTCGTCGACTTCGGCTCCGGCGGCATCTCCGCGGTCCCGTACCTCGCGCTCATCGCCGTGGCCGTCCTCGTGGTCACCGCGTACTACCTGAAGCACTTCGGGAGCGGCCGCGAGCTGTACGCCCTCGGCTCCAACCCCGAGGCCGCGCGCCTCGCCGGCATCCCGGTCCGCAAGCGCATCCTCACCGCGTATATCGTCTGCGGCGGACTCGCCGGACTCGCCGGCGCCCTGTACCTCGCCCGGTTCGGCAACGTCGACTCCGGCACCGGCAACGGCTACGAACTCACCGTCGTCAGCGCGGTCGTGGTCGGCGGCGTCGTCTTCACCGGCGGCTCCGGCAGCGTCTACGGCGCGGCCCTCGGTGCCCTCCTGCTGACCTCGGTCAACAGCGTGCTGCCCGCCCTCGGCGTCAGCTCCGTCTGGGTGCTCGCCATCAACGGCATCCTGCTCATCCTCGCCATCGCGGTCGACCGGGTCGTCGCGCTGCGCGTGGCCTCCGCCCTGAAGAAGAGGAACGCCCGCCATGGCTGACTCCGCTCTCGCGCGCGCCGTCCGCTGGGACACGGTCGTCGGCGCCCTCCTCATCGTGCTGCTGCTGTTCTCCTTCTCCTTCGTGGACGGCTTCGGCAACGCGCTCAACCTGTCGTTCCTGATCGGCAACACCCTGCCGATCGCGCTGATCGCGCTGCCGATGACCCTGCTCGTGGTGGCCGGCGAGATCGACCTGTCGGTCGCCTCCACGGCCGGACTCTCCGGCTCGGTGATGGGCGCCCTGTGGAACCAGGGCATGTCGATCGAGACGATCATCCCGCTGTGCCTGCTGCTCGGCGTGGCGTGCGGACTGGTCAACGGTCTGCTGGTGACCCGGCTCGGGCTGCCGTCCCTCGCCGTCACCATCGGCACGCTGGCCGCCTACCGGGGCATCGCGCAGATCGTGCTCGGCTCCGACGCGGTCACCGACTTCCCCACCCAGTACCTGAACTTCGCCGCGGGACGCATCGGCGACACGTTCGTCCCGCAGGCCCTCCTGCCCTTCCTCGTCCTCCTCGCCATCGCCGTCGTCGTGCTGCACGCCACCCCCTTCGGGCGGTCGTCGTTCGCGATCGGCGCCAACGAGGAGGCCGCCCGCTTCGCCGGCATCCGGGTCAAGCGGCAGAAGCTCATCCTGTTCGTCGCGACCGGCCTGATGGCCTCCCTGACCGGCGTCTTCTGGGCCCTGCACTACGCCAGCGCCCGCTACGACAACGCCAACGGGCTCGAACTGTCCGTCGTGGCCGCCGTCCTGCTGGGCGGCATCGACTTCGACGGCGGCAAGGGCACGCTCGGCGGCGCCGTCGCGGGAGTCTTCCTGCTCGGCGCACTCCAGAACGTGATGAGCCTCCTCAACGTCTCCGCGCAGTCGCAGATCGTCGTGACCGGCGTTCTGCTCGTCGTCTCCGTGCTCGGCCCCCGGGTCGCACGGCAGATCTCCGTAGCGAGGGCGGGCCGCAGAGCCGCCTCGACTCCGATCTCGTAACCGCTCCGCTCACCCCCGTAAAGGACCGTCAGCCATGCGCAAGTCTTCGATCCGCCGTACCTGCGCGGCGCTCGCCGCCGTCACCTCCCTCGCCCTGGCCGTCACCGCGTGCGGCGGCACCACCAAGAACGACGTCAAGGACTCGGGCGGCTCCAACTCCGCGGCCGGCGGCGCCAAGGCCGACCCGAACGCGGCCACCAAGAAGGGGCTGACCGTCGGCTTCCTGCCCAAGCAGGTCAACAACCCCTACTTCACCTCCGCAGACAAGGGCGGCGAGAAGGCGCTCAAGGAGCTGGGCTCCAGCTACAAGGAGGTCGGTCCCAGCAGCGCCACCGACACCAGCGGCCAGGTCAGCTACGTCAACACGCTCACCCAGCAGCAGGTGAACGCCATGGCCGTCTCCGCGCAGGACCCGGGCGCCCTGTGCACCGCCCTCAAGCAGGCGATGACGAACAAGATCAAGGTCGTCACCTACGACTCGGACACCAAGGCCGACTGCCGCAACGCCTTCGTCTCGCAGGCCAGCGCCGAGGACCTCGGCCGCACCGAGGTACAGCTCCTCGCCGAGCAGATCGACTACAAGGGCGAGATCGCGATCCTGTCCGCCGCGCAGACCGCGACGAACCAGAACACCTGGATCGACTTCATGAAGGACGAGCTGAAGGACCCCAAGTACAAGAACATGAAGCTGGTCAAGGTCGCCTACGGCAACGACGACGCCCAGCAGTCCTTCCAGCAGACCCAGGGCCTGCTCCAGGAGCACCCCAAGCTCGCCGGGATCATCTCCCCGACCACCGTCGGCATCAAGGCGGCGGCCCAGTACCTGTCCGGCTCCAAGTACAAGGGCAAGGTCAAGCTGACCGGTCTCGGCACCCCGAACGACATGCGCAAGTACGTCAAGAACGGCACGGTCGAGGGCTTCGAGCTGTGGGACCCGGCGAAGCTCGGCGAGCTGGCCGCCCGCACCGCCGTGGCCCTCTCCTCGGGCCAGATCACGGGCAAGGAGGGCGAGACGTTCAAGGCCGGTGACATGGGCTCCTTCACCATCGGCAAGGACGGCGTGATCAACCTCGGCAAGCCGACCGTCTTCGACGCGAAGAACATCGACCAGTTCGACTTCTGACCGTCCCGCAGGCCCGACTACCAGGCCCGGGAGGGTCGTTGACGCACCGTGTGTGTTTCCTGCTGAAGGTCCGTGCGGACCGCCTCGACGAGTACCGCGAGCGGCACGCCGCCGTGTGGCCCGAGATGCTCGACGCCCTCTCGGCCACCGGCTGGCACAACTACTCGCTCTTCCTCCGCGAGGACGGCCTGCTGGTCGGCTACCTGGAGACCGAGGACTTCGCCGCGGCCCAGGCCGCCATGGAGGCCACCGACGTCAACACCCGCTGGCAGACGGAGATGGCGCCGTTCTTCACCGCACTGGACGGCGCCCGCCCCGACGAGGCCATGAAACCCCTCACCGAGGTGTTCCACCTCGCCTGACCCGGCGGGACGACAAGCGCGTCCCGCCGGCCGCGACCCGCCCCGTGACCAGCGGGGTGACGCCCGGCGGGACCGCCCGACCACCCCGTGTCCCGTCCCTTTCCGGGCTTCCCTCATGACCACCGGTTCCGGCCCGCTCGCGGGTACTGTGAGGGCCCTGCCCGCCGCTTCGAGTTCTTCTGGAGGTTCCCGCCCGATGGCCCAGTCGGTGGGTATCAAGGACGTCGCCCGTGCCGCCGGAGTCTCCGTCGGCACGGTCTCGAACGTCATCAACCGCCCCGACTCGGTGGCCTCCGAGACGCGGGCCCGCGTCCTGTCCGCCATCGACCGGCTCGGCTATGTGCGCAGCGAGTCGGCCCGCCAACTGCGGGCCGGACGCAGCCGGATCATGGGGCTGCTCGTCCTCGACATGGGCAACCCCTTCTTCGTGGACGTCGCTCGGGGCGCCGAGCGCGCCGCGCGGGACGCCGGGCTCGGCGTGATGGTCTGCAACAGCGCGCAGAGCCCCAGCGAGGAGGCCGACTACCTGTCGCTCTTCGCGGAGCAGCGGGTGCGCGGCGTGCTGCTGACGCCGAGCGACGCGAGCGGCCGCAACATCGAGGCGTTCCGCCGCAACGGCATCCCCTTCGTCCTGGTCGACCGGGTCGCCGTGGGCACCACCGAGTGCTCCGTCTCGGTCGACGACGTGGCGGGCGGCGCCCTGGCCGTCCGGCATCTGGTGGACGCCGGGCACCGCTCGATCGCCTACGTCAGCGGACCTCCCGGCCTGAACCAGGTCAGGGACCGCCGCACCGGCGCCCTGAACGCGCTGGCCGAGGCCGGCCTCGGCCCCGCCAACCTCCGTGAGCTGCCCACCGAGCGGCTCGACGTGGCCGCCGGACGGGACGCGGGAGCGCGTCTCCTCGGCCTCGCCGAGCGCCCCACCGCCGTCTTCTGCGCCAACGACCTGCTCGCCCTCGGCGTGCTGCAGGCCATGTACGCGGCCGGTGTCGGTGTCCCCGACGACCTCGCGATCGTCGGCTACGACGACATCGAGTTCGCCGCCGCGGCCGCCGTCCCGCTCACCTCCGTGCGCCAGCCCGCCACGACCATGGGCGCCCTCGCCGCGGAGCTGCTCCTGGAGGAGATCGAGGCGGAGACCGCGCCGGCGCCGCACGAACACCGGCGTGTCGTCCTCCAGCCCGAGCTGGTCGTACGTCACTCCAGCCTGGCCGCGCGCTGAGCGGCCGTTCAGTTGCCCGTCACCGGACTGCTGAGTCACTGTTCAGTCCGTTGTCCTGATCCCGGGCTCCGCGAGCGGGGGCACATGTGCTCAACTGGGACAGCCTGAAATCCGTACGTCTCGGGAGCCCTGTTGACCGTCAGCTACCGCCAGCCCGGTGTCGTCCTCACCGACCACCGCTTCACCGTGCCCCTCGACCACGACCGTCCGGACGGGGAGACCATCGAGCTCTTCGCCCGCGAGGTCGTCGCGAGCGACAAGGCGCAGCAGGAGCTGCCCTGGCTGGTCTACCTCCAGGGCGGCCCCGGCTTCGGAGCGAATCGTTTCGTCGGACAGCAGGCCTGGCTCGGCCGGGCCCTCAAGGAGTTCCGCGTCCTGCTGCTCGACCAGCGCGGCACCGGTC
Source organism: Streptomyces sp. NPDC048643 (assembly GCF_040650615.1). Lineage (NCBI taxonomy): Bacteria > Bacillati > Actinomycetota > Actinomycetes > Kitasatosporales > Streptomycetaceae > Streptomyces > Streptomyces sp. NPDC048643. The sequence continues at coordinate 119,072 of NZ_JBEZHO010000024.1, forward strand.
ACTCCACGCCGGCCAACCGGCAGACCCTCCCGCTGCGCGGCGGTCCCCGCGAGCAGGCCGACTACCTCACGCTCTTCCGCGCCGACTCCATCGTCCGCGACTGCGAGACCATCCGGCCCCGACTCACCGGCGGCGCGCCCTGGACGGTCCTCGGCCAGAGCTTCGGCGGCTTCTGCACGGTGCACTACCTGTCCAGCGCCCCCGAGGGGTTGAGCGCCGCCCTCGTCACCGGCGGACTGCCCACCCTCGACGGGCACGCCGACGACGTCTACCGCGCCGCCTACCCGCGCATCGAGCGCAAGGTCGCCGCGCACTACGCGCGCTACCCGCAGGACGTCGAGCGCGCCCGCCGGATCGCCGAGCACCTGCTCCAGCACGAGCCGGTCCTCAGCGGCGGCTACCGCCTGACCGTCGAGGCCTTCCAGTCGCTGGGCATCCTCCTCGGCGGCAGCGAGGGCAGCCACCGCCTGCACTACCTGCTGGAGGACGCCTTCGTGCGCACCCCGCAGGGTCCGGCGCTCTCCGACGCCTTCCAGGAAGAGGTCCAGGGGCTCCTGTCGTACGCGGGGCACCCCCTGTACGCGCTGGTCCACGAGGTCATCTACGCCCAGGACGACCGCCCCACCGCCTGGGCCGCCGAGCGGGTGCGCGCCGAGTTCCCGCAGTTCGACGCCGCCAAGACCCTCGCGAACGACGGGCCGCTGCTGTTCACCGGCGAGTCCGTGCACCCCTGGATGTTCGAGACCGACCCGGCGCTGCGCCCCCTGCGGGAGACCGCCGAGGAACTGGCGGCCCGCGCCGACTGGGCGCCGCTGTACGACCGGACCCGCCTCGCCGCCAACGAGGTGCCGGTCGCGGCGGCGGTCTACCACGACGACATGTACGTGGACGCCGGGCACGCGCTGGAGACCGCCCGGTCCGTACGCGGACTGCGCACCTGGGTGACCGACGAGTTCGAGCACGACGGCGTCCGGGCCGGCGGTCCGCGCGTCCTGGACCGGCTGCTCGCGCTCACCCGCGACGACGTCTGACGGCCGGGGCCCGGACCGCTCCGGGCCCTTGGACGCCCCCCGGCACACCCCTAGGATTCTGACGACCTGTCAGGAAGCTGAGGGGGCACGGATGATCGACACCCTGCGCACGGACATCCCGGAGGGCGAGGAGCGGCTGCGGCTGGACGTCGAGGACGGCGTCGGTGTCCTCACCCTGTGCCGGCCCGCGAAACTCAACGCGTGGAGCTGGGAGTCCACGCGCCAACTCGGCCTGTTCGCCGACCGGATCCGCTTCGACCCGGCAATCCGGGTGGTGCTGCTGCGGGCCGAGGGCCGGGCCTTCTGCGCGGGCATCGACGTGACGGCACCGGGCGGCGCGATCACCGGCCGCTCGGGCGCCGAGCGCACCCGCGCCTACTACGAGGGCATCCGCTGGGCCCACGAACGCTTCGCCGCCTTCGCGTCGCTTCCGCAGCCCGTCGTCGCGGCCGTCCAGGGCTACTGCCTCGGGTTCGGCTTCGAGCTCGCGCTGATGGCGGACGTCCGCGTCGCCTCGGCCGACGCCGTGTTCGCCCTGCCCGAGGCCCAGTTGGGCCTCGCCGTCGACGCGGGAGGCGACCTGCGGATCGCGCGCGAGGCGGGCGCGGGCTGGGCGAAGTTCCTCGCGCTGACCGGGCGACGTCTGGACGCGACCACGGCCGAACGCCTCCATCTCGTCCAACTCGTCTCCCAAGAAGGCGAGTTGGAGACGGTGTCCCGCGCCGTCGCCGCCGAGATCGCGGCGAACGGGCCGCTCGCCGTGCAGGCGGTCAAGCGCGACATCGACGCCTTCGCCGACGCCGGCCTGACGGCGGCCCTCGACCGGACGGCCCTCTCGGCCGCGCTCACCCTGACCTCCGAGGACGCGGGCGAGGGCTACGCCGCCAAGGGGGCCCGCCGCGCGCCCCGCTTCGAGGGGAAGTGACCCGCATGTTTTGATCGGTCACCGGCACGTACGACGAGTCAGGGGGACCGATGGCCGACAGCGACCTTCTCGCGGACCGGTTCGAGGAACAGCGCGGGCACCTGAGAGCGGTGGCCTACCGGATGCTCGGATCGCTGACCGAGGCCGACGACGCCGTCCAGGAGGCCTGGCTCAGACTCGGCCGCACCGACCCGGACGAGATCAGGAACCTGGCCGGCTGGCTGACCACCGTCGTCGGCCGGATCTGCCTCGACATGCTGCGCTCCCGCACCGCCCGGCGCGAGGACCCGCTGGAGCACGCCGGCACGTTCGTGCCCGATCCGGTGATCGGCTCCCTGGAGCGGATCGACCCCGAGCAGGAGGTGCTCCTCGCCGACTCCGTCGGACTCGCCCTCCTCGTGGTCCTGGAGGCGTTGGAGCCCGCGGAGCGGCTCGCCTTCGTGCTGCACGACCTGTTCGCGGTGCCCTTCGACGACATCGCGCCGATCGTGGGCCGGTCGACCGCGGCCACCCGCCAGCTCGCGAGCCGGGCCCGCCGCCGCGTCAAGGCGGACGCCCCCGAACCCGAACGCGACGTCACCCGGCAGAGGAAGGTTCTCGACGCCTTCCTCGCCGCCTCGCGCGCCGGGGACTTCGAGGCGCTCCTCGCCGTCCTCGACCCCGACGTCGTGCTGCGTGCCGACTCCGGGCCGCACGTCGGCGGCGCGGCCGCCTCCAAGCTGGTCCGCGGGGCGGCGGCGGTGGCCCGGCAGGCCCTCACCTTCGCCCGGTTCGCGGCGAGTTCGCAGCCGGTGCTGGTCAACGGCGAGGTCGGCGTCGTCGCACGCGTCGACGGCCGGCCGCTGTCGGTCATGGGGATCACCGTCGTCGACGGCAGGATCGTCGCGCTGCACATCCTCGCCGACCCCGAGCGGCTCGCGCGGCTCGGTCTCGCGGGGCCGGGGGAGTGACGGTCAGCCGGTGAAGGGACCGCGTCCCAGCTGCTCCCGCACCGGTGTCACCGGAGGGCTGACGAGCCCCCTGCGCTGCCAGTTGGCGCCGTCCACGACGAGGGTGTGGCCGGTGATGAAGCGGGCGTAGGGGGAGGCCAGGAAGGTGGCCGCCCAGCCGAGTTCGCGGGGCGCGCCGACCCGCAGCGCGGGCTGGCGCCGGTCGTGTCCGTCCGGCGCGGCGGACTCCGGGGCGTTCTCGGCCCGGGCGAGGTTGCCGCGGATGTCGTCCGTCATGTCGGCGTGCGGCATCAGCCCGGGCACCAGCCCGTTGATCTGGATGCCGTACGGGCCCCACTCCACGGCCAGCGTCCGCACCAGGCTCTCCACACCCGCCTTCGCCGCCGCGCTGTGCGCGAACCCCGGTCCGCCCGTCCAGGCGTACGAGGCACCGACGTCGATGACGGACCCCGGCGTCCCCGCCAGGAGGTGCCGGCGCCCGAACTCACGGGTCATCAGGAACGTTCCGGTCAGCGTGATGTCGACGACCGACTGCCAGGCGTTCGGCGACATGTCCTCGGTGGGCACGGGGAAGTTGGCGGCCGCGTTGTTCACCAGCACGTCGGGCAGTGCGTGGGCGTCGAACACCTCGGCGATCCGCCGCGGGTCCCGGATGTCGCACACGGCGGACGACACCCGGGTACCCAGCCCCGCCAACTCCTGCCGCGCCGGGCCGAGATGACGCTCACGCCGGCTCACGATCAGCAGGTCGGCGCCGAGCCGGGCGAACTCCGCAGCGACGGCCCGCCCGAGCCCCGTGCCACCCCCGGTGACGAGCACCAGCGAACCGTCGAACGTCCCGGCCGGCAGGGCACTCGCGCCCAGCGGCGGAGGTGCGGGGAGACCGGGCAGCCCGGCGTTGGGATCCATGGCCCCCTCGATACCCGGTGTGCCGTCAAACATCCAGACAGTGACCGCGACGATCGGCGTGGGAGACCCGCGCCCCGGCGTCGACGCAGTTCAGGGTATGAGGACCGGCTCAGTAGGCTGGACCGTATGCGAGACGACGGCACCACGGCCCAGGACCCACGCCCGGCACTGCGGGCCGACTGCGGTGAGTGCTTCGGGCTCTGCTGTGTCGCCCTGCCCTTCTCCCGGTCGGCGGACTTCGCGATCGACAAGGACGCGGGGAAACCCTGTCCCAACCTGGCGGCCGACTCCCGCTGCGGCATCCACACCCGGCTGCGGGAGACCGGCTTCACCGGCTGCACGGTGTACGACTGCTTCGGCGCCGGACAGCGGTTGTCCCAGGAGACCTACGGCGGTGTGGACTGGCGCTCCGGTTCCCCGGAGCGCGCCCGGCAGATGTTCGACGTCTTTCCCGTCGTCCGTCAGCTTCACGAACTGCTCTGGTACCTGAACGAGGCCCTGGCGCTCCCCGCCGCCCGCCCGGTGCATGCCGACGTCCGCCGCCTGCTCGACCGGACCGAGGAGCTGGCGCGGTTGACCCCCGACGAGCTGGGCGCCCTGGACGTCGGCGCGCACCGGCAGAAGGTCAACGACGTGCTGCTGCGCACCAGCGATCTGGTGCGGGCGGGGGCCGGGCGCGGCAGGAGGAAGGACCGCCGGGGCGCCGACCTGATGGGCGCCCGCCTCAAGGGCGCCGACCTGCGGGGTGTCAGTCTGCGCGGCGCCTACCTCATCGCCGCCGACCTGACGGGAGCGGATCTGCGCGGCGCCGACCTGATCGGCGCCGACCTGCGCGACGCCGATCTCACCGACGCCGATCTGACCGGGGCCTTCTTCCTCACGCAGCCGCAGCTGAACGCGGCCCGCGGCAGCGCCGGCACCCGGCTCCCGGAGTCGTTCGCCCGCCCCGGCCACTGGACCGTGTGAGCGGACGAGTCGGTCCGCTCGGTCAGGCGCTAGCGAGTCCGGTCGCCGGGGACGTCGGGTGCGTGGGCCGGCGCCGCGCCCCGCTCGCTGAGGTGGGCGTCCATCGTGGTGTTCAGATCGGTCATGAACGACTGGAACCGCTCGAGGAGTTGGGGCGGGTAGTTCGACATCGTGCTGTCGAGCCGGTGGGCGAGGGGGCCGAAGAACTCGTCCGCCCGTTCCTGGATGTGTCCGCCGCTGCGCAGGGTGACGACACGTCGGTCCGCGTGTTCGCGCACGCGGGTGATGTGCCCCGCGGCTTCGAGACGGTTCAGCAGTGCGGTGGTGGCCCCGCTGGACAGGGAGATCCGCTCGCTCAGTCGCGCGGGTGACAAAGGGGTGCCGCGCTCGTCGGCGGCGGCGATCTCCAGCACCGCGGTCGCGTCGGTGGAGTGCAGGCCCAGCCAGGCGGCGAAGCGCCGGCTGAGCTCGGCGTAGTGGCTGCCGTAGGTCCTCAGCGACTCCATCAGCCGCTCACGCTGCGCCGCGACGCCGTCGTGCTCCGCTTCCTCCATCGAGGCACCTTTCCCTCTCCTGCTGTGCGGTGTGTGCCGGGCGGCCCGCTTTGACAACCTACCGTCATCACTTTACCTTCATGGTGGAATTACTTCACCATGGAGGTATTGAGCGTGCGTGATCCGTCCCCCGTCCCCGGCCAGACCGCCGCCCCCTACCGCTGGCGGTGGCTCATCCTGGTGGTGATGCTCGTCGCGGAGATCATGGATCTTCTGGACGCCTCGATCGTCAACGTCGCCGGACCCGATCTGGAGAAGTCCCTCCGTGCCTCTTCCGCCGGCCTGCAGTGGGTGATCGGCGGCTACGCCCTCACCCTGGGCGCCGGGCTCGTGCTCGGCGGCCGTCTCGGCGACCGCTTCGGGCGGCGCCGGATGTTCCTGATCGGCCTCGCCGCCTTCACGCTCAGCTCCCTGCTGTGCGCGATCGCGCCGAACATCGCCTCGCTCATCGCCTTCCGCCTGCTCCAGGGCACGGCCGGGGCGCTGCTGCTCCCGCAGGGCCTGGGCCTGCTGCGGGAGAACTTCTCCGGACCTGAGCTCACCAAGGTCTTCGCGATCTTCGGTCCCGTCCTCGGTCTGGGCGGCATCATCGGCCCGGTCCTGGGCGGATTCCTCATCGAGGGCGACTTCTTCGGCCTGGGCTGGCGGTCGGTGTTCCTGGTCAACCTGCCCATCGGCCTCGCCGCGCTGGTCATCGCCGCGAGGTTCGTGCCCAGGAGGGCGGGCGACCGCACCGTGCGGGTCGACATGGTCGGCGCGGCCCTGGTGGCGGCGTCGTGTGCCCTGCTGGTCCTCCCGTTGAACCAGGGGCAGGAGGACGGCTGGCCGCTGTGGACGTGGCTGTGCATGGCCGCCTCGGTGGCCGGGTTCGCCCTGTTCGCCGTGCAGCAGCGTCGGACCGCCGCCGGGGGCGGCGAACCGCTGGTGAACGCGGGTCTGCTGCGCAAGCCCGCGTTCACCGTCGGGCTCGGCGGAATCGCCCTGTTCTTCGGCGGCCTGATCGGCACTCAGCTCGTGCTGACCCTCTACCTCCAGATCGGCCGCCACTTCACCGCCGGAGACGCGGGACTGGGCAACCTGCCGCTCGCGGTGGGTACGGCGATCGGCGGAGCCGTCAGCGGCGCGTTCCTCGCGGACAGGATCGGGCGTACGGTGCTGCAGATCGGTCCCCTGGTCCAGCTCCTCGGCGCCGCCCTGCTGTGGTTCGAGCTCGACGGCCTCGACGCCGCCTCGTTCTCGATCTGGGACATCGCTCCCGGCGTGGCGGTGGCGGGTGTCGGCGCCGGCATGGTGATCGCCGCCCTGTTCAGTTTCATCCTGGCGGCGGTCGACGACGACGAGATCGGTTCCGCGTCCGGGGTCCTCTCCGCGGTCCAGGCGGTCGGTGGCTCGATCGGCGTCGCGATCTTCGGCTCGGTGTTCTTCGCCCGGGCCGGGACCGGGGACTTCGGGGGCGGTTTCCGCCGCGCGCTGATCGTCCAGGCATGTCTGCTGGTGGCCTTCTTCGCGGTCACCTTCCTGCTGCCCAGGAAGGGTCGCCCGGAGGAGGAGCAGCACGGCGTCGTTCCCGAGGCCGCCGACGGCGACCCCGGCACCCCGCAGCGCCTCGCCGTGTGAAACCCGGCAGGGGAGGCCGACGTGGCCGACCGGCCGATCAGGCAGGGGCGGGGCGGCGATCGTCCGTCACGAGACCCGCGTCGAGCATCAGGATGTCCCGGTCGTGCTCGATGGCGATCACCGGGTCGGGGAGCGCCTGACGGTCCCGGACCGCCCGGGCGAG